>JAUJNJ010000115.1 GCA_030448225.1 Phycisphaerae bacterium
CCACAGCCGACCACGCCTCGCCGCCCCCCGGCGCCCGCCCTCCGCATCCATCGGCGTGCACCTGGGCCCCAACTGTGGCAGTATCAATTCCCCTGAAGCCGGCGGATATCAGCCGGTCCGACCGTGAGCAGAAACGCCTGCGAGCTATACTTCCCGGGGGACGTTTTCCGCCGTTGAAGCGCGCCCCGTCGAGGCGGCGCCGGCGAAATAGGACGGTCAGGATGGCGGGAGGTCCGGCGTGTCGCGAGAGGGCAAACAGGCTTTCGCCGAGATGGCCGTCTTCGTCGGCCTGCTCATTCAGCACGTGCTGCCGGCGATCGTGATCTGGGTGATCGCCGGCACGGATTTGTCGCTGAAGGCCGCGATCGCGCTCTGCTGGTTCGGCGCGTCGCTCGTCACGATCTGGGCCTGCTGGCTGCTGATGGAGTCCAAGGGGTGGAGCGGCCTGTGGGGCCTGTTCGGCATCGCGGGCCTGGCCGGCGTGGTGGTCCTCGCCTGCCTCCCCGACCAGCACGCCGAGGGCCGCGCCTTCGAGGTCATCCCCCGCAAGCCGCCGCCGGAGGAGTATGACTGACCGTTTCGGGGGAAATTGAACCACGGAGACACGGAGACACGGAGGTAGGACAGAGAGGACGAAGATGGAGGATGGAAGATAGAGTGCAGAAGACCAACGCGCACGCACCTCGTTCGTCTTCCTCCATCGTCCATTCTCCATCTTCCATCCTCGTCCTCTCTTCTCCGTGCCTCCGTGTCTCCGTGGTTCAATCTTCCTCGAACTGGTAACACCGCCTCGATGCGAGTCACTGTCAAACTCTTCGCCATCCTCCGCGAGCGGGCCGGCGTGTCGGAGGCGACGCTCGACGTGCGGGACGGCGCCACCATTTCCGCCTTGCGTGAACTTTTGGCGGAACAGTTTCCCGTGCTCCGCGACGTGCTGCGGCAGACGGCGTTCGCGGTGAACCGGGAGTACGCGAGCAACGGCACCGCGCTGGCCGACGGCGACGAGGTCGCCGCGATCCCGCCGGTGAGCGGGGGGTGAACACCCGATGACCGAAGCCGCCGCGCCCGCACTCGCGCACGCCCGCTTCGCCCGCACGTTCCTGCTCGCCGCCGCGGCGTCGGCCGCGACGACCGTGGGGACGGCGTGGCTGTCGGCGGCGATTCTAGAGGATGCGACAAGGCGAGCACGCGCGTCGTCGCCCATCTGCCGTACTCGTGCGCTGTTCCGATTTGCGTGTCTCCGTGTCTCCGTGGTTCGTCACCTCGCAGCCCCGAAAGGACGCCGCTTTGCAGGACCGATGGGTAGAGATCCGCGAGACGGCACTCGACGTGGGCCAGGTGCTGCGCTTCGTCGCCGACCCGCGCGCCGGCGGCGTCGACGTCTTCCTCGGCACGACGCGCGCCGAGACGGGCGCGGCCGGCCGGGAACTCGTGGCGCTCGATTACGAGGCGTACCCGGGGATGGCGCTGGCGCGGATGCAGGACCTCGCCGCGCGCGCCGCCGCGCGGTGGCCGGTGGTGAAGTTAGCGCTGCTGCACCGGGTGGGTCGGGTGGCGCTGGCCGAACCGTCGGTCGTGGTCGCCGTCGCGACGCCACACCGGGCCGACGCGTTCGAGGCGTGTCGCTGGCTGATCGACACGCTCAAGGCGGAGGTGCCGGTCTGGAAGAAGGAAGTGTGGGCCGACGGCTCGACGTCTTGGGTGGCCGGGACGTCGGTCGCGGATGATCGCGCAGCAGGATCACGAGGATCGTGACACGCCGATCCCGGTCGCGGCCTTACCCCCTCTCCCCCGTACTCGGGGGAGAGGGCAGGGGTGAGGGGCGGAACCCGAGGATGAAGAATGAAGGCGGAAGGATGAACGGGGGTGCCTCCGACCTTTTCATCCTTCATGCCTTTGCCTTCGTGCTTCGACGCTGGCGGTACCCTCTCCTGCGTACGGGTGAGAGCGGGACAAAGCGAGTCCTTGAAAGTCGTCGCATCTCCGCGTGCTCAGGCGCACTGTGTCTGCGATGCCGCGATGCCGCGATGCCGCGTGGCGATGGGCGACGGGCGACGGGCGACGGTGAAGTGATCCGGACGGTTGGCGGCGGCGTCCTCGTTTCGCCGGATCTGTCACGCCTTCTCCTTGCCATCCGGCCCCCATCCCTATAATCCCGCCATGCCCAGCGCGGACCTGTATCAGCTCGTTCAGATCGTCTACTGGCTGGCGCTGGCGACGTGGTTCGGCGGGGTGTTGTTCGTCGCGATGGCGGCGCCGGTCATCTTCCGCACCGTCCGCGAGAACAACCCGCTGCTGCCGCACGTGCTGAGCGTGAACCTCGAGGGGCAGCACGGCACGCTGCTGGCCGGGTCGATCGTCGGCGACCTGCTGCTGCGGCTGTGGCGCGTGCAACTCGTCTGCGGCGGCGCGCTGCTGCTGTCGATCGTCGCCCAGTTCTTCCTGATCGACCTCGAGGCCGGCAACCGCAGCGCCGCGGCCCTGCGGGCCGTGCTGTTCGTCGGCGCGGTGGGCGTGGCGGCGTACGACGGGCTGGTGCTCTGGCCGCGGATCGCCCGGCACCGCCAGGAGTACATCGACCACGCCGACGAGCCGGAGGTCGCCAACCCGGCGAAGGAGCGGTTCGACGCCGCCCACCGCGCGAGCGTCACGCTGCTGATGGCGATCCTGTTCCTGCTCCTGGGCATGGTCCTGTTCAGCGGCAACATCTCGCCGCGCGACGCCGATCTGCCCGGCGTCTCCGATGCCGGTGGCTCGGCGCCGGCGCGGTAGGAGCGGCAGCGGAACGCGCGAGCGTGCGCGTGCGCCTGCGCGTCGGGGAGCGCGTCCCATTTAGCCGGCGGGCTTGCCCGCCGCGTCGAGGTGTCCGACGCGACGGACTTCTCGCGATCACGGGCACGAAAGGCACGTTCGGTGCCGCGCCACCCGTTGCAACGTCGCGCCGCTCTCCGAGCGGCGGCGGCTAAGTACCTATCCGAATAACTTGCCACCCCACGTTTCGCCGCAGGCCCGAAGGGCCCGCCGGGGGTCATTCGAATGGGCTCGAAACGACGTGCCCGACCAAGACCTCGTGCGTGCAATTCTTCGTTTGTGCGTCGTTTGGCGTCGGCTCTTCCCGGGCTCCCGGGCCGTGGTCGGGTGGATGCTTGGACGTGTAGCCGTGCTTGCCGTCGCCCGCCCGCTGATGCCGCGGGTTTGATGGGTCAGAGCGATCCGCGGCCGACGAACACGTCCACGATCCCGGCCGTGCCGAGCAGCACGCTGATCACGCCGTTGACCGTGAAGAACGCCAGGCCGACCTTCGAGAGGTCGTCGGCGCGGACGAGCGCGTGCTCGATCACGAGCAGGAGCACGGCGGCGGCCGCGGCGGCAAAGTAGATCGCGCCGAGTTCCGGCGACACCCACCCGAGCAGCAGGAGCATCGCGGCGCACCCGACGTGCGTCAGGCGGGCCGTCCACAGGGCCGGGCCGATGCCGATCTTCGCCGGCACGGAGAACACGCCGCAGCGCACGTCGCTATCGTAGTCCTGGCACGCGTAGATGATGTCGAACCCCGCCGTCCAGAGCAGGACCGCCGCGGCCATCAGCAGCGGCGGGGCGTCGATGCTGCCCTTCACCGCGATCCACGCGCACACCGGCGCGAGGGCGAGGGCCGCCCCGAGGTAGTAGTGGCACAGGCGGGTGAAGCGCTTCAGCAGCGGGTAGGCGCACAGGAACAGCAGCACCGGCACCGACAGAATCAGCGGCCACGCGTTGCCGTACGCGAGGAACCCCGCGGCCGCCCCGACGAACGCGAGCGAGCACGCGGCGACGATCGCGACCACGAACGGGATTGACAGTCCGCCGCTGGGAATCGCCCGCCGGGCGGTGCGCGGGTTGAGGCGGTCGATCTCCGCGTCGAGCAGGCGGTTGGCCGCCATCGCGACCGTGCGGGCCGTCACCATGCAGACGAGCACGAGCGCGAGCTTCCCCCACACCGTTCCGCCGACCTGCGACCACGCCAGCACGGCGCTGAGCAGCGCCCACGGCATCGCGAAGACCGTGTGGCTGATCTTGATGTCGGCGGCGAAGAGCGACGCCTTCGCCCGCCACGGCGTCGGGGTGGCGGGCGCGGTGTTCGCCGCGTCGGCGGTTCCGATCGATCCCGTGCTCACGTCACCGCCTCCGCCGCCCGCGGGGCGGTTGAGGGTCGATGTGCTCGGCCATTACGATGTTCGGGATCGGGATCAACTTGAGCCTTGTTCCAACGCGCGACGTCGGGTCCGCGTGCAGCCCGACCACGAGTGACGGGCCGGCGATCATCGCTCGCTTCGAGTTGTTCACAACGTATTGATCGCCGCTGGAGAGCGTGACCCGGAACGGCCGGAACGGCTCTTCGTAGAGGATTTCTTCTAGGTCGGATGGGCTCATAGCTCCTCGCGAAACCGGCGATCCGACGCATTCTACGGCGATCACGTCTTGCGGCGAAGCGGCTGCCTTGCAGCCCCGACGGCTCGTCACGCCCCGTCGTCGAGCGGGTGCAACTTTTCGGGTTCTGCACCCCAGCCCTTTGGCAGCTTCACGTGCACGCACACGTCATTCCCGTCCACGGACGCCAGCGTGATCGAGCCGGTGCCATTGAGCGGCTTGCCGTCGTCCATGCCCTCGTAATCGAATTCGTGAGTGCCGCCGACTTCCAGGGGCACGAACTCCGGCGTGTCGATCGGCAAGCGTTCCCCCGTGTCCTCGTCGATCATCGCCAGGAATATGTCCAGCGACGTGGTTCCGTCGTCGCGACGGCTGATTTGAAACCGGAAGAGCAATTCGCCCCGGTGTACGACGACGAAGTCGTTCATCCTGACGTGCAGGACCGTTGTACGCTTGCCGAAGATCATGTGAGCGACATCGGCGGCCGGACGTTCTTCGGGTCCCAGCGGGTGTCGAAGGCGTGCTTCACGCCCATGAGGTCGAGCAGTTTGCCGGCGACGAAGTCGACGACCTCGCCGACGGTCGTGGGGTTGAGGTAGAAGCCGGGGTTGGTCGGGGCGAGGATCACGCCGGCGTCGCTGAGGATCTTGTAGTTGCTGACGTCGATCGGCGACAGCGGCATCTCGCGGTGGGCGATCAGGAGCTTGCGCCGCTCCTTCAGCGTGACGGCCGCCGCCCGGCAGATCAGGTTGTCGCCGAGGCCGTGCGCCACCTCGGCCAGCGTGTTGCTGCTGCATGGGATGATCACCATCCCGTCGTGCAGGAACGACCCGCTGGCGAGCTTCGAGCCGACGTCGTTGTAGTTGTAGAGCGTGACCGTGTGGTCGCGCGTGCCGGCCAGCGCCTCGAGGTTCACCGTCTCCATCCCCAGTTCGTCGTGCAGCAACCTTCGGCCCAGCGGCGAGACGACGAGGTGCGTCCGCACGCCCGCGGCCACGAGGCCCTGGATGAACCGCTGGGCGTACAGTGCGCCGCTGGCGCCGGTGATGGCGGTGACGATGTCCATTGTGGCCGATGATACGAGCGGAGCGCGTCGCGGCCGCTACTTGTTTCAGAGGGTTTGAAAACGTGTGGCGATCAGATGTTTAGCCACCGATGGGGCACCGATGGACACCGATGAGGCCCTGGCGGTGGCGTGCGTTTTATCCCTCCGCCTTGTATGCGGCGGAGGGCGGAGGAGGGGGTTCTTGCCGCCGACGGCCCATCACGTGGCGGGTCGATGCCGGGTGCGAACGAAGACGGCTGGCGAGGGCGACGTCCGGATCGAGCAGCAGCAGGTCAGCGGCAGGGTCGGCGGCAGGCGCGACGATCGGCTTCGACGAAGGCGGCAGCGGCCGTCTGCGTCGCCGACTTCTTGGAGGAGGTCGTGGCCGACGCCACCGGCGAGTAGGCGGAGTCGCCGGCCGTGTTGTAGGCGCGGACGCGATAGTAGTAGCTGGTGCCGCGCAGGGGCGGTGCTCGCGTACTGCGTCGTGTCATCGCCGACGACGGCGACCTGGCTCCACGAGCAGCCGTCGCGTGACTGCTCGACCTTGAAGCCCCGTCTCGTTGCTGGACGCGTCGGTCCACTTCAGGTTGATCTGGCTCGACGAGACCGCGGTCGCCTGCAACGTCGTCGGCGCGCAGGGACGGTCGCACGCCCGGAGCCGGCGTGGGATTGGGCGTCGGGGCGGCGGTGACCAGACGCAGCGCGTTGACCGCGTTGAGCCGGCCGCCGGTGACGGTCTTGCCGGAGAGCGACGAGACCGGGTCGGCGCCCGCCCAGCAGCGCCGGACCGCCGTCGGCGACCGTCGCCCGAGGTTGGCGGTCCAGGCCAGGGCGGCGACGCCGGCCACGTGCGGCTTGCGGCCATCGAGGTGCCGCTCATGTAGACTGGTTGCCCGGGTACGTGCTGGCGATCGAGACGCCCAGGGCGGCCAGGTCGACCGTCGACCGTAGTTCGAGAGCAGGGCGAGCTTGGTCGTGGTGGTCGGTGGCGGCGACGCTGATCACGCTCGGCAGGTCGTAGTTGGCCAGGAAGGTCGCGACGGGGTCGTTGTCGTCGCCGACGCCGTCGGCCCCCGCCGTTGCCCGCGTGAACAACTGGCCCGTCGCGCCGTTCGTATCGATCGCGGCTCGCAGGCTAGAGTCGCCGCCGCCGCCCCAACTGTTGTTCGTCATGCGGATGTTCGCCGTGGTCGCGGCGCATCTTCGTCACGGTTGATCGCGGCGATCGCCCAGACGTGGTGCCGGAGCCGTCGGCGGCGAGGAACTTCAGCGGCAGGATCTTCGCCTCGGCGACGCCGGCCACGCCCTGGCCGTTGTTGCCGGCGGCGGCGATCGTGCCGGCGACGTAGGTGCCGTGGCCGTTGTCGTCGGCGGGGTTGTTGTCGTTGGCGAAGAAGTCCCAGCCGCGCACGTCGTCGACGAAGCCGTTGGCGTCGTTGTCGACGCCGTCGCCAGTGACCTCGCGCGGGTTGATCAGGTGTTGTCCGCGAGGTCGGGGTGGGCGTAGTCGACGCCGCTGTCGATCACGCCGACGGCGACGCTGTCGTCGCCGCGCGCGTCGTTCCACGCCTCCGGGCGTTGATGTCGGCGTCGACGGTTCCGCCGGACTGGCCGTTGTTGTCCAGCCCCCACTCGTACGAAGTAGGTGTCGTCGACGGTGCCGTCGGCCCAGAGTGCGAAGTCGGGCTCGACGTGGCGGAACCCGCGGACGCCGTTGAGCGGCGGATCTCGCCCGGCTTGGTGTCGCGGCGACTCGAGCAGGACGAGGCCGTCCTCGCCGAGCGAGCGGGTGGCGTTCAGTCCACGGCCGCGGCTCCGCCAGGCCCACGGATGCGGCTCCGTTGACCCGCGCACCTGCTGCCTGCGTTCCCGCCGACGGCGTCGACCTTCACGATCCACTGGCCGGGTCGGGCATACGCCTCCTGGCCATTCCAAACGATCGGCTCAAGCCGGCCTGCTCCAGCGAGCAGGGTTGCCGCTGAGCAATTGGCGCGACTCCAACCGCTCGACGAAGCCGCAGCGCACGACGCTGAGGGCGGCGAACGCGGTGACAGCCTTGCGGGCGAGCAGACGAGCCGGACGATTCGTGGCGTGGTTCAGCATTCTCCGCTACTCCTGTGGAACAGCTAAGGTGGACGGTGGCGACGGACGAGGCAGGCTTCTGCCCCTGCGGTTGCATCAGACGGCGGCAGCAGCATTTAGAAATGACTGCGGGTGATAGCCATGATACGGCTCTACGGGCGTTTGGTTCGCCAATCACCTGGCGATTCACTGGCGGATTTGTGGGGAGGGTTCGTCAGAGCGCTGCCGGACTGGAACTACTGACGCGGAGCCCATCTCAGCAGAGGGCGGAGCAGATTCAGCAGCGGACGGTCGCTGCAGCGGGTCGTGCATCGGGCAGCGTCTCGCGTGCGGCTGCCGCGGCCGCTGGTCGCCCGGCCGCCGCTATCCGTGAAATCAACTCGCTCAGCGGGCGCACGCCATCAATTAAGGCGTCAGGCCGTCGATCACGGCCGGCAAGGCCGAGCACGGCCAGGTGCTTGGGCACGAGGCGCTGGATCTGCCGGGCGCCGCCGCCTGGCTCCTGCTCGGTGACGGCGTGGCTTGTCGGCGTGGCGGCGGGCGACCCAGGCGTTCTCGGCCAGGCGGAACTGCTCGGCCGCGAGCGGCGATCGCCAGCCACTCGGCCGTGCCGTGCACGGCGGGGCGTGACGTACAGCACGTCCAGCGCGCCTCGGCCGACGCGTCGACGAGCGGGCAGGCGACGGCCGACACGGTCGCCACGTCCGGGGCCATCGACACCTCGATCGCCTCCTGCGTGCCGGGCAGGTTGCTCGCCAGGCCTGCGCGGCCGCTACTTGTTTCAAGGGTTTGAAAACCTGCGGCGGGGGCGGGAGTCGGACGTGATGAGTGAGGGTGATGCGTGAAGCGGGGAGCGGAGCTTAGCGAGGCATTGGTTGAAGCCTGCTGGGCCTTGTTGCTGATCGGTCACTGCGGTGTTTCCGGTGCGGCGCTGCGAGCTACGCCCAGGACGATTGAGCCGCGGACACAAGGAAGGCGGGGAAGGTGAAGAGGCAATCATCGCCTCCGCCCCGCGCATTACTCGTCACTCGTCACTCGTCACGCCCGCGTCTCCCGCTACGCGCGCTCCTCACTCGTCACGTTCCCGCCTCCACACTCGCCGCGCCCAGCAAGAACGTCTGGTCGTCGTCGGCGGCGCGCCGGCGCGGAACTCGTCGAGACGCGGCGGCGACGCGGGCGGCGAGCTGGGTGGCGGGTTGGGCGTGGTGAGCGCGGTAGATCTCGGCGACGTCGCGCGCGTGAGCACCGAGCATCACGCCCGTCGGGTCGGCCAACTCGCTGACGCCGTCGAGAACATCACGAGCATCTCGCCCGGGCTCAGCTGCTCGTCGCGGCACTCGATCGGCTCGAACATGATCCCGAGCGGGAAGTTCTCGGCGCACAGCAGGTTCCGCGCGTCGCGCCCGTCCGTCGGCGATGAACGGCGCGGTGCCCGGCGTTCACGCACCGCATCCGGCCGGTGCGAGGTCGATTTGCACGGCGGCCATCGTGACGAACGAGTCCTCGCAGACGTCGCCG
Source organism: Phycisphaerae bacterium (assembly GCA_030448225.1). The sequence continues at coordinate 9,056 of JAUJNJ010000115.1, forward strand.
ATCTGCGGCCGCATCGCCGCCAGGATGTCGGCAGGTCCATCGACGCGCGGCCCGTGCGGACCATCGTGCGGAGCAAGGTGGCGATCAGCGCGGCAGGCATCCCTTGCCGCACACGTCGGCGACGGCCAGCAGCAGCCGGCCGTCGTCGCCCGACATCGACGTCCACGCCGCGCAAGCAGGCGGCTCGTAGCCGACGGCGATGTCGAGGCCGAGGACGGCCAGGTGCTTGAGCACGAGCCGCAGCTGGATCTGCCAGGCGCGCGCGCTCCTGCTCGGTGAGCAGCGCGGCGGCTCGGCGTGGCGGCGGGCGACCAAGGCGTTCTCGGCCAGGCGGAACTGCTCGGCCGCCAGCGACGCGATCGCCAGCCACTCGGCCGTGCCGTACTGCGGCGGGAGCGTGACGTACAGCACGTCCAGCGCACCTCGGCCGAGGCGTCGACGAGCGGGCAGGCGACGGCCGACACGGTCGCCACGTCCGGGGCCATCGACACCTCGATCGCCTCCTGCGTGCCGGGCAGGTTGCTCGCCAGCACCGGCTGGGCGGTCTGCCGCAGGTGGCGCACGAGGCTGCGCGAGAGGTACGGCGGGTTCGCATCGTCGCCGCACCCCGCCGCCGACGCGCACGACACCGGCCCGCCGAGCACCGCCGGCGCGACGTCGGTCCCGGGGTCGGTGCGGGCGGCGCGGAACACCAGGGCGCAGCGCCCCTTGAACTCGGGGCTCACCATCAGCCGGCAGAGCAGGTCGAGGCGGGCGGCGGGGTCGTCGGCGTCGAGCAGCTCGCGGCCGAACTTCATCAGCGCCGAGAGGTGCCCGGCGGCGATCCGCGGGTGGTCCCCCTCGTCGAGCGTGCTGAAGCGGTCGGCGGCGCCGTCGTCCAGCCGCAGCACGCCGGTCGCGCTTGTGTCGGACGGGGCGGGCGCGGCGGGGCGGGCGACGCGGAACGTCAGGCGGTACTGGCCGAGCTGGAACGTGTTGCCCGGCTGGAGCACGCGCTCGGCGACGCGCTCGCCGGCGACCTTCACGCCGTTGCGGCTGCCGAGGTCGCGGACCCACCAGCGGCCGAACGGGTCGCGGAAGATCTCCGCGTGCTGCCGCGAGACGGTGCCCCCCTCGAGCCGCAGCCCCGACTCGGGCCCGCGGCCGATCAGCAGGTGCTCCCCGCCGAGCTCGACGCGCGAGACGCCGCCGTCGGGGTCGAGCACTTCCAGTTCGGGCCCGCCGCCGGGCGGGCCGGCGTCGATCGGTGGTTGGTCTAACACGGCACGAGACATGTCTTCCCCCCGGCCCGGCCCCGGGTTCGCGCGGGCGGTCCGGTCCCTAATTCACGCCAATAGATACACCGCGCGCGGCAATGTCAAATAGTTTTGGGAAGCTGGGGGAGGAGGACCGTCCGCGGCCGATCGCGACCGTTGCTCTGCACCTGCACGTGGAATTGAACCACGGAGACACGGAGGCACGGAGGGAAGGCGGAGAAGACCAGGATGGAAGGTGGCGGAAAACGGTCACGAGGCGTGTCGCGTTTTCCTCGATCCTCCATCGACCATCGTCCATCTTCGCCTTTCTCTTCTCCGTGCCTCCGTGTCTCCGTGGTGAGTCTTCCTTGGATCTACCCCTTCACGCCGCGGTAGCAGATGCAGACGCCGAAGGTCATCGCGTGCTGCTCGACAGCCGTGAGGCCGGCGGCGGTCATCATGTCGGTCATCTCCCGGCGGCCGATGAACGTGTTGACCGACTCGGGCAGGTACTTGTAGGCGCCGGTCTTGTCGCCGCTGATGAGCGTGGCGGTGCGGGGCAGGACCTGGCGGAAGTAGAAGTTGTAGAGGCCGCGGAGGGCCGGGTTGGTGGGGAGCGAGAACTCCAGGATGATCAGCCGCCCGCCGGGCCGGAGCACGCGGTAGAACTCCCGGACGGCCGCCGCGGGGTCGGCGACGTTGCGGATGCCGAAGGCGATCGACACGACGTCGGCCGACGCGTCGGGCAGGGGGAGGGCGAGGGCGTCGCCATTGATGAAGCGAACCAAACGGGGCCAGCGTTCGGTGTCGCGAGGCCAACCTCGTCCCTCAGATGACTTCGTTCTCGCGATCGGCAGCATTTCGTACGTGAAGTCGATCCCGAGAACCTGCCCGGGGCGCGGGAGTGGCCGCCCACTTCGATCAGAGGTGAAAAGACCTTCGGCGAACTTGAGGGTGAGATCCCCCGTGCCGCACGCCACGTCCACCACCCGGTCGGTCGGCTTCAGCCCCGCCAGCTTCACCGCCGTCCGCCGCCAGAGTTGGTCCATCCACAGGCTGTGCAGGCGGTTGTTCAGGTCGTAGCTGGGCGCGATCGCGGCGAACATCTGCCGCACCCGGCTGCGCTTGTCGGTCACGGCGTGGGGGTTGCGCAGCAGGTCGTCGTCCCAGGCGGGGGCGGTCTCGGGCGAAGTTGTGTCGGTGGATGGCACGGGTGTACCGATTATAAAGGCAAACGCCGCCGGCCGCTTTCAAATGCGGCGGGGGGATGAATCACCGCGAAGGTCGCGAAGGCCGCGAATAAGAGATTGGTCCGCAGATTACGCAGATTACACAGATGAAGAAGAACGATGCGAGCGCCATGCGATTCCGTCCCCGTCTCCGCTCTTCCAATCTGTGAAATCTGCGTAATCTGTGGATCGACTTCTTCTTCTGGTTCCTGCGGGTAAGATCGCAAGCTGGTGACGTCACGCTCCTTTGATGAGGGGTTTGCTTCGCGTTCTTCGCGTCTTCGTGGTTACAGACCTTTTCAAACGAGACTTCATGACTGACCTGATCTGGCTCAACGGCGACATCATGCCCATGTCCGAGGCCCGCCTCGGCGTGGAGGACCGCGGCTTCCAGTTCGCCGACGGCGTCTACGAGGTGATCCGCCTCTACGACGGCCGCCCGTTCACGCTCCGCGAGCACCTCGCCCGCCTCGAGCGCTCGGCCGCCGGGATCGCGCTGCCGATGCCGATGGACGGGGCGAAGCTCACGGCCGAGGTGCAGCGCCTCCTCGCCCGCGTCGGCCTGCGGGGCGACGGCATGATCTACCTGCAACTCACCCGCGGCGAGGCCCCGCGCAACCACCTGTTCCCGGCCGACCCCACCTCCACGCTCCTGTTCTACACCCGCGGGCTGCCGCGCCTCCCCGACCCGGGGCAGGCCGAGGGGATCAAGCTCGTGTCGGTGACGGACGAGCGCTGGAAGCGCTGCTGGGTGAAGGCGATCGCGCTGCTGCCGAACGTGCTGGCGAAGAACCAGGCCGCGGCCGCCGGGGCGGAAGAGGCCGTCTTCGTCGACGAGGGCGTCGTCTCCGAGTGCTCGGCGAGCAACTTCTTCGCCGTCAGCCGCGGTGTCCTCCTGACCCACCCGGTCGGCAACAAGGTCCTGCCCGGCATCACCCGCGACGTGCTCCTGGCCGCCGCCAAACCACTCGGCATCGAGGTCCGCGAGCGCCCCATCGGCGTCGACGAGGCCCGGGCGGCGGAAGAGATCTTCATCACCAGCACCACCCGCGAGGTCAGCTGGGCCCGCGAGTGGGACGGCCAAACGGTCGGCAACGGCCGGTGCGGCCCCGTCACCCTCGCCCTCCACCGTGCCCTACGCCAGCGCGTCGACGCGGAATCGTCCGTGGCAGCATGAGAGGAAGTTCCTTGAAGGGCGTTTGGCGTCTCTCTTAGCTCAGATCCGCGGCGCCGGCCGCGGCTGAGGATCATCAGCGTCATGTTGCTCGAGGAAGGCCGCGAGATGTTTGGCGACCCGGCCGACTTCGCCATCGAGGCCGGTGTGGAGCCGCACTTGGTACGACCGTCGGCCGTCTGGGGGCACATGCGCGTCTGGTGCGGGGGACACCCGCTCGGCGACATCGAGGATCGCCAGTGCGCGCTTTACCCGTCATACCTGGAACTCGATCGGATGAGCACGCACCTCGTCGACCAGTGGGATGAGGCGTTGCTGGGTTTGGACGATCGCGCGATGTGGAACTTCTTGGATGGGGCGCTGTACGGCTATCACGGTAACGTCGAAGTCGAAAATGACCGTTCGCTGGAAGAATCGAGACGCGACGCGGCGCGCTTTGGGAAGTTCGACTTCCTCACCAACTGGGGCGAACAATTCGACCGAGGCTACAAGTCCTTCCTGATCTGTCCGCCGAACAAGCCCGTGTGCGTGCTCTCCCGCGCGTTCCCGGAATCGGTCGGCTTGGGGGTGAACGTCACACGAGACGGCTTTACACGCGCATCCGAAACGTTCGTCGGTTGGTTTCGGTTTCAGGAACGGCGGTTGAGCGGCGAAACCGCGTAACGCAGCAGTGCATGGGATCGACACTGCGTCGCGGTTCTGCTCCCGGCGGCTGAACGGCTTTACTCTATCGAACATGGGCCTTGAGACCGTCGAGTTCATCTTAAACGTCGAGGCCCACTTCCGCGTCGACTTGCCGGAGGATGTTGCCTCCAACTGCACCACGGCGGCCGATCTTCAGCGTTGCATCGTCGATCTGCTCGTCCGAAAGGGGCGGCCGCCCTCGGCCGATCTGGAAGCCGAAGTGTACGCCGATCTCGTCAACATCATCGTCGGTTTCACCGACATGAAGGCGTCGGACATCCGGCCGGAGTCGCGATGGGTGGAGGACGTCACCCGCTACGGCTGACGGCGGACGCTCGGTAAACGGCCGTCGCCGCGGACGGTAATGCGCCGCATGGGGAGGACCGAGTGGCCGCGGTACTACGGCGGGGGACACGTCGTGCGTGGACGGTTGTTTACCCTCTGCTCGATCGGGTCGCTGCTGCTGTGCGCGGCGTCGCTG
>JAUJNJ010000116.1 GCA_030448225.1 Phycisphaerae bacterium
GGGATCGCAGGGCAACGGGGCCGCGCTGGCGCTCGACCCGCAGAACGACCTGATGTGGCGCTTCGACATGCGGCGGCTGACGGCCGAGGAACTGCGCGACTCGGTGCTGGCGGTGAACGGCACGCTCAACGCGAAGATGTTCGGCCCGAGCATCTACCCGCCGATCCCGCTCGAGGTGATGCAGGGCCAGAGCAAGCCCGGCCAGGGGTGGAAGACCAGCCCGCCCGAGGAGGCGGCCCGCCGCAGCGTCTACATCCACGTGAAGCGGTCGCTGCGCGTGCCGGTGATAGAAAGCTTCGACGGCGCCGAGACCGACAAGTCGTGCCCGGTGCGGTTCGTGACCGTCCAGCCGACGCAGGCGCTGGGCATGATGAACGGGCAGTTCATGAACGCCGAGGCCGCCAAGCTCGCCGCCCGGCTCCGCAAGGAGGCCGGCCCCGACGCCCGCGCGCAGGTCGAGGCCGCGCTGAAGCTCGTGACCGGCCGCCCGGCGACGGCGGACGACGTGGAGCGCGGGCTAAAGCTCGTGGCCGACCTGACGACCGAGCACGGCGTGCCGCCCGAGAAGGCGATGCAGTACTTCTGTCTCGTCGCGCTCAACCTGAACGAGTTCATCTACCTCGACTGAACGGCGCCCGCGACCGTTTCGCGTCCGGCCCAAAGGGCCGAGGGGCGAAATGACGACCGCGCGGGCGAGGCCAGCACGTGCCGTCGCGGGTGACCGAGATCGACACCGGAGACGACCGATGAGTTCCGAACCCTTCAAGCCCGCCAACACGTTCTGCCGCCGCACCCGCCGCGAGTTCCTCTGGCAGGCGGGCGCCGGCTTCACGGGCGTGGCGCTGGCGGGCCTGCTCGACAAGGACGGGTTCTTCAACAGCCAGGCGCGCGGCGCGGGGGTGCCGGCGGGCGTGGCGGCGGGGTCGTCGTCGAACCCGATCGCGCCCAAGCCGCCGCAGTTCGCGCCGAAGGCCAAGAGCGTGATCTTCCTGTTCATGTACGGCGGCCCGAGCCACATGGACACGTTCGACTACAAGCCGAAGATGTACCCGCTCGACGGCAAGACGATCCAGGTGAAGACGTTCGGCCGCGGCGGCAAGAAAAACGAAGGACGCGTCGTCGGGCCGAAGTGGAAGTTCAAGCAGTACGGCCAGTGCGGCAAGTACGTCAGCGAGCTGTTCCCCAACGTCGGCGAGTGCGTCGACGACATCGCGTTCCTCCACTCGATGACCGCCGACTCGCCGATCCACGGCTCGGCGATGCTCATGATGAACTCCGGCCGCATCCTCTCCGGCCACCCCTGCATGGGCTCGTGGGTGAACTACGGCCTCGGCAGCAGCAACGAGAATTTGCCCGGCTTCGTCGTGATGCTCGACCCGACCGGGGGGCCGATCAGCGGCGCGAAGAACTGGTCGAGCGGGTACATGCCCGCTAGCTACCAGGGCGTGATCCTGCGGTCGGCCGGCGAGCCGATCCTCGACCTGCGCCCGCCGCAGGGGATGACCCAGCCGATGCAGCGCCGGTTGCTCGACAGCCTCGGCGCATACAACGCGCAGCACCTCGCCAGCCGGGCCGACAACTCCGAGCTCGCCGCCCGCATCGCCAGCTACGAGCTGGCCTACAAGATGCAGCAGCACGCCCCCGAGGCGGTGGACCTGGCGAGCGAGTCGGAGAAGACCAAGGCGCTGTACGGCATCGGCAACCCGCAGACCGAGGACTTCGGCAAGCGGTGCCTGCTCGCCCGGCGACTCGTCGAGCGCGGCGTGCGGTTCGTCCAGCTCTACGCCGGCGGCGCGCACAACGACGACAACTGGGACGCGCACGGCGACCTCGTGAAGAACCACACCTACCACGCCGGCCGCACCGACAAGCCGATCGCCGGCCTGCTGAAGGACCTCAAGCAGCGCGGCTTGCTCGACGAGACGCTCGTCATCTGGGGCGGCGAGTTCGGCCGCCAGCCGACCGCCGAGTACGCCGAGGGCACCGGCCGCGATCACAACGCCTACGGCTTCACGATGTGGATGGCCGGCGGCGGCATCAAGGGCGGCGTGAGCGTCGGCGAGACCGACGAGCTCGGCGGCCAGGCCGTCACCGACCGCCTCCACGTGAAGAACCTCCACGCCACCGTCCTGCAACAACTCGGCGTGAACCCCGAGCGGCTGACGTACTTCTACGGCGGCCTGGACCAGAGCCTCGTGGGCGTCGAAGGCGCCGACCCGATCAAGCAGATCATCTAAGACGATAAATGAGCTTTGAACCCCACCGGCCGTCGGTCGGTGTCATCCTGAGCGCAGCGAACTATCTCTCGCGGTTCCTGCGAGGTCCACGTGAGATCCTTCGCTGCGCTCAGGATGACAAGGCTGCCGCCGGATAGTTTTTGTCGCTCTCGGGCGACGGGTCGGCGACGCGGAGGGCGCGGAGGAGACCGAGCGCCATCACGTGTTCCGCTGCGTGTTGCGGCTAACGATTTCCTTCACTGAGAGCTGCCGCTGATTCATCCGCAGTCATGACAGCACCCAACGCTGTTTCAGGCGCCTCCCGACAGGGCCGCGACCACCGACGTTGAGTTCAAATGAAGAGGCCCGGGAGCGTGCTCCCGGGCCTCTTCTCGTTGGTGAAGTACGCTTCCGATCAGTGCGCGTGCTCGTGCGCCGCCTGCACCTGGCTCGGGTCGGTCTTCTGGCTCTCGAAGGGCTTGTTCAGCACGGGGTCCTTCGGGGCGACGGGGCTCTGGTCGAACTTCTCGATGTCGTCGACCACGACCATCACGCCGTACATGCGGACCCAGTGGCCGGGGAACGTGCAGACGAACGGGTACTCGCCCGGCTCCTTCGGGGCCTGGAAGCTCAGCTTCGTCGACTCGCCCGCCTCGGCGGCGCGGCTGGCGCTGAGGACCTTAGGGCTGTCCGGGACGTACGGCTTCACCGCCGGGTCGGCTAACTGCGGCATCGCGCCGCCCTGCAGCGCCACCTCCTGCATCGCGCCCGGCGTGGTGAAGACGATGTTGTGGGGCATCGTGTCCGGGTTCTCGAGCACGATCTCGACCGGCTTGCCCGCCTCGGCGACGAAGTAGCGCAGGTCGTAGCTCATCTGCTCCGGCAGCGTCTTGATCAGCACGATCCGCACGCCGAGCTCGCGCAGCGCCTTGCGGATCGGCGCGCCCTGCGCGGGGGGCAGCCCGCCGGCGAGGTCGTTGCCGAACTGGATCGCATCGATCGCCGCGGGCGTCGTCCGCTGGTCGGCCGGCACGCCCTCGACGAGCTTCACCACCGCCTTGGCGAGCGACTCGGCCGCGGCGGGGTCCCACTTGGCGGCGGGGATGCGGTCGATCGAGCGGATGGCGGCGGCGCGGGGCGCGCCTTCACGCTTCTGAATCACCTCGCCGAGCGCGGCGAAGATCTCCTGCTCGTTGCCCGGGATGTAGCCGGCGGCCTCGATCGCGGCGACCTGCGTCGCCTCGTCGGGGGCCTCGGCCAGCAGCGGCTTCACCTGCGGGTAGAACTGCGCCCGAAGCTTCGCGTCGGGGATGAGCGGCACGGGCGCGCCGAGCAGGGCGGCCGTCGCGCCGCCCTCGGTGGCGATCTGCGTGGCCGCGTCCGGCTTGCCGTCGATGACGGCCAGCGCGGCGAGGGCCGCCGAGCGGGCGGTGCCGGCGTCGGCGTCCTTCGCCAGCGTCTCGAGTTCCGACCGCTGCCGCGTCAGTTCCGCCGCCGCCGCGCCAGCAGCAGTCCCGACAGCTCGCGTGCGTGCCGGCGTCGGCCTTGTCGACGCCGGCGATGCCCTTGAGCAGTTCGGTGACGGGCGTGCTCTTGTTGATCGTCACGAGGGCGGCCAGCGCCTCCTCGCGGTACTGCTTCTCCACGCCCTTGCGGCCGAGGATCGCGAGGTAGACCGGGGCGTACTTCTTTGTCGGCCGTGCTGCGTCTCCGCCGCGATCAGCTGCGGGTTCGTCAGCCGCTTAAGCTGGTAGGCGACGATCTTCGGGTTCTTGTCGAGGAAAATCTTCGGCCGCGCGGCGCGGCGGCCGCAGCGCCGTGCCGGCGTCCTGGCGAAGGCCGCCAGCGGCGACCACGCGGTCGCCGCCGCCGCGAGCAAAATCGTGGCAATACGCTTGTTCATTCGTCGGTCCTCGTCGCCGTCCGGCTTCTCCGAGCCGGACGGCTGGGGTTACGTTCTGGTTGAAAGCCTCTAGCAGATGAAGTTGGATCGAAGCACGGAGTCATGGAGAAGAAAATGCCTTCTGTGCGGCTTCTCCGTGCCTCCGTACCTCCGTACCTCCGTGCCTCCGGTCAATACTTCATCAACCTGTCAGAAGCCCGCGTCCGGGTTCACTCGTCGCGCGGCTCATTTCTGGAACTGCTCGAGCGTCTTGAGCGCCTCGTCCAGCGTGTACTGTATGAAACTGTCGGGCTCCTTGTTCCGAGCGCCTCGGTTGCCACCTCGGCGGCCCGCGGGTCCTTGAAGAAGCTGCACGCGCGGACCGCCTCGAGGCGGACGCGGGTGCTCGTCGGCGGCCTGCGCCTTCACGAGGTCCAGCGCGTCGCTCATCGACTCGCGCCAGTACGTGAGCACGCGTCGCGGCGGGCGCGAGTGTGGTAGTCAGGCGAGCCGCAGGTTCCGCTTCAGCAACTCGGCGTTGGGCGTGTTGAACCACTGGTGAACCCACAGCGCGCCTCGGCCATCTGGTGCTCGTAGTTCTCGCCCGACTTGTCGGCGCGGCGACCCACTTCGAAACGGCCGGGATGACCTCGTCGGCCTTGTGGCTGCTCAACTCGATCTTGCGCGGTAAGCGCAGGCGGTCGTCGGAATTCTTCAGCAGGTCGAGCGCCGCCTCGACGCGGCCTGCCACCTTCGGCGACTTCGTCAGCTCGCGCGCCCTCGTAGGTCACGCGGTAGACGCGGCCGTGCTTCTTGTCGCGGTTGGGGTCGCGGAGGTTGTGCTGCATGTGCCCGATGATCGGGTTGTGCCAGTCGGTGAACCAGATCGCACCGTCGGGTCCCATCTCGATGTCGGACGGGCGGAAGTTGGGGTCGTCCGAGCTGACGATCGGCTCGACCTCGGTGCCGACGAGGCCGGCGTCCTTCTCCTCGAGCTTGTACTGCAGAACGCCCTGGAAGCCGATCACGTTCAGCACGAGCAGGTTGCCCTGCATCGACTCGGGGAAGTGCTTGCTGGAGAGCAGTTCGGCGGCCGAGCAGGGGCGGGTGCGCTGCTTGTAGACGGTGGGGGCCTTGCCGTGCTTGTGGGGGAAGTAGGTCTTGCCCGTGAAGCTCGGCCCGTAGTAGGGGATCGCGTTGGTGCCGTCGATGATGATGTCGGTGCCCCAGCGGTCGAACACGTGCCCGTGCGGGTTGGCGAAGCCGTAGGCGGTGAAGACCTCGAACTTCTGCGTGAGCGGCTCGTAGCGGAACACGCCGCCGTTGGCGTTATGTGCTCGGTCGGGCCGTAGGGCGACTCGACCTGCGTGTGGTGGAACGTCCCTTCCTGGAAGTAGAGCCGCGCCGCCCGGGTCGAACACGAAGCTGTTGGCCGAGTGGTGCGTGTCGGCCGAGTCGAGGCCGCTGAGGATGCTCGCGGACGTCGGCCTTGCCGTCGCCGTCGGTGTCCTTCAGGAACAGGATGTCCGGCACCATCGCGACGATGACGCCGCCGTTGTAGAACTCGAACCCGGTGGGGTTGTGCAGGTCGCCGGCGAACGTGGTGGACTTGTCGGCCTTGCCGTCGCCGTCGGTGTCCTCGAGCACGAGGAGCCGGTCGTTCATCTCGGTCTTAGGCTTCCAGTGCGGGTAGGTCGGCCACGTCGCCACCCAGAGACGGCCCTGCGGGTCGAACGACATCTGCACGGGGTTGATCAGCCCGGGGAACATCCGCTCGTCGGCGAAGAGCGACACCTTCATGTTCGGCGCGACCTTCATCCGCTTGATCGCGTCCGCGCCGCCGAGGAACACGTGCGCCCCGTCGGGGCCGGGGCCCGGCTTGTTGCTGACGACCGGGACGAACTCCGGCGTGTTGCCGTCGTCTGGCTTCAGGTCCTTGCCCTGCGCCGCGGCCCAGATGACCTTATCGCGGTTGGCGGTCATGACGTCCAGGACCTCCATCTCGCGGTCCATCACGACCTTGTTCGTCTGCCCGTCGGTGAACTTCAGCCCCGCCCGCCCGCCGTAGATCGAGAAGCCGTCGGTCGTGCGGTAGCGGTTGAACCAGTGGAAGTTCTTGTCGAGCACGGCCGCGCGGATCTTCTCGAGGTCCGGCGCGCCGGCTCCCGTCGGCTGGCCGAGGAGCGCGTCGGCGATGATGCCGGCCAGCACCGCGTTGCCGGCGTCGTTGAGGTGCACGCCGTTTATCGTCAGCGGCTTCTCGGCCTTCTCGTACGCGGCCTGAGTGGGGGTGAACAGGTCGACGAACGCGACGCCCTTGTCCTTGGCGACGGCGGCCATCGCGTCGGCGTAGAGCTTGAGGTTCTTGTTGTTCGCCGAGCCATCGGGCAGGTTGCGATCCTTGAGGTTCTCGTGCGCGATCGGCGAGAAGAGCACGAGGCGCGCCTCGCCCCGGCCGCCGAAGTTCTTGCCCGCGGCATCCGTGATGAGCTTCCCGAGATCCTCGCGGAACTTGTCGAGCCCGGCCTCGCCGGCGAACGACTCGTTGTAGCCGAAGAACGCGAACACGACGTCGGCCTTCGTCCGCTTCAGCCACTCCTCCGGCCTGCCGAAGTCGGCCGAGCGGATGCGGTGGTCGAGCTCGTCCCCGGAGAAGCCGAGGTTGCGGATCACGAGCTCGTGCTGCGGGAGGCGGGCCTGGAGGTGCGCCTCCAGCCAGCCGTCGTGCTGCATGCGGTCGGCGAGCGTGTTGCCGAGGATCGCGACGTGGTCCCCCTTCTTCAGTTCCAGCTTCGCCTCGGCCGCGACGGCGGCGGCGGCGGCGCCCGCCAGCGCGACGATCGCGACGACGGGGGCGAGCAACCAGCGCTGCTGAATCATCTGCATGAGCAAGGCTCCAAATGGGGATGCGAGTGCCGGCGGAATCTACCGCGCGTGCGCCGCGGCGCCGGTGGTCCTGGGGGATGCGCCGCGCACCGTCCGCCGACCTCGATGCGTGTCCTGAGATGCCGTACCGTGTGTTTCCGAATCGCGACGTAGCCCGGGCCGACGAGCCCGGCCGCACCTGCGCCGTCACACCGCCGCTATTCTAATACGTTCCGCCGCCGGAATGTTGAAGTAGACCGCAGAACGCCTCGGCGGTCCAGCGCCGGCGGATGGAGAGGGTGCGGCAGGCGCGCGAGGCGTTTCGTGCGGCGCGGCTAACGGTCGTCGCGGGCGGCGGTGCGGTGGGGGGGCGGAAGTGCTGCAAGACGTTCCGCCGCCGGCGCTCGCCGCGGCCCGTGATGGACGGCGTGTCCGCCCGGCGGCTCGGTCCGTCGCACGCGAGCGGATCGCCCGGCGGTCCCCATGAAATGGCACTTCTCCGCCCGCCCATTATGATTCGGCGGCGGCGGCGAGGCGGGCGGCGATCGCGTCCTTCGGTTGCAGGCCGACGACGCGCTCGACGAGGCGGCCGCCGCGGAACAGCAGCAGCGCCGGGATCGCGTCGACGCGGTACTGGCCGGCGGTCGTCGGGTTCTCGTCGACGTTGAGCTTGGCGACGACGTACCGCCCGGCCGCCTCGGCCGCCAGCGCGTCGATCGTCGGCGCGATCATGCGGCAGGGGCCGCACCACGGGGCCCAGCAGTCGATGAGCACCGGCCGCTCGCCCGCGCCGCTCAGCAGCGACGCCAGCGTGTCGTCGGTCGCCGTCACCGGCCGGCCCGCCGAGCCGTCGCCGCCGCTGGCGCCCGTCGCCGCCAACTTCGTGCCGCACCGGCCGCAAACCGGCTGGAGGCGGTCCGCCCGCGCGTCATCAATTCGGTTCTTGGCGCCACACTTGGGACACTCGATCACCGCCATGACGTTCGACCTCCGTTCCCGTGCCCGTGGTTCTCGACGCGCCACCCGATCCCCCTCGTCCCCGTTTCGCGGCCGGCCCGAAGGGCCGAGGCACCGACGCGCCTCATAATGTATCGCACCGGCGCAGTGCGGGGCGATCGAAAACCGCGACGGAATCGCGACGCGCGCGGAGCAGACGATTCGCGCCCGTCCCGCCTCCGCGTTTTTCGGGGATGGGAATTGTTCGAGTGCTCCGTTCCCCTCGCGGCGGGCACTGCATCGGTGCGTGCGAACTTCGAGCGCCGGGCAAACCCGGCCGCTAAACGGTTTCCGGCGCGAAGGGCCCGCGCCGGTTCGTCCCCGTTGCAGGCGCGTCCGCCAGCCCCTAAGCTTCGCGGACGCCAACGAAGGAGACGGCATGGGTCTGCTGGACGGGAAAAAGGGACTGATCCTCAACATCGCCAACGATCGCAGCATCGCGTGGCACATCGCCAACAACGCGATCAAACAGGGCGCCACGTGCGGGTTCGGCTTCCTCCCGATGGACAACATCGAGAAGTCGCAGCGGCGCGTGCAGCGGGCGATGCAGGAGGGCGGCTTCCCCGACGCCTGGCTCCGGCCGTGCGACGTCGGCGTCGACGACTCGATCGCCGCGTTCTTCGCCGGCGCGAAGGAGAAGTTCGGCACGATCGACTTCCTCGTCCACTCGCTCGCGTTCGCCAACCGCGATTACCTCAAGAAGGACGAGGGGAACTTCACCTCCACCCCGCGCGAGGTCTTCCGGCAGGCCGTCGACATCAGCGCCTACTCCCTGATCGCCCTGGCCCGCGCCGCGCAGCCGCTCATGACGGGCGGCGGGGCGATCGTGGCGATGAGCTACCTCGGCAGCGAGAAGGTCATCCCCGGCTACAACGTCATGGGCGTCGCCAAGGCCGCCCTCGAGGCATCGGCGCGGTACCTGGCCTACGACCTGGGCCCGAAGGGGATCCGCGTCAACAGCCTGTCCGCCGGCCCGGTGAAGACGCTGGCCGCGATGGCCGTCGGCGGGATCGACGAGATGTTCGAGCACACGGCCAAGAAGGCCCCGCTCAAGCGCAACATCGACGGCGACGAGGTCGGCAAGACGGCCGTCTACCTCCTGAGCGACCTGTCCAGCGGCGTGACCGGCGAGACGATCTACGTCGACAGCGGCTTCAACACCGTCGGCCTGTAGCCCGCGCGACCGGCGAGGAAACTCATTACCCGCCGGGGACGCCGGGGCTTGAAAACCGAACGAGCCGCTAGTAATATCCCCCGGCAACATCGCGGGTGTAGCTCAGTGGTAGAGCGTCACGTTGCCAACGTGAATGTCGAGGGTTCGACCCCCTTCACCCGCTTCTTCCTGTAGGTACTAGACTTAGAATGGTTTCACGGCCGGCTGAAAAGCCGGCCGTGTCCACATTCCGTATCCACCAAACAGGGTCTTCGTGGATACCACCTTAAAATCGTGGGGCATGACGACCACGAACACCCTCTCCCGCAAGTCGCACAACCGCGTTAAGAGCCTCCTCGGATCGATCGGGGTTGGCGAACGGATCGACCTCGGCAAGCCCCACGCGAAGGGCTACCGGTTGACCGTTGGCCGGACCACCTCCGGCACGCAGGCCCGCTTCTGGCTCGGCCACAGCGAGCCCGAAGCCCAGCAGCGTGCTCAGGCCATCGTTGCGATGTGGGCCGATCTCACTTCCGCCGGCATCGGTGTCTGGAGTCCGCAGCACATCGCGATGGCGAAGGAGCTAGGCGAGAAGAAGGTCGCCCTGTTCCGGCAGTTCGTCGGGGTGATGAAGGACAGTCGGGACTGGCACTCGGCCCATGCCCGGTCGTACCAGCGGCAGGTTGCGGAGCTACAGCCGGAGCCCGGCCTGCCCTCGCTGCCTGCTACGAGCCTCGTAGAGATGCCGGAGCCGTCGAAGGCGACGACAACCCTGTACGGAGCGATGGACGCCTACGAGCAGGCTCTCGCGGGCAAGCGTGTGTCGGCTGCTCACCGCTGGCGGACGAAGCAGTGCCTCGGGCGGGTGAAGCTCAATCAGCCCGACGTCCCGATGTCGAAGGTGGATTACGCATTCCTGGACCGGATCGCCGACTTCTGGAAGGCCCGGCCCGTGTCGAAGCGGAAGGGCACCCCGCTCGCCGCCGCGACGGTCGTGAACATCCTTCAGGTCTGCCGGGCCTTCTTCTCGTGGGTCGATGACACGACGTGGGGCGGCTGGGAGGGGCCGCGGAAGCTGACCCGCCCGTTCAACGTCGAGCGGAAAGACCTGATGACCCCGCAGGAGGTCCGCAAGGCCGCGACGATCGAACAACTCGACATCCCGTCGATCGTGGCGATGTACCGGGCCGGTAAAGACTATCAGCGGGCGATCATCTTGACCGCGTTGTTCAGCGGGTCGACGCAGATGGAGCTTGCCGTCCTGACGAAGGAAGAGTTCAACCTGAACGCCGGGCTGCTCGATCACTACCGGCACAAGACGGGTGTGCGAGGCCTCTTCTGGATGCCGCCCGAACTCATCAAGCTCCTCCAATCCGAGTTCAAGGAACACACGAAGAAGCCGCTCGCGTTCTACACCCGCAACGGCAATCCGCTCGTCACGTTCGAGGGCGACAAGAAGGTCTGCGACTCCGTCCTGCAGATGTGGAACCGGCTCAAGACTCCGGCGAAGCGACCGGACGCCCTCCCGGTCAAGTACCTGCGGAAGTTCGCGGGCGACTACGCGACTCGCCACGGTGGGGAGGCCCTTGGGCAGGCGATGCTGAGCCATGCACCGACCAGCGTCCTTGGGAAGCACTACACGAGCACCCGCGACTTCGAAGCCCTCCACACCGTGCAGCAGAAGCTGTACGCAGAACTGGTGGCGGCGGGGATGTTCAAGGAAGTGCAGAAGGAACCGTCGACGGCTGCGTGAGTCTGGACCCGGTGGCCGTCGCACTTAGCCTCGCCCCGATGAGCAATGACGCGACCCAACTTCAACTCAGGATCGCCAAGGCCAGCCGAGAAATTACCCGCCGATACCGCGTCGCCCCCGCCGACCTTCACTGGCAGCCCGCTCCTGATGGGGCGGGCTGCCGGTTTGTTTCTCCGCACGCCGAATACTTTGCGACCGTGACGGCGGACGGCAAGAACGTCGTCGCGTTCTACGAGCTTGCTGAGGCGATTCCCCTTACCTGACCCGCCAGACGCAAGACGGCGGTGCCTCAGCACTCGCTGAGGTCCACCGCCGCCTCTGCTGTCAAACACTGAGTCGTGGGGAGGATCGTGGACAGCACCGCCGCCCGTTCTTGAGTGGCTCAGCGGTCGACACTCGACCGCCTTCTCCCTCGAGTCCGAACCCGCCGAATCTAGGTGTTTCTGGTGGTAACGCTCTACTCCTTGCGGGGTCGAGTGTCCGCTAAAGATCGGACTGTGGTTGCGACGAAGAAGCCGACGTCGGCAGCACGACTTCCCAGATTCTCTGACGGACAAGTCGGACCGCTTCGACACGTAGTATGCAATTGACGGCGATGGGCAGCAGCCCGACCCGTCCGCGAGTGGCATCGCGGCAGAAGGCTTGGACGCAATGAAGAACGAGACGACACTCGCGGGCGGCGGCTGACGTCGAACCCGTACAACGTTCCTCATCTCGGCGTCCAAGCCGATCCGGCCCGAAGCATGCCACTGCTTCGGGCTTCTTTTTT
>JAUJNJ010000117.1 GCA_030448225.1 Phycisphaerae bacterium
GGCGACAAACTCGCCGACCCGAGGAAGACGTTCGTGGCCGACATCCGCAACGCCGTCGCCGGCGATCCGTCGCCCAAGGCCGACGGCGGGAAGCTCGTCGCGAGCAAGGGGATCGAGATCGGGCACGTGTTCAAGCTCGGCACGAAGTACTCGACCGCGCTCGACGCGAAGTACCTCGACGACGCCGGCCAGCCCCACCCGATCATCATGGGGTGCTACGGCATCGGCGTCGGGCGCATCCTCATCGCCGCCGTCGAGGCGTTCCACGACGAGCGCGGCATCGCCTGGCCGGCGGCGATCGCGCCCTTCTCGGTCGTGATCACGCCGATCAAGTACGAGGGCGACGCCAAGGCCGCTGCCGACCGCCTCTACGAGCAGCTAACGGCCGCCGGCATCGACACGCTCCTCGACGACCGCGACGCCCGCCCCGGCTTCAAGTTCGCCGACGCGGACCTCATCGGCATCCCCGTGCGCCTCACGATCGGCGACCGCGGCCTGAAGGAAGCGAAGATCGAACTCAAACGCCGCAAGGCCGCCGAGCCGAACAACGTCCCCCTCGACGGCGTGCTCGACGCGGTGCGCGCGGCGCTGAAGGCGTGAGTGCCGGTGCAGCCGCGCGCACGGCACGACAGCCATTCATGCCTCGCCGCAGTCTCATCGAAATCGTCACCCGCGTCTCCGCGTTCACGTGTGTCGGGACCGCGCGCCAGGTCTGAGCGGTCCTGGAGCGTCGATGCGCCCCTCGATGCCGCGCCCCTGCCCGCCCGTGGTGTCGGCCACGCCGGACGCCGCGGACCGGCGCGATGGCGATTACGCCCCCGGCACTCGCCGGCAATGGCGTTACGTGGGCCGGCCCGCGACGCAGACCTGGCGGTGCGATGACCCCGACCCGCGGCTCCGGGCGTGGGTCAGGGGCCGCTTCACGTACTGGGCCAGTACCTCTCCGATCTCAGGCGGCGTCTCGTTCGAAAACTTCGAGATGTTCGGGCACTTCCGACAGGGACAGGAATTGCGGTTCGCCGTCGAGCCGATTGCCGATCCCGAGGCGGCGGCGGACGACGTCTGCGGCAGGTAACGCCCCCGTGGCGCCTCACCGCCGGCCCGCAATGGCGTGACGCTCCCGTAATGAACGCACCTCAGCCGAGCGGCGTCACGGCCGCAATTCGCCGCCGCCGCGCGATCGACGGCGACGGGCGCGTTTGCGCTCACATCCCAGTTCAACGACATGGTCGTTCGTCGACGCCAATCGTCGCCGGGCTACGGTTGGCGAGGTGCGTCCGCGCTGTCGACGCCGGCGTGACACGTATCGAGCTGTGTGACAATAGCTCTGACGACGAGACGCATTGACGACACCAGCGGCGCGTTCGCCGGAACGTTCGCGGTCAGATTGGGAACCGTCGCGCCAGCTCGATGAACATGCGCATCCCCACCGCGATCGCGGCGTCGGTGAAGTCGTACTGGTCGCTGTGCAGCGGCGGGTGCGCGTCGCGGCCGGGCGGGACGACGCCGACGAGGAAGAAGCAGCCCGGCACGTGCTCGAGGTAGTACGCGAAGTCCTCCCCGCCCATCGACGGGCGCGGCACCGGGAAGTAGCGGTCGGCGCCGAGCACGTCGCGGGCGACCGACGCGACGTAGTCGGCGGTCGCCGGGTCGTTGATCGTCGGCGGGTAGCCGGGGATCCACTCGAAGCGCAGCCCGCAGTCGTTCGCGGCCGCGACGCCGGCGCAGCGGCGCTCGACCGCGGCGGCGATCTTGGCCCGCGTGTCGGGGACGAGCGTGCGGGCGGTGCCCTCGATCGTCGCGCTGTCGGGGATGACGTTGGTGGCGGTGCCGGCGTTGAACTTGCCGACGGTGACGACGACCGAGTCGGTCGGGTCGGCCTCGCGGCTGACGAACCCCTGGAGGTTCAGCACCGCCTCGGCCGCCGTGACGATCGGGTCGCGGCCGAGGTGCGGGAACGCGCCGTGGCACCCGCGGCCGACGAACGTGGCGCGGAAGTTGTCCGTCGCCGCGAGCAGCGCGCCGCCCTTCGTCGCCACGACGCCGACCGGCAGCCCGGGCCAGCCGTGCAGGCCGAACACCGCGCGGACCGGCGGCCCGAGCCGCCCGTCGAGCACGCCGGCGCTCACGAGCCGCCGCGCGCCGCCGCCGCCCTCCTCGGCCGGCTGCCAGAGGAACTTCACGCAGACCGGCAGGTCCGCCGCCATCGACCGCAGCACGGCCGCGGCGCCGACGAGCGTCGCGGCGTGCCCGTCGTGGCCGCACGCGTGCATGAAGCCGGGGCGCGTGCTGGCGTAGGGCAGGCCGGTGCTCTCCGTGATCGGCAGCGCGTCGATGTCGGCCCGCAGCGCGACGCACGGCTTGCCCGTGTCGCCGATCCACGCCACGGTCGCCGTCGGCGCGTCCGCCACGCCGGCGACGTGCTCGATCCCCAGCGCCGTCAGCTCCGCCCGGATCGCGGCGGCCGTCTGGAACTCCTCGTACCCGAGCTCGGGGATGCGGTGCAGGCGGTGGCGCAGGTCGACCGCGCGCGGCAGGTGCGCCGCGATCGCGGCCTCCGGTTGCGAGGGCGGCGACGACGTGGTCGTGGTCATGCCGATCAAGCTATGTCGCGGGTGAGCCGGCGGCAAGACCGCCGGCCCCGGCGGCCGGTATGCTCCACTTCGCGTTCAGCGTCACGGGTCTGACGCTCGGCCGCCCGGAGGGCCCCCACCGTATGCAACCGGACATCGTTGAAATTCTCATGCAACCGGTCGGCTACGTGCGCGGCGGTCGGGCGGAGCCGCTCGACGACCACTGGGGTGCCGTGGTCGCGGCGATCGAGCTGGTGGAGGGGTTCGGTCCCGAGGCGCTCGACGGGATCGAGTCGTTCTCGCACGTCGAGGTCGTCTACGTGTTCGACCGTGCCGACGCTGCGCGGGTCGAGCGGGGCGCTCGTCACCCGCGCGGCAACCCGCGGTGGCCGAAGGTGGGCATCTTCGCGCAGCGCGGCAAGGATCGGCCGAACCGCATCGGCGTGAGCGTCGCCAGGCTCGTCGCGCGGGCGGGACGAACGTTGACCGTCGAGGGGCTCGACGCGATTGACGGAACGCCCGTGCTCGACATCAAGCCGGTCATGGTCGAGTTCCTCCCGCGCGGAGCGCTGCGCCAGCCTCAGTGGTCGCACGAGCTGATGGAGCGGTACTGGAGGTAGCTCGTGCCGAACTTTGGCACGCCAGCCTCGTGGGGTCGAGCGGAGGTCGGAAGTGCGCGTTCTATCGGGGGCAGATAGCCTCGAACAGCCGGCCGATCATCCCTGCGGCGGCGGCGGCGGAACGGCGGAAGCTTCCGGGTCAGCGGGCACGCCGATCACGAGTTCGAAGATCGGCTCCCAGCCCGTCTGCTCCAGCTCGAGAAACGCGCGCACCTCGTCGTCGTAGAACGCGCGCCGATGCCGCTGCACCCGAGGTTCATCGCGGCCGACGCGAGGTGGATGCAGCTGGCCGACGATGCCGGCCTCGAGGTGGGCGAGGCGGTAGGTGTCGGGGCCGGCCTTTTGCATGAGCGTGCGGAGGTCGCTCATGACGAGGCAGACGGCCGACCCGTTGGGCGCAGAGGTGCTGCTGCTCGAGCGAGACGTACTTCGCCTCGATGCGGAACTCGCCGGCCCGCACGAGGTGCCAGCGGTCGGTCGGCGGGTCGTAGTACCAAACGCCGGCCTCCATGCCGTCGACGTCGTGGACGACCCAGACCGGGCGGACGAGGCCGACGTGGGCGCCGCCGGGGAAGATCGGGAAGAACGTGCCGCCGCGGAACGCGAGGCGGTTGATCGTCCAGAGCGCGTCGCGCGAGATCGCGACGCGCTTGAAGTCGGCGGTGCTGCGGCGGTTGAGCATCACGCCGCGGAGCGACTGCCCCGCGGCCGCGTCGAGCGGCGGGGGCTCGGGCAGGTCGGCCAGCGCGTGGTCGGGCGGCAGCGGCGAGAGCTCGGTCAGCGGCGGGCGGACGTCGCGGATGGCGACGCCCGGCGCGACGCAGTCGGCGTGCACGGCGAGGATCGACCCGAACGGCACCGCCGACGCCGCCAGCGGCGGGCGCGCGATCGCCGGCAGCGGCGGCGCCCAGCCGCCGTCGACGCGGTCCCCATGACGGCCGGCACCGCCGCGGGCAGCTCGATCGGCCGGGCAGCGCCGTCGGCCCACACGACCATCGCCTGCACCGCCTCGGCGTCGAGGTACGGCGCCGCGGGCCGCACGCCGATCAGCTCGCGCAGCGACTTGTCGTGCATGCCGCAGGCGCGTCGTCGTCCCGATGCCCAGCCCGTTGGCGGCGGTGATCAGGTTCTGGATCAGGTGCCCCGCGTCGTCCAGCGCGTAGCGGTAGCCGCGCTGGCGGAACTTCCACGACGCGCGGCAGAAGACCGTCGACACGAGCAGCGCGGCGGGCACGGTCTTGAGGAAGTCGAGGTCGGGGCGCGCTTGCGGAGCTGCGCGAACGTCTCGGCGCCGCCGCGGAGCCGGCGGACGCCGCGAACTCGCGCACGTCGTAGTGGTAGAGGCCCGCCTCCAGCCCCGCCACGCCGAACGCGGCGACGTAGAGCTCGAACGGGAACACGCGCCGCAGCTCGGGCAGGTGCGCAGGCCGAACGCCGCCCCGCCGAGCGCGCGCTCGGCGGTCACGCCGTCGGCGAGGTAGAGCCAGTTCGCGAGCGTCGCCAGGTCCTGCGGCGGGTGGAGCCGCTCGGCCGGCACCGCGTGGACGCCCACCGCCAGCAGCGACAGCGTCGACGCGCCGGTGTCGAGCGTCGCCCGCGGCAGCTCCATCTTCGGGTGCGACGCGAACGTGCGGTACGGGCTGGGGTGGTTCGCCCAGTCGAGCGGCGGGCGCGGGCCGCGCACGGACTGGTACGTGTGCTTGCTCGACGCGTGGTAGTCGGCGACGCGGTCGACCCGCTCGAGGATCTCCCGCGGCAGGACCACCGGCCCTCCGGGACTTGCGACCTGCGCTTTGCCATCAAGTTCGTCATCGTGACCGGCGGTTCCGTCCGTCCGTTCATCCGTCCGTGGACTCGGCCCCCGAAACGCAGAGACTCTTGCAGGTCCTAGACCGAATGAGTGAACGCCAAGACGCCATGACGCCAAGGAAGGACGAGAGAGAAGGCCGTTTCCCTGCTTTCCTGTTTCTCCTCCTACCTTGGCGTCTCGGCGTCTTGGCGTTCACTTCGTTAGAGCTCCTTAGAACAGTTGGTCGAGCACGTTCTCCATCGGCTGCTGCACGCAGGTGAAGATCGGCGTGTCGCGGACCGTGTACTTGCTGCTCTGGGTCTCGCGCAGCTCCATCACGAGGTCGAGGAAGTCCTTCGGTTCCTCGGTCTCGAAGGCGACGACGAAGTCCTGGTCGTCGAGGCCGAAGCTGTAGGTCGTGTTGAGCTTCACGCTCGGGTACTTGTTGCCGACCTTGATGTGCACGTCCATGATCGCCTGCCGCTCCTCCAGCGGCAGCAGGTACCAGTCGCGCGACTTCACGAACGGGTAGACGAACAGGTACTTGCGCTTGCCGGGGATGATGTGCGTGCGGCTCTCGGCGGTGTGGAACGGGTCGAGCTTGTCGATGTACATGCTGCGCTTCGTCATCGCCAGCAGCGAGTGCGGGATCGTCAGGTAGGCGCCGAGCCGCGTCTTGTTGATGAGCGCGCGCGTGGGCCTGGAACTCGTCGCTCGTCGCGGCGATCCGCCAGAGCAGCAGGTCGGCGTCGGCGCGGAGGCCGACCGTGCTGTAGGTCAGGCACATGAGAGCCGGGCCGCGGCTGCTGGAAGATCTTGAGGAACTCGCTGCGGGCCTGGATCTTCTCGTGGTCGCCGAGGCGGCGGAACGCGGGGTCGAGCTTGTAGAGCGTGAAGCTCACGAACTGCCGCTGCGGCCGGCCCGGGTGCGCCGCCGCCCGCCTGCGGGCGGCCGCCGGGTTGGGGGGGGCGCTGCCGGCGGTGGGCGTGGCGGTGTGGTCGGGGGTGGTCGGGGCGGTCGAGGCGACGGTTCGTTCACTCATGGCGGTCTCCTGCGTCTTGCTCTCCCAAGGGTAGACCGTCCGCTCACTTCCGGCAACACCGGGCGACGAGCCGGGGCGAATCGTCATCGACCGCGCTGCCGTCGTAGTTGCCGAACAGGTATTCGAGGCGCAGTTCGTTGCGTGCTCGACGAGCATCCGCATCTGGCGCGGGAAGATCCACGTCATCGGGAACTGCGTCCGCTCGCGGCGTTCGACGCCGTCGCCGTCGAACCACGCGTAGTTGAACGTCACCTGCTGCACCTGGCTCGCCGGCGACGGGCGGACCTCGGTGGTCTTGAGGACCGTCCGGTCGAACTCCGGGACGTAGAAGAGCGTCGGCTCCATGTCGGCCGTGAGCGGGCGCGAGAGCGTCGCCAGATCCGGCTGGAACACGTCGAACCAGATCCGCCCGCGCGCGGCTTGAGGTGGCCGCGCGACCTGCAGCACGCGGTCCTGCTGCTCGAGCGTGGTGAAGGCGAGGAACGTGTTGAAGAAGACGCAGACCCAGTCGAACTGCTCGTCGAGGTTGACCCTCAGCGCGTCGCCGCGGAGGAGGCGAAGCTCTCGGTCGGTCAGCCCGACGCCGTCGCGCTTTGCGGCGGGCGATCGCGAGCATCTCCGGCGCGTAATCCACGCCCACCACCCGGTGCCCCGCCTGCGCGCCACCGGGATCGCGGCCCTACCGGTGCCGACGGCCAGTTCGAGGACGCTCTGCCGCCGGTCCGGCAACTGGCCGAGGAAGAACGGCACGTCCTGCTCCAGCATCGGGTGCTGGGCGTTCTCGGGGTCGTAGTACTCGGCGATCGCGCGGTAGGCCTTCATGGGCGACGACTATCGAGCCGCGACGATGGACGTCAAGGAACGCGCGGGGACGGCGACACCGATAATCGAGGGGGGTCGAAACGACGGTGCGGAGCGAGCTTCCTGACGAGGGAACTGTGCCGGAACGGAGGGGATTCCTCGTCGTTCATGTCGCTTCGCCTTACCTGTAGTTGCGACGCCTGCGTCGCGGTCGACGCGCAGCGGCGACTCCTCGCCGGCGACTTGTGGCTCCGCCACAACCGCGACGCAGCCGTCGCGACTACAGGATGACCCGTCGAAGCGATTATCACGGACGACGAGCCGCGGTTCTGCCCCGGGCGCAGCGACTCGAAGTGATCCTAAAACCTCGGCGTGGCCCGAGGATGCGCCAGATGTGACGGGGCTCTGCTGTCGTCAAGCGAGACGTGCGATCACGCGCTGGCCGTCGAAGGCGAGGCGAACGCCGTCGGGGAGGCAGCGCGGTTGGTTTCCTCGTGCGCGGCGTGGGCGATGTGGGTGAAGAGCCGCCTGATTCGGCTTGATCCGCCTCACCTCTTCGATCGCCTGTTCGATGGAGAAGTGCGTGACGTGGCGGCGGTACTGCCGCGTCGAGCACGAGCACGTCGAGGTCCTCGAGCAGCGGGTAGGACGATTCGGGGATGAAGCTGACGTCCGTGCAGTAGGCGAGGCGGCCGACGCGGAAGCCGAGGACCGGCAACTCGCCGTGCATGAGGGGGATCGGCGTCCAGGTGACGCCGGCGATGTCGAACGGGCCGGCGATCGTGCGGGCGACGAGGTGCGGGCGGTAGACCTTCATCTCGGCCGGGCGGCTCGAGGAACGCGTAGCCGAAGCAGCGGTCGAGGGCGGCGTGCGTCCGCGCGTCGGCCCACACGTCGAGCGGGCCGCCCTTGATCGTGTTGAACCGCCGGACGTCGTCGAGGCCCATGATGTGGTCGGCGTGGGCGTGCGTGAAGACGACCGCGTCCACCCGCCCCACGCCATGCGCGACGGCCTGGAGGCGCAGTTCGGGCGTGGTGTCGACGAGAACGCTCGTGCCGTCGTAGGAGATGACGACCGACGCGCGGTTCCGCTTGTCGCGGGGGTCGGCTGCTGCGGCAGACGTCGCACCCGCACCCGATCATGGGGACGCCGGCGCTGGTGCCGGTGCCGAGGAAGAGGAGTTCGACGTCGGGGCATCGAGTTGCGTTGTTAGCAGCGCGCCGGGGCTGGGGGCACAAGCGGGGACATACGCGCGTTACCGAACGTGCTGCTGAGAGATCGCGTTTAGCGGGCTCGGTGATAGCGATACGGAAGTTCGAGTGAAGGAACATCCGCGTCGACTTGTGGATCGGTCATCCCGAGGAGCGACAGCGACGAGGGATCTCGAGTTGGAATGAGTCTTCCCAGCCCGAGATGGGTCGGGTCGCTACCGCTCCCCTCGGGATGACACGCTACACCTGTAGGTGACCTGTTCAGAAACGCTTCGAAACCGGTCCCCGTTGGGGACTAACCGTCGACGCGAACGTTACCGTCGCGCGGACGACGCTACACGTGAAGGTGACGCGCACCAAGCGTGCTCGATCTCGTCGCGCGCAGGAGAGGTACATACGCGCGATGTGCACAGGACCTGCACCCCAACGAAACACCCCCACCCGAGGTCGGGTGGGGGTGTCGTGGTTTCCATAATTTTCACCAACACCGCTTACGCAGCATCCTCGTGCTCCGGGGGGAGGGGGCGGGACGGGGGCGCGTCGGTTGCGGCGCCGTTCCCGTTGAGGCCCATCTCTTCGACGAGGCGGGCCGGCACCTCGCCGGTGTTCTTGCACTTGGGGTAGCCGCTGCACCCGAGGAACGGGCCGCGGCGGCCCTTGCGGATGACCATCGGCTTGCCGCACTCGTCGCAGTCGATGTCGGTCGCGACCGGGCCGGTCGGGGCCTTGGCCGCCGCGCCGTTGGGGCCGATCGCCCCGCCGCCGGTGATCTTGGCGATCATCTCGGCCGAGCGGGCGGCGTCCTCCTTCAGCATCGGCACGAGCGCCTCGACCTGCGCCAGCGCCTCGCCCTCGAGCTTCTTCATCATCTTCGTCGAGCGGCACTTGGGGAACGTGCTGCACCCGAGGAACGGCCCGCGCTTGGAGTCGCGCAGCAGCATCGGGCTGCCGCACTTCTCGCACGCGACGCTCGTCTTGATCGGCTTGGGCTTGGGGGGCAGCGGGTTGCCCTCCTTGTCGAGGTTGATGATCGTCGTGCACGACGGCTCGCCCGCCTCGTTCTTCACCGAGTAGCCGCTGCACCCGAGGAACTCGCCGAAGCGCCCCTTGCGCTTGATCATCTCGCGCCCGCAGACCGGGCACTTGTGCTGGCTGACCTCGCGGACGGTCGGCTTGCCCTGCTGGTCGACCGGCTGGGTCTGCCCGCACTCGCGGTTGCTGCACGCGAGGAAGAAGCCGTTCTTGCTGATGCGGTAGACCATCGGGTCGCCGCTCTTGGGGCACACGTACGGGCTGGCCGAGCCGCCGGCGTGCTCGATCTTCTCGAGCGCGCCGTCCACCACCGCGTGGAATGGGCCGTAGAAGTCCTGCAACAGCTTGATCCAGTCGACCGTGTGGTCCTCGACCTCGTCGAGCTTCAGCTCCATGCCGGCCGTGAACCCGACGTCCATGATCTCGGGGAACGCCTGGATCAGCTTGTCGGTCACGATGCTGCCGAGCATCGTCGCGTAGAAGCGGCGGTCGACCTGCGTGACGTACTCGCGGTCCTGGATCGTCTGGATGATGCTCGCGTACGTGCTCGGCCGGCCGATGCCGAGCCGCTCGAGCTCCTTCACGAGGCTCGCCTCGGTGAACCGCGGCGGGGGCTGCGTGAAGTGCTGCGTCGGGTCGAGCTCGATCGGCGCGACGGGCTGCTGCTCGCGCAGCTCGGGCAAGAGTTGGTCCTCGCTGCTGATGCCGGCGACCTTCATGAAGCCATCAAACACGAGCTTGCGGCCGGTGGCGCGGAAGACCGCGTCGCCCCCCTGCGTCGGCGCGACGATGCTGACGCTCGTCTGATCGAACTCTGCCGGCGGCATCTGGCAGGCGACGAAGCGGTTCCAGATGAGCTGGTAGAGCTTCGCGTCGTCGGTGCCGAGCTTGTTGCGGGCGTCGGCGGGCGTGAAGTTCACGTCCGTCGGGCGGATCGCCTCGTGGGCCTCCTGGGCGCTCTTGTTGCTGCTGGCGTAGAAGTTGGGCTTGTCCGGCAGGTACCGGTCGCCGAACTCCGCCTTGATGTAGGTGCGGGCCATCGTCAGCGCCTCGCCCGACAGGTGCGTCGAGTCGGTACGCATGTAGGTAATGTGGCCCGACTCGTACAGGCCCTGCGCCACCTGCATCGTGCGCTTAGCGCTCATGTGCAGCCGGCTCGCACCACCCTGCTGGAGCGTGCTGGTGATGAACGGGGCCGGCGGCCGGCTCGTCGTGCGCTTTCGCTCGATCGAGCGGACGGTGAACTTCGGGCACGACCCGAGGTGGCCGAAGAAGCGCGTCACCTGCTGGGCCGGACCTTTGGCTTCCTTGTCTTCGACGGTCTCATCCCGGTCGAGGACGAACCCGAGCAACTCCGCCGCACGGCGCGCGTCGGCCTTGTTGGCGGCCTCGAACTTCTTGCCGGCGAGCTCGACGAGTTCCGCCTGGAAGGCGTCGTGTTCGGCGAGCCACCGCTCGCGCTCGATTTTCGTGCGCTCGCCGTTGCCGGTGTTCGTCAGGAAGTCGACCCAGGTGTCGGCGAGCTGCTTGCACCCGCCGGGCTCGGTCTTGGCGGTGAAGATGCCGCCGATCTTCCAGTATTCCTCGGGGATGAACTTGTCGATCTCGCGCTCGCGCTCGACGACGAGGCGCACCGCCACGCTCTGCACGCGGCCGGCCGACAGGCCCTTGGCGACCTTGCGCCACAGGAGCGGGGAGATCTCGTAGCCGACGATCCGGTCGAGGATGCGGCGGGCCTGCTGCGCGTTGACGCGGTCGATGTCGATCGACTTGGTGTTCTTGAACGCCTTCTGGATCTCGGCCTTGGTGATCGCGTTGAAGATGACCCGGCGGGCCTTCTCGTCGGGGATGCCCAGCGCCTCCTTCAGGTGCCAGGCGATCGCCTCGCCCTCGCGGTCCAAGTCGGTCGCGAGGTAGACGTGTTCGCTGGTCTTGGCGAGCTTCTTCAGCTCGCTGATGAGCTTGTCCTTCTTCTCGATGACCTCGTAGTTGGGGATGAACGTCTTGAGGTCCACGCCCATGCCCTTGGAGGGCAGGTCGCGGACGTGGCCCATGCTCGCCTTCACGACGTAATCGTCGCCGAGGTACTTGTTGATCGTCTTGGCCTTCGCGGGCGACTCGACGATCACCAGGTGCTTGCCGTAAATCTGCTTCGCCATGCTCCGTCCAATACCCTCGGGTGAGGGGGTGAGGCCGGCCGCCGGTGGCCGGAATGCCGTCGTATCGACCGGCTGGGACGCCCGCTTGACGACCCGATCGCAAGAACTGGTACTCCTGACCCCGAGACGGGGGGCCGGTTAGAACCGGTCGGCATCGGCATGTCAAGGCGGGCCGGATCAGCCCTTCCTCTAACACTACGCGTCGTCCCCCACTCGGTTCTAGTCGCGGCGGCCGTTATAAAACACGCGGACCCCGGAACTTATGTCCCGGGGTCCGCTAAATCGCGTGAAAACCTAACTTTATCCTGCCGCGGGCTTAGCTGCCGGCCGGGGGGGTCAGGTCGCGGGGCGCCGGGGTGGCGGCGTCCTCGCGGGGGACGCGGGCGATCGGGGCGTCCTCGACCGCCGGGCTCGGCTGGGCGAGGTGCTTGATCCGCAGGTTCAGGTGCGGGTTGAACGCCGTGCCCGCCGGGATCAGGTGCCCGAGGATCACGTTCTCCTTCAGGCCCACGAGCGTGTCGACCGCGCCGGCCAGGGCCGCCTCGGTCAGCACCTTCGTCGTCTCCTGGAACGAGGCGGCGGAGATGAACGACTCGCTCTGGAGCGACGCCTTGGTGATGCCCAGCAGCAGCGTCTTGCCGCGGGCGGGCTTGGCCTTCTTGCCCTTGGCCGGCTCCTTGCCGGCGGCCTCGGCGGCCTCGTTGGCCTCCTTGAGGTCGGCCTTGAGCACCACCTCGTGTTCCTTGTAGTCCGTGCCGCCGGCGTCGGCGACCTTGAGGCTCTGGCTGACGGCCTCGTTGCCGGGCGCGCGGAACTTGAACTTGTCGACGACCTCGCCGGGCAGGAACTTCGTGTCGCCGTTGTCCTCGACCTTCACCTTGCGGAGCATCTGGTTGAGGATGATCTCGATGTGCTTGTCGTTGATCTTCACGCCCTGCGAGCGGTAGACGTTCTGCACCTCGGTCAGCAGGTATTGGTGCAGCGCCTCCTCGCCGCGGATCCGCAGGATGTCGTGCGGGATGATCGGCCCGCGGATCAGCGGGTCGCCGGCCTCGACGAAGTCGCCGGCGTGGACCTGCAGTTCCTTGTCCTGCGGGACGTGGTGCTCGCGCTCCATGCCCGTCTCGGACCGGACCATGATCGTCATCTTGCCGCGGCGGCGGTCGGACCGCAGCTCGATCGTGCCCGAGATCTCGGCCAGCACGGCCGGGTCCTTGGGCTTGCGGGCCTCGAAGATCTCGGTCACGCGCGGCAGGCCGCCCGTGATGTCCATCGTGCCGGCGGCCTCGCGCGGCTGGCGGGCGAGCATGTGGCCGGCCTCGATCTTCTGGCCGTCCTTCACCTCGATGCGGGCCTTGGCCGGCAGGTAGTGGAAGTCCAGGATCTTGCCGTCCGAGCCCTCGATGGTGATGCGGGGGTGCCGCTCGCCCTTGTGCTCGATGACGACCATCTTCGCCACGCCCGCCTCGGCGCCCTTGCGCTCCTCCTCGATGCGGACGGTCTCGCCCTCCTCGATGTCCTCGTAGCGGACGATGCCCTCCTTCTCGGCCAGGATGGGCGTGATGTGCGGGTCCCACACGACGAGCTGGTCGCGCGGCTTGACCTTGTCGCCGTGGTTGACGCGGATCGTCGAGCCGTACGGCACGCGGTGCTTCTCGATCTCGCGGCCCTTGGCGTCGACCACCGCCAGCTCGCCGTTGCGCTTCAGCGCCACGAGCCGCTTGTGGCCCTCGGCGTCGGTCACCTCGACGGCGTTGATGTCGCGGTGCTCGACCGTGCCGGCCGCCGCGGTCTTGATGTCGTTCTCGATCAGCGACCCGGTCGCCACGCCGCCGGTGTGGAACGTGCGCATCGTGAGCTGCGTGCCCGGCTCGCCGATCGACTGGGCGGCGATGATGCCGACCGCCAGGCCTTCCTCGACGACCTGGTTCGTGCTCATGTCGATGCCGTAGCAGCGGGCGCAGATGCCGCGCGGGCTCTCGCACGTCAGCGGGGAGCGGACGCGGATCGACTCCAGCTTCAGCTCCGACAACTGGTCGGCAACCTCGTTGGAGATGACCTCGTTCTCCTCGATGATCGTCTCGTCGGTGATCGGGTTGCGGATCGTGTCGCGGGCCGTGCGGCCGACGATCATGTCCTTCAGCGGGACGTCGACGCTCTCGCCCTTGTAGATCGTCGCCTTGTTCACGCCGTTGAGCGTGCCGCACTCGACCTCGTTGATGATCACGTTCTGCGCGACGTCGGCCAGCTTGCGGGTCAGGTAGCCCGAGTCGGCCGTCTTGAGCGCGGTGTCGGCCAGGCCCTTGCGCGCCGTGGGTGGACGAGAAGTACTCGAGCACCGACAGGCCCTCGCGGAAGTTGGACTTGATCGGCGTCTCGATGATCTCGCCGCTGGGCTTGGCCATCAGGCCGCGCATCCCGCCGAGCTGGCGGATCTGGTCGACGTTGCCGCGGGCGCCGGAGACGGCCATCATCGCGATCGGGTTGAGGTAGCGCGGCAGCTTGCGGCTCAGGCCCTCCTCGGCCGAGATCGGCTTGCCGGCCTCGTCGCGGTAGTCCTTCTGCACGCCCGCCATCAGGTCCTCGGTGACGAGCTTGCGGGCGTGGCCCCAGACGTCGATGAGCTGCGCGTACCGCTCCTGGTCGGTGATCGCGCCCATCTTGTAGTTCTTCTCGATGCGGTCGGCCTTCTTCTGGCCGTCGTCGAGGATCTGCTGCTTCGTGTCGGGGCTGCGGATGTCGGTGATGCCGAAGCTCAGCCCCGCCAGCGTGCTGCCTTGAACCCGAGCGACTTCATGTCGTCCAGCAGCTTGATCGTCGCCGGGCGGCCGAGCCGCTCGTAGGTGTCGGCGATCACGCGGCTGGAGCCCTTGGCGGTCAGGGCGTAGTTGTAGAACGGCATCGCCGGCTCGAGGATGTCGTTGAAGATGCAGCGGCCGACGGTCGTGAAGATCACGTTGCTCTTGAAGTTCGCCGGGCGCGCTTGGCCGCGTACGCCGGGTCGCGGCGCATGCGCTGGTCCTCCAGGCTCTTCCAGGCGACGTCGGCGATCGGCTGCGGGCCGCTCTTGTCGTCGGGGACGACCTGCGCGCGCGTTCAGGCGGACGAAGATCCGCGTGTGCATCGCGATCTTGCGCAGGTCGAAGGCCATCATGGCCTCCTCGGGGCTGTCGAACAGGCTGTACTCGCCCTTGTCCCCCTCGCGGTCGCTGGTGATGTAGAACGTGCCGAGCACGATGTCCTGCGACGGCGTGATGATCGGGCTGCCGTTGGCCGGGCTGAAGATGTTGTTCGGCGCCAGCATCAGGATGTGCGTCTCGGCCTGCGCCTCGACGCTCAGCGGCAGGTGGACCGCCATCTGGTCGCCGTCGAAGTCGGCGTTGAACCCCTGCACACCAGCGGGTGGATCTTGATCGCGTTGCCCTCGACCAGCACCGGCTCGAACGCCTGGATGCCCATGCGGTGGAGCGTCGGGGCGCGGTTGAGCATGACCGGGTGCTGGTAGATGCACTCCTCGAGGATGTCCACACCTCGGGGTCGCGGCGCTCGAGCATCTTCTTGGCCGACTTGATCGTGTCGGCCAGCCCGTGCTCCTTCAGCCGGCGGATGATGAACGGCTGGTACAGCTCCAGCGCGATCTTCTTCGGCAGGCCGCACTGGTGCAGCTTCAACTCCGGGCCGACGACGATCACCGAGCGGGCCGAGTAGTCGACGCGCTTGCCCAGCAGGTTCTCGCGGAAGCGGCCCTGCTTGCCCTTGATCATGTCGGTCAGCGACTTCAGCGGGCGGTTGCTGCTGCCGAGCACCGGCCTGCGGCACCGGCCGTTGTCGAACAGCGCGTCGACCGCCTGCTGCAGCATCCGCTTCTCGTTGCGGATGATGACCTCGGCGCGTTGAGGTCGACCAGCTTCTTGAGCCGGTTGTTGCGGTTGATGATGCGGCGGTACAGGTCGTTGAGGTCCGACGTCGCGAAGTTGCCGCTCTCCAGCAGCACGAGCGGGCGCAGGTCGGGCGGGATCACGGGGATCACGTCCATGACCATCCACTCGCTCTTGTTCTCCGAGCCGCGGATCGCCTCGATCATCTTGAGGCGGCTTGGTGAGGTCCTTGATCTTCTGCTTGCTGTTGGTCTTCTCGATGTCCCGGCGGATCTTGTCCTGCTCGGTGTCGAGGTTCATCAGCCCGAGCAGCTTCTTGATCGCCTCGGCGCCCATCTCGGCCTCGAAGTCCGCGCCGTACTTCTCGTACGCCGCCGGTACTCGTCTTCCGTAAGGCTGCTTCTTCTTCAGCGGCGTCTTACCGGGGTCGGTGACGACGTAGTCCTGGAAGTAGACGATCTTCTCGATGTCGCTGGTCTTCATGTCCAGCATCGCCCAGCGCGACGGCAGGGCCTTGAAGAACCAGATGTGCACGATCGGGCGCGGCCAGGTTGATGTGGCCCATGCGGCTGCGCCGCACGCGGCTGTGGGTCACCTTGACGCCGCAGCGGTCGCAGATGATCCCCTTGTACTTCGTGCCCTTGTACTTGCCGCACGAGCACTCCCAGTCGCGCTCGGGGCCGAAGATTCTTTCGCAGAAGAGACCGTCCTTCTCCGCCCGATAAGTGCGGTAGTTGATGGTCTCCGGCTTCTTCACCTCGCCGAAGCTCCACGAACGAATGTCGTTCGGGCTGGCGAGCTGGATCTTGACCGAGCCGTAGTCGTTGATCCGATCGTAGACGGTTTCAGCCATGATCGATGTCTTTCTCTTCAGCCCCGGGCTTCGTGCCCGAGTTTTGTTTCACTTCAAAGCCGCGCGACTCGCCTGATCGCCGCGGGCGGGTCTCCCGCACGGTGCGAACAAGCGTCCAGATCGCCCACACGCCGGCTGCGAACACCGGCAGTGCGACCAAGCAAAACAGCGGGAGCAGGTCTTCCAAGTAAGGCCCGCTGCCGAGCGTCACGCATCACCGCTGGGTTGAATCCCGGTCCACCAGCGTTCGATCCGCATCGGCCTGTTTCACTTCAAATCCACGTCGAGCTGATGTCGCAACTTCCGGTGGTATCCGCGTTACCCGCCATAGCCGTCGCAACAAGCACGCGAACGCTATGACGACGATGGCGGCTGCTATCAATCCGGTGGCAAAGAACCAGCCGAACGTGTCGTCCGGCCATGGTGTGCTTGCCAGATACTTCACATCAGTTTCGCAGGATCATCGGAGGACGGTCGCCGCTGGTTCTCCGACCCGAGCCGGCTTTCCTCGCGCTTGATCTTCCGGACCTGCCACCGCACCCAGATCGCAAACGGCACGAGGCAGACGAGCAGCACGATCGGAATCCAGGCAATCCAGTTCGCCATCGTGCGGCCCTCCGGGCGACGCTTACATCAGGTCGCCGTCCTCGTCGGTCGCACCCAGGCCCTTCTTCTTCTCGAGCTGGATGTTGAGGCCGAGGCCGCGGATCTCGTTGCACAGCACGTCGAACGACACCGGGGTGCCGGCCTCGAGCGTGTTGGTGCCCTTGACCATCGACTCGTAGATCTTCGTGCGGCCCTCGACGTCGTCGGACTTGACCGTGAGCAGTTCCTGCAGCACGTAGGCCGACCCGTACGCCTCGAGGCCCCACACTTCCATCTCGCCGAACCGCTGGCCGCCGGTGCGGGCCTTGCCGCCGAGCGGCTGCTGGGTGATCAGCGAGTACGGGCCGGTCGCCCGGGCGTGGATCTTGTCGTCGACGAGGTGGTGCAGCTTCATCATGTAGATGTAGCCGACCGTCGTCTTCTGCTCGAACGGCTCGCCGGTGCGGCCGTCGTGGAGCTGGACCTTGCCGCCCCAGGGCATCTCGACGTCGAGGCTGCGGTCGTCGAGCGCGACGCCCTTGCTCTTGCGGTCCTTGCGCCGGTCGCGGACGGCCTTGTTCGCCTCCTCGACCGCCTTGTGGATCTCGTCCTCGGTGCCGCCGTCGAACACCGGCGTCACCGCCTGCGCGCCGAGCACGGCCATCGCCCACCCGAGGTGGGTCTCGAGGATCTGCCCGACGTTCATGCGCGACGGCACGCCCAGCGGGTTGAGCAGGATCTCGACCGGCGTCCCGTCCTCTAGGAACGGCATGTCCTCTTCCGGCACGATGCGGGCGATGACGCCCTTGTTCCCGTGGCGGCCGGCCATCTTGTCGCCGACGCTGAGCTGGCGCTTCGTCGAGACGTAGATCTTGACCATCTCGAGCACGCCCGAGGGCAGCTCGTCGCCGCGCTTCATGTGCTCCATGCGGCGCGACTTCTCCTTCAGCACCGCCTGCACGCGCGGCCAGAAGCGGGAGTAGGTGTTGAGGCCCTGCTCCTTGCTCTCCTTCGTGCCCTTGACCCAGTCGGGCGCGAACCCCTCGATCTGCTCGAGGATCACGTCCGGGATCTCGCTCTGGCCGACCTTCTGGCGGGTGCCGGGGTCGACCATCTGCGTGCCGGTCACCTCGTTGATCTCGGCGACCATCTGCTTGAAGATCTGGATCGCCTTCTGGTTCTGGTCCTTCTCGTACTTGTCGATGTCCTTCTTCAGCGCCTTCTTCTGCTCCTCCGTCATGTGCATGCGGCGGCTGAAGCGCTGGGCGCCGATCACGACGCCCTCCTCACCGGCGGGCATCTCCAGCGAGTCGTTCTTCACGTCCTCGCCGGCCCGGCCGAAGATCGCGTGTAGCAGCTTCTCTTCGGGGGTCAGCTCGCTCTTGGACTTCGGCGCGATCTTGCCGACGAGGATGTCGCCCGGGCCGACGCGGGTGCCGACGCGGACGATGCCGTTCTCGTCGAGGTTCGCCAGGGCACGCTCGCTGACGTTGGGGATGTCGCGGGTGAACTCCTCGCGGCCGAGCTTGGTCTCGCGGATCTCGACGT
>JAUJNJ010000118.1 GCA_030448225.1 Phycisphaerae bacterium
CGTCGCGCCCGACGTGCTGCGACTGGAGTCCGGCGGCGACAACCTCGCCGCCCATTTCAGCCGGGAACTCGCGGATTTCACCGTCTACGTGATCGACGTGGCGGGGGGCGACAAGGTCCCGCGCAAGGGCGGGCCTGGCATCACGCAGTCGGACCTGCTCGTGATCAACAAGACCGACCTCGCGCCCGCCGTCGGGGCGGACCTCGCCGTGATGGACCGCGACGCGCGGCGGATGCGCGGCGACGGGCCGGTCGTCTTCGCGCAGGTGAAGCACGGGCCCGGCGTCGACGCGATCGTCGATCACGTCCTGGCGGCGTGGCGGGCGGCGGCAGGGGAAACGCGGACCGCGGCGGCCGGGGCGGTCGCGTCGGCGGCGAACGCGCCGCGCGGCGGCGAGTCGTTGGGATTTCAACAGTCGCACGGCGACTGACGCCGAAACGCGCAGCTCCGGGGGCCGCCGTACCGGTCTGCACAACTTCTAATCGCCGCCGCGGCGTTCTCCCGGGGAAATCGGGCCAAATCGGCTTGGCACAACGTTTGTAAATGGAGCGGCGGGCATACGGGCCATCGCAGCACGGGCAACTGAACCGATCGGCGCCGACCCTGCATTGCGCGGCGTCGCGGGTCCGAACCGATCGGCACGCCCGCCGTCCGCGCCCGGACCGCCCGGCCAACCACCGCACCTCTCGTAGAAAGGGAAGGACCATCTCATGATTCGACGTTCCACGCTCCTCGCGCTCGCCGCCGCCGCCGCCCTCGCGCCCGCGCTGGCCTTCGCGCAACCCGCCCCCGAGGCGGACCCCGGCCAGCCGCGGGAGGTCGAGCCGCCAGCGGCCGAGCCGGCGAACTCGCTCAACGTCAACGGCGCGTTCACCAACACGCTCACGACCGCGTACATCACGCGCGGCGTGCTGCTGGAGAACCAGGGGATCATCTACCAGAACGTCGGGGAGCTCTACTTCAAGCTGGTCGACGAGCCCGACGCGGGGCTGAGCAAGGTCACCGCGATCGCGGGCTTCTTCAACAGCATCCACGACCAGAAGACCGACGCCGGCCTGGCCGAGGTCGACCCGGTGACCGGCGAGCCGGCCAGCCGCACCACGGTGCGCAACTGGTACGAGTTCGACTTCTGGGGCGGCTTCAGCTTCGACTTCGCGAAGAACTTCAACGCCACGGTCCTGTACCAGGAGTTCCACAGCCCCAACGGCGGCTTCAACCGCAACCAGAACGTGCAGCTGAAGCTCAGCTACAACGACGCCGACCTGTGGGGCGACGACGGCAAGTTCGCGCTCAAGCCGTACGGCATCCTGTTCTGGGAGCTCGACGGCAAGGCCGGCACGGGCCCGGACGAGGGGCAGTACCTCGAGCTCGGCGTGGGGCCCAGCTTCGCGCTGACCGAGGAGGGGGACTACCCGCTGACGCTGTCGATCCCGATCTCGGTCGGCCTGGGCTTCAGCGACTTCTACGAGGAGGACGAGCTGTTCGGCTACGCCTCGGCCGGCGCGGTGCTGAGCGTCCCGCTCGCGTTCATCCCCGCCAGCTACGGCGCGTGGACCGCGAGCGTCGGCGGCTACTACTACCACTACGGCGACGGCGTCGACGACTTCAACCCGGCCGCCGGCGGCACCGACGACGACGGGATCTTCGTCGGCACGGTCGGCGTCGGCCTCGCGTTCTGAGGTCGCGCCGACGAGTTGAACCACGGAGTCACGGGAGACACGGAGGTAGGAGGAGAAGACGAAGATGGAGGATGGAAGATTGCGGATGGAGGAAGACAGGCGTGCGCGGTCCTAGCCGCCTTTCGCCACCTTCCATCCTCCGTGTTCCATCCTCGCACGCTCTTCCGACCTCCGTGTCTCCGTGCCTCCGTGGTTCAACCTCCTTTTCCAAAACGGAACGTCTCCCCCGGTCGGGGCGGACGACACGAGAACCAGCACAAGAACCACACGCCTTCAAGGAGGCCGCACATGAAAAAGTTCGCACGGAAGATCGCCACGCTCGCCCTGGCCTGTCTCGCGCTGCCGGCCGCCGCCGCGCACGCGGCGGACACGGTGAAGGTCGGCGTCCTGCACTCGCTGACCGGCACGATGGCGATCTCGGAGACCAGCCTCCGCGACGTCGTGCTGATGGCCGTCGACGAGATCAACGGCGGCGGCGGGGTGAAGGTCGGCGGCAAGTCGTACCTGATCGAGCCGGTCGTCGTCGACCCCGCGTCGAACTGGCCGCTGTTCGCCGAGAAGGCCAAGCAACTCATCGTCGAGGAGAAGGTCGCCGTCACGTTCGGCTGCTGGACGTCGGTGAGCCGCAAGAGCGTGCTGCCGGTGTTCGAGGCGAAGTACGGCCCGCAGGAGAACCCCTACGGCGGCGGGCTGCTGTTCTACCCCGTGCAGTACGAGGGGGAGGAGCAGAGCTACAACGTCTTCTACACGGGTGCGAGCCCGAACCAGCAGTTGATCCCCGCCGCCGAGTACCTCATGAGCGAGGACGGGGGCGAAGAAGAAGTTCTATCTGCTCGGCACCGACTACGTCTTCCCCCGCACGGCCAACAAGGTGCTCAAGGCGTTCCTGATCAAGAAGGGCGTCCCGGAGGCGAACATCGCCGAGGAGTACACGAAGTTCGGCCACAGCGACTACCAGGCGATCGTCGGCAAGATCAAGGACTTCGCCAAGGACGGCGACGCGTGCGTCCTGTCCACGATCAACGGCGACAGTAACGTGCCGTTCTACACCGAGTTCGCCAACCAGGGCCTCACGGCCGACACGTGCCCGATCATGGCGTTCAGCGTCGCCGAGGACGAGCTGCGCTCGATGCAGACCGAGAAGCTCGTCGGCCACCTCGCGGCGTGGAACTACTTCCAGTCGATCGACACGCCGCAGAACGCGAAGTTCGTCGCCGCGTTCAAGAAGTACTGCAAGGAGATGAACCTCCCCGGCGGCGAGAACCGCGTGACCGACGACCCGATCGAGGCGGCCTACTTCGGCGTCTACGTCTGGAAGAACGCGGTGGAGAAGGCCGGCACGTTCGACATCGACAAGGTGATCCCCAAGGTGCTCGGCCAGGAGTTCGACGCGCCGGGCGGCAAGAAGAAGATGGACGAGCTGAACCACCACACCTTCAAGCCGGTGCTGATCGGCTCGATCCGCGCGCCGACGGGCAGTTCGACATCGTCACGCAGACGGACCTCGTCAAGCCCGACTCGTACAAGCGCGTACCTCCACACGCCCGAGGAGATCAAGAAGCTGACCGCGCGAAATGACGCTGCGTCCTCGCCCCTGCGCGCGACCGGGGGACGCGCGACCGGGGATCGTCGCGCGCCGTACGGCGAGGTGGGATAGTGGATCGTCGAATCGACGATTTCCTCCCCTCACCGCCGTACTTGGCGAAGAGGGCAGGGGTGAGGGGATCCTGCCGCGACGAGCCGTCAGGTTTTGAAACATCTCCCCCCGAGTGCGGGCGGAGAGTGGTTCCAAGAGTGAGGGTGTCCGATGTGCCGTAAACCGACGCCCGGCCGCCGCGTCGCCGCGGTCGTCCTGCTGCTCCTGGCGGCGGGGGTGACATCGCTCTCGTTCGCACGGGTCGGCGGCGACGCGCCCGCTGCGGACGCGCCGCGCCGGCGCGCCCACTTCCCCGGCGGCCGTCGAGCCAGTGCCTCCCGAGATCATCGACGCATTGAAAGGGCTGAAAGCTCCCGCCGAACCCGCCCGGCGAAAGGTGTACGCGCTTATCGAAGAAAAGGCGACGCCCGCCTCATCCCCGCCCTCAAGGCGTTCGCCGGCGGCACGCTCCAACTCCGCGACGACAAGCTCGTCTTCTACGGCCCGCCGAAGGAACTGCCCGACCGCCGCGTCTACCCGCTCTACGACGCCGTCACGGCCGAGCCGTTGAAGGACGCGACCGGGAAACCGATCGAGGACGACAAGCTGAACCTCTCCGCCGCGTTCCGCAAGCCGCTCACCGCCAGCTGCCCGCGACGCGGTGATGAAGCTCATCGCGACGCTCTCGCTCCTCCGCCCGACCCGCAGACGCGCGTCACGAGCATCCGCGAGGCCGGCGAGCGCGCGGCCCGCGTCTTTGTCGATCCCGAGGACGGCAGCGCGTCCTCGCCCAGTGGGGCGCGGGCGAAGACGGCGATCAGCAAGTACCTCGAGTCGAATAAATCCGCACCGGCCGCCGACGCGCTGCACGCGGCCCTGGCGGCAATCGACGCGGGCACTGCGGACAAGGCCGTGAAGCTCACCGACCCCGCCCCCCGGCGAGGCCGCCTTGACGAAGACCGTGGCGGCGCTGACGGCGGCCCAGACGGCGCTGAAGGCGACCACCCCGGCGACGACGCAGCCGTCCGAGAACACGCCCGGCGCGACCGACGCCGTGGACGTCGGCGAGGCCATCACGGTCGCGCGCTCACGTCCTCCGCGAGTTACCGCGGCACGCTCGACGAACGAAAGAAACGGCTCGACGAACTGCCGCGGCTACGCCGCCGCCCTCAAGCGGCAGGTCGACGCCGGCGCGGGGCCGGCGTTCACGCCCGCCCTCCGCGAGGCCACCGCGAGCCTCGACGTCGTCCTCGGCGACGCCGCCGCCCGCGCGGTCGCGGTCAAGACGCTCGGCGAACTGTCCACCGGCCGGGCGACCAACATGCTCCGCAAGGTCGCCGACGCCGCCCGCCGGGTCGGCGACGACGCGCTGCTGGCGGCCGTCGCTCCCGCGCTAAAGGAGGCTCAGGGGTACCAGTCGCGCATCCGCTTCGCGAAGCAGACGTTCGCCGGGCTGTCCGACGGCAGCATCCTGGTCCTGCTCGCGCTGGGGCTGTCGATCATTTTCGGCCTGATGGGCGTCATCAACATGGCGCACGGCGAGTTCATGATGGTCGGCGCGTTCACGACATACGTCGTCAGCGAACTGTTCAAGACGCACCTGCCGAACTGGTTCGACTACTACCCGATCGCGGCCGTGCCGGCGGCGTTTCTCGTCGCGGCGCTCGTCGGGCTGCTCGTCGAGACGACGATCGTCCGCCACCTCTACGGCCGACCGCTGGAGACGCTCCTGGCGACGTGGGGCGTGGGGCTGATCCTCATCCAGTCGGTGCGGATCATCTTCGGCGACACGCTGAGCGTCACCGCGCCGCGGTGGATGACCGGGTCGTTCGAGGTCGTGACGGACCTGGACCTGCCGTGGAACCGCATCTACATCTCGGTCTACTGCGCGATCTGCATCGCCGCCGTGTGGTTCCTCGTGAACCGCACGAAGCTCGGCCTGCTGCTCCGCGCCACGACGCAGAACCGCGAGATGGCCGGCGCGCTCGGCGTGAGCACCCGCCGGATCGACGCCGTCACGTTCTCGGTGGGCGCGGGCCTCGCCGGTTTGGCCGGCGTGGCGGTGCCGCTCTACAACAAGATCAACCCGCAGATCGGCACGGAATACATCGTCGAGAGCTTCATGGTCGTCGTCGTCGGCGGCGTGGGGAAACTTGCCGGCGCGATCTGGGCGGGCTTCGGGCTCGGGTTCATCCGCCAGTACCTCGAGCCGGCGCTGCAGTACGTGCCGGCGTTCGATTCCAGCGCGTCGGTCGTGAGCCAGGTGATCGTGCTGGCGCTCGTGGTCGCGTTCCTGCAGTGGCGGCCCGCGGGGCTGTTCCCGCCGAAGGGGAGGCTCGCCGATGCTTAGCATGAGCTACGCGTCGCCGCCGCCGTCCGCGTCGCCCGCCGCGGAGGGCGCGCGCCGGTCCTCGCCGTCCGCCGACCGGCGGCGGCTCGACCTGCCGCCGGGCGGTCGCACGCCCCTGCGCGGCGACGTGGCGGTGAGCCGCCTGCGCGTGCTGATGGTCGTCGCGTCGCTGGCGTTGTTCTTCGTCGCGGTGCCGGCGCTGAACCTCGCGGGCGCCGTGCCGGACTACAAGGTGAACTTCCTCGGCAAGTACCTCTGCTTCGCGATCGTGGCGCTCGGCATCGACCTGATCTGGGGCTACACCGGCTTGCTCTCGCTCTGCCAGGCGCTGTTCTTCTGCCTCGGCGGGTACGCGATGGCGATGCACCTCAGCCTCCCCGAGGGCGGCGGGGTCTACGAGGTGCCGCAGTTCCTGTCGTACGTCTACTACGGCCACGACAACCCGCTGCCGCCGTTCTGGCGGCCGTTCCGGTCGTTCGCGTTCGCGCTGGCGGCGGGGGTGTTCGTGCCGGCGCTGGTGGCGTCGGTCTTCGGGTTCTTCATCTTCCGCAGCCGCGTGCGCGGCGTGTACTTCTCGATCATCACGCAGGCCGTCGCCTGGGGCTCGTGGCTGCTGATCAGCCGCCACGAGATGCTGCTCGGTGGCACGAACGGGCTGACGAACTTCTCCAAGGCGTTCACGTCGCAGCGAAGCTGGATCCTGGGCCTCTACCTGCTGACGGCCGCGTCGGTCTTGCTGGCGTACCTGCTGTGCCGCTGGGTGGTGAAATCGCGCCTCGGGCGGGTTCTGGTGGCGGTGCGCGATCGCGAGTCGCGCCTGTACTTCGCGGGGTACCAGCCGTACGCGTTCAAGGTATTCGCCTTCGCGGTCGGCGCGATCCTGGCGGGCGTGGGCGGGATGCTCTACGCGCCGCAGGTCGGGATCATCACGCCGCAGAACATGGACGTGCCCGCGTCGATCACGATGGTCGTGTGGGTCGCGCTCGGCGGGCGCGGGCGACTGTGGGGCGCGATCTACGGGTGCCTCATCGCGAACTACACGTACGCGGCCCTCACGAGCGACATGCCCGCCATCTGGCCGTTCGTGCAGGGCGCGATGTTCCTGGCCGTCGTGCTCTTCTTCCCCGACGGCTTCGTCGGCCTGTGGGACCAGGTCGAGGAGAAGCTCCGCTCCGGCGCCGGATTCCTGCCGGTGGCGGCGGTCGCG
Organism: Phycisphaerae bacterium; assembly: GCA_030448225.1. Next base: position 6,873 of record JAUJNJ010000118.1, read on the forward strand.
CTGCCCGTGTTGCTGCTGGCGGCTTACGTGATGGCCGAGCGCTGGGCCTTCATGCCGCGGGCGTTCCAGCAGGTGATCTTCCGGATCGACCGCGTCGGGCCGGTTCAACTGAAATATCTCCTGCTGGTCGCGACGCTGGTGGCGGCCGGCGTCTACGGCGCGATCGCCAAGCGCCGGCACCGAGCCGCCGCGGCCGACGCGACCGAGGCCGGCGTCGACCTGCCTGAGCGCGCCCCCGGCAACGGAAGGGGGCGCGCGATGAGCACCGCCCTCAAAGGCACGCCGCTCGAGGAGTTCGACGCGTCGTACAGCCACAGCGTCTACGTGAAGGACGTCACCGTCTCCTTCGACGGCTTCAAGGCGCTCGACATCAGCGAGTTCGCGGTCCACTTCAACGACCTGCGCGTCGTCATCGGCCCCAACGGCGCGGGCAAGACGACGCTCTGCGACGTGATCAGCGGCAACGCGCGTCCAGAGCGGCCGGGTGTACGTGAACCGCACCGAGGTCACGCGCCTGAGCGACGTGGAGATCGCCCGCCTCGGCGTCGGCCGCAAGTTCCAGACGCCGACCGTGTTCGACAGCCTCACCGTCTACGAGAACACGGAGCTCGCCGTCCCCGGGCGGCGGAGCGTGTGGCGCAACCTGTTCGGCCACGAGACGCCCCAACAGCTGGCGACCGTATCCACGCCATCCTGGAGCGCGTCCACCTCGTCGACGACCTGCGGACGCAGGCGAGATACCTCAGCCACGGCCAGCGCCAGTGGCTGGAGATCAGCATGCTGATCGTCGCCGAGCCGAAGGTGTTGCTCGTCGACGAACCCGCCGCCGGCCTGACCGACAAGGAGACCGAACTGACGGCAGAGCTGCTGCTGGAGCTGAAGGGCCAGCACACGATCATCGTGATCGAGCACGACATGGAGTTCGTCCGCCGCCTCGCGTCCCGCGTCACGGTGCTCGACAACGGCAAAGTCCTCGCCGACGGCACGCTCGAGCAGGTGCAGAAGGACCCGGCGGTGATCGAAGCGTATTTGGGAAGGTGAACTGTGAAGAGGGCGTGACGGGTGAGGAGTGATCCGTGAAACAGTGGGAAGTTCCTGAAGCCGGCGTCCGTTTCACGCATCACTCCTCACTCGTCACGTTCCGTCACCTGATTTCGGAGCCCTCGTGCTGAACGTGACCGATCTCTCCTACTCCTACGGGCCGTCAAGCGCCGTCCGCGGCGTGTCGCTCGACGTGCCGGCCGGGCAGGTCACGTGCGTGATCGGGGCGCAACGGCGTCGGCAAGACGACGCTCATGAAGTCGATCATGGGCACGTTGCGTCAGACAGGCGCGCGGTCACGCTCGACGGGCGGCCCGTCTCAGACCTGCCGGCGAACCGGCGGGGCGCGGGCGGGGATCGCGCCTGTGCCGCAGGGGCGGCAGATCTTCCCGAAGCTCTCGGTCGAGGAGAACCTCCGCGTCGGCCTGCAGGCCCGCACCGACGGCCGCCATTCGATCCCGCCGGAGGTGTTCGACACGTTCCCGGTGTTGAAGCAGATGGCCAGCGCATGGGGGGCGACCTGTCCGGCGGGCAGCAGCAGCAACTGGCGATCGCCCGCGTGCTCGTCGGCGACCCGAAGGTCCTGCTGCTCGACGAGCCGACCGAGGGGATCCAGCCGAACATCATCCAGCAGATCGGCCACGTGCTGCACGAACTCGTGCGGCAGCGGAACATGGCGGTGCTGCTCGTCGAGCAGTACCTCGACTTCGTGAAGGAGTTCGGCCGCACGTTCTACATCATGAACCGCGGCCGCGTCGTCGCCGACGGCGACACGAAGGACCTCAGCGACGCGATGGTGAGCCAGCACCTGGGCGTGTGAGTCGTCGCGATCCAAAGTTCAAGGAAGGAAGCCGAATCGATGAGAAGGTACGGAACCGGAATCGTCGCCGCACTGATCGTGCTGGCGGCCGCCCCTGCGCGCCTTGGCCCACGCAAGGCACGGCGACGGCGGCGTCTCCGCCGGCCTGCTCCACCCGCTGACGGGGATCGACCACCTGCTGGCGATGCTCGCCGTCGGCATCTGGCGCGCGCAGACCGGCGCGCCGCCGTCTGGCGCCTGCCGGCGGCGTTCCTGGGCAGCATGGTGGTCGGCGGGGCGGCCGCGGCGGCGGACGTGCCGGTGCCGCTCGTGGAGGCCGCGATCATCTCGTCCGTGCTCGCGCTGGGCACCCTCATCGCCGCCGCGGCCAAGCCGGGCCCGGGCGTCGCCGTCGCGGTGGTGTCGGCGTTCGCGCTGTTCCACGGCTACGCCCACGTGTCCGAAATGACGTCCAGCGCATCGCCGGCCGCATACGTCGCGGGATTCGCGGTGAGCACCGCGTCGCTGCACGCCGCGGGCATCGCATTCGCCGTTGCGCTGCGCCGACCGCGGACCCTCTCGCTCGTACGAGCGAGCGGCGCCTTGATCGTCGCCGCCGGCATGTTGGTGTTTGCCGCATAAGCGCGGAAATGGCGAGGGAACCGGCGGCAGAACGTGCCTCGACCCAGCCGGTTCCGGCGTGACAACGCATCGGCGGCATGCCCGGAACATCGTGAATGGCAGCGACAAACCGCGGCGACGCCGACGAGTGGATCGAGATGAAACTTCAGCGCGGTGAGGAGCCGACAGGGAACGACGCGTGTTGACGAGTGCGACAGCCGCCCGCGAGGTCGCGACCGTCGAAAGCCGCCGCACGCCGGCTGACGCGTCGGGCGCCGGGGCCGGCACCGGCCACGTCACCCTTGCGCTGGTCGACGGCCGCACCGCCGTGGTCGGCCGGCGGGCGGCGAGCCCGTTGAAGCTCCTCACGCCGCGCGGCGCGGCGGACGTGGCCCGGGTCGTTACGAGCAGCTACGGCGGCGGCCTGCTGGCGGGCGACGACATCCGCCTCGCGATCGCCGCGGGCGAACGAACGCGGTGCATCGTCGGCACGCAGGCGTCGACGAAGGTGTACCGGTCCGGTGGAGTGGGCCAGCCGGCGCGACAGTCGGTCGTGGCGACGGTCGCGGACGATGCGATCCTCGCGGTCGCGCCCGATCCGGTGACCTGCTTCGCGGGCTCGAGCTTCGAGGGGGTGCAGCGATACGAACTGTCGCCGCGCGGCTCCTTGCTTTCGATCGAATGGCTCACGAGCGGCCGGGTGGCATGCGGCGAGCGGTGGGCGTTCGACCGCTACCGCACCGAGACGCGCATCGCCGTCGGCGGACGAGCGGTCGCCCACGACGCGCTGCTGCTCGATCCGACCGACGGCCGGATCGACGCGCCGCACCGGATGGGCCGCTTCGACTGTCTCGCGACCGTCTTCCTCGTCGGACCCGCGTTCCGCGTTCCGGCGGCCGGCATCGTGAAAGACGTGGCGGCGGTCCCGCTCCGGCGCCGCGCGACGACCATCGTCACCGCCAGCCCCGTGGCGGATGGCGCGGTGCTGCGGGTGATCGGCGCGGGTGCGGAGGGGGTGGGGCGCGTCCTCCGCTCGCTCCTGAAGGCCGCGTTCGACGCGGTGGGCGACGAGCCGTGGGGCCGGAAGTGGTAGCGGTTCGCCCGTGGTGCGGCATTTGATGGAGGCCGATCGGTAATGCATTTGTCACCGCGCGAGATCGAAAAGCTCATGCTCCACAACGCGGGCTTCCTCGCGCAGAAGCGGCTGGCGCGGGGGCTGCGGCTGAACTACCCGGAGTGCGTGGCGCTGATCGCCGCCGTCGTGCTGGAGTTCATCCGCGACGGCCGGTCGGTGGCGGAGCTGATGGACCTCGGCCGCCAGTTGCTCGGCCGGCGGCAGGTGATGGCGGGCGTGCCGGAGATGATCCACGAGGTGCAGGTCGAGGGGACGTTCCCCGACGGCACGAAGCTCGTCACCGTCCACCACCCGGTGGCCGCGGCCGACGGCGACCTGTCGCTCGCGCTCTACGGCAGCTTCCTGCCGGTGCCGGACCTCTCGGCGTTCCGCGCGGCCACCGTCGCCGAGGCCCGGCCGCTGCCGGGCGCGTACGAGACGGAGCCCGGCGAACTGGAACTGAACGCCGGCCGCGAGACGGCCGACGTCGCGGTGACGAACCTCGGGGACCGACCGGTGCAGGTGGGCAGCCACTACCACTTCGTCGAGACCAACGCCGGGTTGAAGTTCGATCGCGGCCGGGCCTACGGCAAGCGGCTCGACATCCCCGCCGGCACGGCCGTGCGGTTCGAGCCGGGCGAGACCGAGACGGTGACGCTCGTGGCGATCGCCGGAAACCGCGTGATCCGCGGGGGGAACAACTTAGCGGACGGGCCGGTGAGCGACGCCGGACGGGAAGCGGCGCTGGCGAACGTCGCAGCGCGTGGGTTCGGGCACGACGAATCGACGTGAGGGTTCCCGAAACGTCGCAGCGGATCCGACGCATGTCGTGCTGCTGGGTGCCCCGGCCCTTCGGGCCAGGCGCGAAACGGGTCACGAAGAGATCCGTGGCAAACGACGACTCCTGTACGCTGCTGACTCCTGACTCCTGACTCCTGACTGCTGACTACTGGACCCCATGCCGCACCGCATCGCCCGCGCCAGTTACGCCGCCATCTACGGCCCCACGACCGGGGACCGTGTGCGCCTCGGCGACACGTCGCTCGTGCTGCGCGTCGAGCGCGACCTCACCGTCTACGGCGACGAGTGCAAGTTCGGCGGCGGGAAGGTGCTCCGCGAGGGGATGGGCCAGGCGGCCGGCGTGTCGGACGCGGACGCGCTCGACTGCGTCATCACCAACGCACTGATCGTCGACTACACCGGGATCTACAAGGCCGACGTCGGCATCAAGAACGCCCTGATCGCCGGCATCGGCAAGGCGGGCAACCCGGACGTGATGGCGGGCGTGACGCCGGGCATGATCGTGGGCGTGACGACCGAGACGATCGCGGGCGAGGGGCTGATCCTCACCGCCGGCGGGATCGACGCGCACATCCACTACATCTGCCCGCAGCAGGCCCACGAGGCGATCGCCAGCGGCGTCACCACGTTCGTCGGCGGCGGCACCGGCCCGGCCACCGGCACGTGCGCCACCACCTGCACGCCCGGCAGCTTTTACACCCGCATGATGCTGCAGGCGGTCGACGACCTTCCGCTCAACTTCGGCTTCACCGGCAAGGGGAACACGTCTAAGCCGGAAGGGCTGGCCGAGCAGATCCGCGCCGGCGCGATCGGCCTGAAACTCCACGAAGACTGGGGCACCACGCCCGCCGCCATCGACTGCTGCCTGTCGGTGGCGGAGCAGTTCGACGTGCAGGTCACGATCCACACCGACACGCTCAACGAGTCCGGCTTCGTCGAGGCGAGCATCGCGGCGTTCAAGGGGCGGACGATCCACACGTACCACACCGAAGGCGCCGGCGGCGGGCACGCGCCGGACATCATCCGCGTCGTCGGCGAGGCGAACGTGCTGCCGAGCAGCACGAACCCCACGCGCCCGTACACGGTCAACACGCTCGACGAGCACCTCGACATGCTCATGGTGTGCCACCACCTCGACAAGAACCTGCCCGAGGACGTGGCGTTTGCCGAGAGCCGCATCCGCGGCGAGACGATCGCCGCCGAGGACGTGCTGCAGGACCTCGGCGCGATCAGCATGATCAGCTCCGACTCGCAGGCGATGGGGCGCGTCGGCGAGGTGATCTCGCGCACCTGGCAGACCGCCAGCAAGATGCGCGACCAGCGCGGCCGGCTGCCCGATGAGCAGGGGCCCGGCGACAACGCGCGGATCCGCCGCTACGTCGCGAAGTACACGATCAACCCCGCGATCAGCCACGGCATGGGGCACCTCATCGGCAGCGTGGAGGTCGGCAAGCTGGCCGACCTCGTGCTGTGGCGCCCCGCGATGTTCGGCGCGAAGCCGGAACTCGTGCTCAAGGGCGGCGTTATCGCGTGGGCGCAGATGGGCGACCCCAACGCGTCGATCCCCACGCCGCAGCCGGTGTTCATGCGGCCGATGTTCGGCGGCTTCGGTCGGGCGACGGGGCCGATCAGCGTGGCGTTCGTCAGCGGCGCGAGCGTCGAGCACGTCGCCCGCTACGGCCTGTCGAAGCGGGTCGAGCCGGTGCGCGGGTGCCGCGGGCTCGGCAAGCGCGACATGAAGCTCAACGACGCGACGCCCGAGATGCGCGTCGACCCCGAGACCTACGAGGTCTTCGCCGACGGCCAGCACATGACCTGCGCGCCGGTCGACCGGCTGCCGCTGGCGCAGAGGTATTTCCTGTTCTGAGGCGGCGCCGGTGGCGCAAGTCCGCCATTTGACCGATGGGCTTGCCCGCCGCGCGTGCGGCACCGATCCGCGGCGCGCGACGCAGAGCCTTTCGACGCAAAGCATTGAATCCTGACGAACCCGATGGGGTGGAACCCCGCGCTACTGGAGATGACCTGATGCGATATCTGACGGGAACTGTGGCCTGCCTCGTGATGTCCGGCATGGCGGTCGTCGGCTGCTCGAAGGACGAGCCGATGGCCGACAAGCCGGCGGCGGCGATGAAGAGCCCGACGGCCAAGCCGACGACGAGGCCGATGGCCGCCCGGCCCGCCGGCACGGCGACGACCCGGCCCGCCGCCGCCGCCGCCGCCGCGCCGGCCGCGGCACCGATGATGGCCGAGACGGACATGACGCACGAGCTTACGGCCGACGCGCCGGTCTACGGCTCGATGCCGACGACCGGCATGAAGCCGGCGTCGATGCTGAAGGCCGGCACGAAGGTCCTGGTGATGGTCCCGCGCGGCCGGTACACGCACGTCACGACGGTCGGCGGCGTGAAGGGGTACGTGACGACCGCCAGCCTCAAGCCGATCGGGAGCTGACGCGCCGGGCGTGTCGTCTG
>JAUJNJ010000119.1 GCA_030448225.1 Phycisphaerae bacterium
GGTCTTCATGCGGAACGCGAGTTCCATGTTTCGGATCTCCGCCTCGATCACGCCGTCGTCGGCCGACGGCTCCGCGCCGATCTTTTCGCGGTTCATCGCCTGCAACAGGTCGATCTGCTGCCGCTGCCCCTCGGCGCCGCCGGCGAGGTTGTCCCACACGCGGTCGCGCGCGTTGTCGTCGGTCCGGCCGATCGCGGTGCTCGCGTACTGCGCCGGCAGGAACGCGGCCGGCGTGCTCTTGGGGACGCCGGGCATGATCTCCACGAACGCCGGGAGGTTGCTGTTCTCGCTCCCCAGCCCGTAGGCCACCCACGACCCGGCGCTCGGCCGCGCCTCGCGGCCGGAGCCGGTGAAGATCATGTTCTTCGCGGTGAAGTGGTCCTCGTTGTCGTGGTAGAGCGACTTGATGAAGCAGAGGTCGTCGATCTGCTTGTTCACCTCGGGGAACAGGTCGGACGCCCAGGTCCCGCTCTGCCCCCAGCGCGACCACTCGAACGGGCTGCCGAGGATCTGCCCCGTCGGCGCGAACGAGAACTTCGGCTTGGCGATGCTCGGCGGCAGCGGCTTGCCGTCGTCGACGTTGAGCCGCGGCTTGTAGTCGTACGAGTCGACCTGCGAGAGCCCGCCGTCGAGGAACACGTAGATCACCCGCTTCGCCCGCGCCGGCACGTGCGGCGACGCCGCGCTGACGGGTCCCAGCGCACCGCCCGCGCCGGCGCTCGTGCGCGCCAGCACGTCCATCAGCGCGAGGCTCCCGAACCCGAGCGTCGCCCGGCGGAGCACGTCGCGGCGTGTCAACATGTGTGCAGGCTTCTTCAACATCTCAGCTACTTATATGAACCGCGAAGAACGCGAAGGTCGCGAAGAAGGAAAAGAAAAAGCCGTCGTTTCGTCTTTTCTTCTTCGCGTTCTTCGCGACCTTCGCGGTTCAACTTCTTTAATCGACGTATCTGAACTCGGCGGTGCCGTAGATCGCCTGGCAGAGTTTCGACCACGCTTCGACACGAGTCATACCCTGCTGCGTCGTGCACTGTTCGATGAACGACAGCGCCTGCGACGCCATTTCCTTCGACGGCGGGCGGCCGAGGGCGAGCAGGTACGCCATCTCCAGGCGCTTGGGGTCGTCGAGCTTGTCCATCTTGATGAGGCGTTCGGCGAAGCGGTCGGCCATGTACTTCGCCAGCGGGTTGTTCATGAAGAATAGCGACTGCGCGGGCGTGGTCGACGCGGGGCGGGCGGGTAGCGGCACGCCGGACATCTCGTAGTCGAACAGCGGGAAGAACTTCCGCACCTCGGCGCCGAGGCCCTTCGGCGAGCGGTTGCTCGTCAGGACGTACATCGCGCGGTCCTTGCTCTTGTCGACGTCGAGCGGCCGGCCGGGCTCCTGGCGCGGGATCATGTTCGTCGTGCTGCGCATCGCGTCGTAGACCGCCTCGGCCTCGAGCCGGCGGCGGTTCTGGCGGGCGAGGAGCTTGTTCTCCGGGTCGCGCTTCACCACCGCGTCCGGCGCGTCGCTGCTCATCCGGTACGTGCTGCTCGTGACGATGAGGCGGTGCAGGTGCTTCATCGACCAGTTCGCGTTCATGAACTCGGCCGCGAGCCAGTCGAGTAGCTCCGGGTGCGTCGGGGGATCGCCCCGGCTGCCGAAGTCGCTCGTGGTCTTGACGATGCCCCGGCCGAAGTGGCCGTGCCAGATGCGGTTGGCCATCACGCGGGCCGTCAGCGGGTGCCGGCGGTCGGTCAGCCACCGCGCCAGTTCCAGCCGCCCGCTGCCGCCCTGCGAGATCGACGGGCGCGGCAGCGCGTCGTCGAACACGCGGAGCACGCCCCGCGGCACGGCCTTCGCCGTCGTCTTGTACGTGTCCCCCTTCACGTGAACCGGCAGGTCGACCGCGGCCGGCTGGTCGGTCACCGCGACGACGAGCGGGTAGGGGCGCAGCGTCTTCGCCAGCGCGTCGATCTCCGCCGATGATCGTGCGATCGACTCGCGACTGGCCGGCTCGAGGTAGTCGCCGATCTCCGCGATCGTCGGCCAGGGGTGCTGGGGGTCCTTCACGAAGTTGCCGAGGATCGCCCGGTGGAGCGTCCGCGACGCCGCCGTCTCGCGCACGCGCGCGTCGAGCGCGTCGTCGACGCGCACGAGGCGGAAGCGGTCGATGCGGGGGAAGTTGCCCGCCTTCGCCCACAGCCGCACGAAGTTCAGCCCGCCGCGCAGGTCGAACGTCGCCGCCTCGCGCCAGCGCTGGTACGTCAGGTCCCACCCGCCGGTCGGCTCGGCGAGGGCGGCGTCGGTGACGGTCTTGCCGTTGACCTGCACGAGCAGCGGCGACGCGTCCTCGCTCGCGTAGAGCGCCTCCAGCCGGTAGCGGCCGGCCTCGGGGATCTCCAGCTTGTACTTCACCCACTGCGCCAGCGGCGTCTGCGTCTCGATGATCTCCACGCCCCGGCCGTCGCGCATGAGCTGGGCGATGCGCAGGTTGTCCTGCCCGTCGAAGTTCTCGGCGTCGAACAGGTGGACGAACAAGTCCGCCGCGCCGACGCCCGCGGCCGCCGCGCGGTAACGCGGCTCGTCCGCCTTCCACGCCGCCAGCAGTCGCGCGTGCTCCTGTGTGAGCGTCGCCCAGATCGACTGCTTCTTCGCGGCGATCTGACCGCGGATCGCGTCGTTCGCCGCCACCTCGTCGGGCATCGCCAGCGGGCGGAGTTGCCGCACCCGGCCGTCGCGCCAGTACTCGCTGAAGTCGCCGACGATGCGCGAGCTGCGGAAGATGCCGCCGAGCGCGTAGTAGTCCTCGGTGGGGATCGGGTCGAACTTGTGGTCGTGGCACCGCGCGCACGAGACGGACAGGCCCATGAACGCCTGCGTCGTCGCGTTCACCATCTCGTCGATCATCTCGAGGCGCAGGCGGTTCGGGTCGGTGCACTGGTCGAACCACGCGCCGATCGACAGGAACGCGGGCGCGGTGATCTGGTCGAAGTGCCGCTCGCGCTCGGCGGCGGGGGGCAGGAGGTCGCCGGCGAGCTGCTCGACCAGGAAGGCGTCGAACGGCTTGTCCTTGTTGAGCGCCCGCACGACGTAGTCGCGGTAGGCCGCGTCGCCGGCGGTGTCCTTGATGCCGGGGAAGCTCACGCGCCCCGGCACGTAGCGGGCGACGTCGAGCCAGTGCCGCCCCCAGCGCTCGCCGTAGTGCGGGCTGGCGAGCAGGCGGTCGACCAGTTTTTCGTAGGCGTCCGGCGACTTATCCCGCTGGAACGCCCGCACCTCGTCCGGCAGCGGCGGCAGGCCGGTCAGGTCGAACGTGAGCCGGCGGATGAGGACCGCGCGCTCCGCCTCCGCCGCCGGCGTCAGCCCCTCGGCTTCCAGCTTCGCCAGCACGAATGCGTCGACCGGGTTCCGCACCCACGCCGCGTCGCGCACCGCCGGCGGCGCGGGCCGCTCGACCGGCTTGAACGACCAGAACGCCTTCCACTTCGCCCAGTCGTACCCGCCCGCCGACGCCGCCGCCCCGGGCTCCGTCGCCACGCCCGCCCGCGCCGGCGTCGCGCGCGACAGAACCGCCGCCAGCGCGAGCAGCGCGGCGACGGCCAGGGCGTGGGTCATGGGTCGTCGAGTCCGCATGAGAAAGCAGAGCGTTTGATCCGCCGAACGTTAGGCCGATCTGAAGTCTCGGGTCGCGTCGGATCTACGCCGTCCCGAGCCGAACAGAGCGAACGCGCCCTGCAATATGTTACGACCGGCGACCCCGAATGTTTCGCAACCGGTGGCGGCTGAGGCGGTAAGGCGATCCGTCGGGCGGAGTGCCGGCCAAACACGCACGCGCCGCCGGATCCAATTTCCCGTTGCAAATCGCCGGTTGGCCCCGCTTGCCCGCGCATTCCATCGGTTGCGGAGCGAGGGGAACGGGCTGCCGCAGATTCCGGTTGGTTTCCGGCCGTCAGAACCCGTATAATGCTCGTTCGCCGCGGAGGGGTTTGTCGGCCATCACATCTTTCGACCGCGCCGTGCACGGGCACGGGCGGCCGGAGCATGCCCCTTCCTTACAAATCGGCGACGACGTACCCGAGAGGAGAACCCAGTTTTGCAAACCGCATTATCCCCCACGCGGGAGCGCGCCCACACTGACGTCCATGTGACGATGACCAGCCGGCCTCGCGTAGCGGCGTTCGCGGCCGCCGTCCTTCTGGGCGCGATCGCCACGCCGTGCGCCGCCGGCACGCTCATCTTCGGCGATAACTTCAACGCGCCGGACACGAACAGTCTCGACGCGTCCGATCAGACCGGCCGCCGCAGCGGGCTGCTGGCAGAGGACATCGTGCTCCGCTCGTCCAAGGTCCAGCACGGCATCATCGGCGGCCAACTGAACCTGCTGAGGTCGGCCGCCGCCGGCACCTCGGGCCGCGTCCGATTTCATGACGCCGACGCGCCCACCGTCTGGTGGGACTTCGCCTCCGGGACGGCCGGCACGCAGATCACCGATGACGGCGGTTTCCGCGTCGACTTCGACTGGACGCCGACCAATAACACCTCGACGGAGTGGATCGGTTACGCCGTCGGGATCGCCGGCCAAGCCACGGCCGAGCCCCCGATCCGGATAACCAACGCGGAGACCGATTTCGGGATCCTCTTTCGCAACAACGGGGGCACGCAGCACTTCGACAACGGCGCCGCCACGACGGGCGGCACGTTCCCCGCGACGAGCGTCGCATCGCGCCACGTCACGCTCGTCTTCGAGCTCGACTCGTTCGCCGACGGGACGGTCGTCTCGGCCACGGCGAGCGTGAACGGCGTGGAAGTGTTGACCGACAAGCTGTTCAACCTCGACAACAACGCCGGCCGGTTCTACATGGAACTCGAGAACATCGTCCCCAACACGCGCATCGACAACCTGACGATCTCGAGCGTCCCCGAGCCCTCCACCCTCGGCGTCGTGGCCGCGGCGACCGCCGGCTTCGGCCTGCTCCGCCGCCGCCGCCGCCCCTGCTGAGCAGCGGATCGGCGGGGGGCCGATCCAACGGGGTCCGACGAAACGAAACAAGCGAGGAAGGGGACGGGATTCACAATCCCGTCCCTCTTTCTTTCTCCGGCGCACGTCGCGTCCCCACGCCCGGCGGGATCTACGATTCCTCTTCGATCCGTGCACTTCGTCCCCGTTCCACAGCCCCCTTCGACCCCTCTTCCGTCCACCGCACGCCACAAAAACACTTAGCCCTTGACCTACCTATCCTCATCCGTCCACCGCACGCGAGAGAATACTTAGCCCTTGACCTATCTATCATGCCCGTTAAACTTAGGCACATGACTGAGTATTCGCCGCGGCTCGACGGCGTGTTCCGCGCGCTGGCCGACCCGACGCGGCGGGCCGTGCTGGCGCGGCTCGCCCGCGGCGAGTGCTCCACGGGCGAGCTCGCCCGGCCGTTCAAGATGGCGCTGCCGTCGGTCCTGCAGCACCTGGACGTGCTGCGGCGGTCGGGCCTCGTGCGTTCGCGCAAGCGCGGCCGCGTGCGGACGTACCGCCTCGTCCCCGAGCGCCTCGCCGCCGCCGAGCACTGGATGACGACGCAGCGCATCCTCTGGGAGCGCCGCCTCGACCAGTTGGACCAGTTCCTGAAGGACGAACAGAAGGAGCAGCGATGACGACCGAGCACGCGTACCCGCACGACCCGAGCCTCGACCTCGTCCTGGAGCGCACGGTCGACGTGCCGGTGGAGAAGGTCTGGCGCGCCTGGACGGTGCCGGCCCACCTCATGAAGTGGTTCACGCCCGCCCCGTGGCGGACCGTCGACTGCGAGATCGACCTCCGCCCCGGCGGCATCTTCCGCACGACGATGCGCTCGCCCGAGGGCCAGGAGTTCCCCAGCGCCGGGTGCTACCTGGAGGTCGTGCCGAACGAGAAGCTCGTCTGGACCAACGCCCTCGAACCCGGCTACCGCCCCGCCGGCGGCCGCCGCGACCCGGCGGCGGCGAGCAAGGAGTGCGACGAGTTCCTGATGACCGCCGTCATCCTGATGCGCCCCCACGGCACCGGCACCCGCTACACCGCCATCGCGATCCACAAGAACCCCGCCGACCGAAAGCGCCACGAAGACATGGGCTTCCACCACGGCTGGGGCGCCGCGCTAGACCAGCTCGTCGCCGCGGCCGGGGGGTTCTGACGACGGCCGCCGTGCACGAGTCGCCGACTCGATTCTTCGTTCACCGCAAGCCGCCTCGCGCCCGCGCGTCCTACACTCCGCCCGCCGCTCCGAGCCCGCCCGTGCGTTGCCCGGGCGGGCTCACGGGAGTAGGCTCGCCGCCATGGCGAAACAGGGGACGACGCGCAAACCAGCCACCACGACGACGCCGACCGCGACCACAACTCCCGCCACCCCGCCCCACGCCGGCCGGCCGTCCGCGCTGCTCGACACGCGGGTGTTCTACTGCGGCGACACCCTCGAACAACTCGCCAAACTTCCCGACGCCTGCGTCGATCTGATCTACATCGACCCGCCGTTCAATTCTGATCGCCACTACGAGGTCTTCGGGGGCGAGACGAAGGAGAAGCGCGTCTCCAAGGATCGCCAGGTCAGCACGCCGCGTTGCACAAACGACAGGCGGCCAGCTCCGCTTGCGCAGGCGAGAAATGATGTCAACAATGGCTACAAGTGAATCAAAACGACTTAAAGCTGTACTCTACGATATGTATGTTCTAGCTGCAGCGATTCGTTTACTGGAGCGTTCCGAAGGGAAGCACACGCCAGAAGATCGAGATAATGCTCAGGTTGCGCTCGCTACCATTCTCGTGAAGTCTCGCTCACTGATTGACTTCCTTCAGTACTCGGTTAAGAAGACGAGACCCGTCCCAGATATTCGTGCTTCCGATATCGATTCCAAATATCAGCCCAAAGCTGCATCAGATGTCATCCAAGATCTGAGGGACTCTGCCAATAAATGGGCAGCCCACCTTACGGTGCGACGCGTGCAGCACGAGGTCGCGAACGGGCGCCGCCCCCGACGCAGGTCTGCGAAAACTGCTGCGACGCAGGTACTGAGCGATGCGGTATTGTTTGTTGAGAAGTGTAAGCAGAATGGCGTCAAGCTTGACACTGGAGCACTCAAGTACGCTGAAGCCAGCGTGCTATAGGTTTGATTGGACTGCGTGGAGCTGTCTCTAGCGGATGATGGCGAAGCGAGCGTGCGCCGGAAGAACGGGAGCGATCCACTGCACGGGTCGCACCACGCTGACGCCTTCCTCGACCGCCACCCGCCGCTGACGTCTTCAACACGAAGGACGTCGAGCAGGAGTGCGTCGCCTTCTACAAGCGCACCGGCCGGATCATCAAGCTTCTGACCGTGCAGAACGTTTAAGGGGTGGCGCGAGATGACCAATGAGAGCGGCGAAACAACATCCACAGACGAAATGTTCCTCATCCGCTACGACGGCGGGCTCGCCGACCAAGGCGCTCTCGGGTTAGATGATTACGCAGCATCACTCGCGGGCTGGCGAGCGTTCATTACCCTGACTGTCCGAATCGCGCTCGGCTCACGACCGTCCACCGCGCATCTCGTCGCCGATCGCGTTCTTCGGCTGCGGGTGACAACCGAGCGCAACGGTTCTTGGGAGACCGTCGTCTCAATCGGCTTGGACATTGTTCCTAACGCCCTATGGGACGGCATCAAATGGGCTTCGCCGATTGTCGCCGTACAGGCGATCCGCTGGGCCATGCAAGTTGCGAAGCGACACGCGGAGTTGAAGCGAGAAACTGTGGATGTGGATGAGATAGCGGCAGCCTTGGAGCGAATGGTATCTGAGGACGGGTTCACGCTGTCGCCGACGCGTGCCATCGAGTTTCAGGCGGAGCTCTTTCCCGAGGAACATCCCGACGACGCCGTCAGCGAGGTTGAGCCGTATGAGCTGAAGCCAGACGTCCCGCGCCGGCGCGCGGTTGTTGAAGCCATAGACCAAGCCTTGAACGAAGCAGTAAAGCCGATTGGGCGATCCTGTGTGTCGATCGAGGTGAAGCCCTTGGTCGGTAAGGAATCGTATCTTCTCTTTGACACGGATGACAAGAACGCAATCCTCACGCCGTTGGAGGTCCGGCCTACCCGCCGTGAGTGGGAGCGTGCGTGGATAAAGTTCGTGAGGATCAACAAGAAGACGGGGCGCGCACTCTTCTACTTCGCCAGCGACCCCGCCGGCGAGGACAACTCACATTATTCCCAAATCATAGATGAAGTTGTTCATACGGCCGGCAACGTCTACACCGAGGCATTCAGCAAGGATTCTGTCTTGGAGGTGTTTATCCGGCATGGTCCAGTCGAAAGAGGCAGCATTCGGACGGTATGGCAGATAACCCTCAAGCCGCCCGACGATGCTCTCTTCTCTTGAGTTCGGCTCGATTAAGGCGATGCACCCGATGCGAGGCACGCATGGCAAAGAAGGCGTACGCAGACATCGATCGTTTCAAGAAGGTGGAGGCCGCGGTTCGTGCCGCCGCACAGGCACATCGCGCGGCGGTCGCGGAGATCGACACTGCGCTTGCTGGGAAGCGGTCGGACGCAGACCGCGCACTTCTGAAGGCCGCCAAAGCGGATTGCGAGAGGCTCTACGCGGAAACGAGGGGAATCCTTCACCGGCTGTTTGAGGCGCTGACGTAAGCAACTATCACAGAGGTGACGTCTATCGGTCCAAGCGGGGTCTCTCAGCTTTCCGGATCTCGTTGCGGAGGTCGCCCACGCCGCCCGGCGTCACGCCTCGTCGCGGTGCTCGTCGTCCTCGATCGCCGCGAAGGGGTCGGAGTCGGTGGGGGTGGCGTCGCGTAGGTCGATGAAATGCTCGTCGGCCGGCGTGTCGTCGGATTCATCGTGGACGATGAGGTACTCGCCGGCGGGGTCGGGCTCTTCGGGCATGGCTTGGGCCGGCG
>JAUJNJ010000120.1 GCA_030448225.1 Phycisphaerae bacterium
CCCGTCGCCCGGCACCGCCCAGGCGCACAGCTGGTGGCTGACGCCGGCGTACTTCATCAGGTCGTCGTTCTCGGGGTTCGCCCGCCAGACGTGCTCGGGCACGATCTGCTCGCGCACGCGCGTGTGCAGCGGGCCGGCGATGCGGGTGCCGTAGTCGATCAGGAGGTCCCGCCGCGGCTCGTTGAAGAGCATCTGGGCCTCCCACAGGCGCGCGGCCTCGGGGCTGGCCCACCCGCCGTGGGCGACGCCGGTGACCTTCACGTCGCCGTCCGGGCCCCACCCGCTGAACTCCAGCGTGCTCCCCTGCCGCGCGCCCACCGTCCGGCACGCCGACACCACGAGGTGCCGCTTGGCGGCGGCAGGGTCGGCGCGCAGATCCCGCGCCTCTTCCAGCAAGTGAAAGACGCGCCGCGCGTCCCGCAACGTCACCCGAGTTGACCTACCCATCGTTCACCCTGCCCGTCGGAACACCTACGGGACCTTGACGGATCTCGGCTCCGGAGTCACCGAGGCGGAGAAAGACGAGGATGGACGATGTGAGGATGGAAGGTGGAGGAAGACGTCGCACGCGCTGCGCCGGCTTTCCTCCATCTTCCATCTTCCATTCTCCATCCTCGTTCTCCGCCAGCAGCGGCCACAACTGCGTAAGCGACACTTGCGGGCGGTTCACGCCACAATTCACCCCGCGATCACGGGGATTGTTTGGCACCGCGGGGACCGTATCTTTACCGAACCTTCTGAAGGGTGTCGTGTGATCACACGGCTCGGACGTCGTCGGACCGGCGGGGGTGCCGGTTCCGCGTGCCACTTTCGGTCGGATCTGTGACGTGCCGCGACGGCTGCAAGGGGGTGGTCGACGCGGTACCGGCTCGAGGGCGTCGGAGTGATCTCCGACGCCTTCGCCTTTTGGTCCCGTCCGGTAAGATGCCGGCATGTCAGCCCCGCCCGCCGCCCCCATCTCCGCCGAGCAGATGAGCCACGTGCTCGACGTCTCGCGGGCGCTGGCGGTCACCGCCGACCTCGACGCGCTGATGCACAAGATCGCCGGCGCGGTGGTCGCCCTGCTCGGGTGCGAGCGGGCCAGCATCTTCCTCCACGACGCCCGGACCGACGAACTGTGGACGAAGGTTGCGCTCGGCACCGCCGGGCAGATCCGCCTGCCCGCCGGCGCGGGCGTGGTCGGCCACGCGTTCCGCCACGGCTCGGCCGTCCACGTCGCCCGCCCGTACGACGACCCCCGCTTCAACCGCGAGGTCGACCGCCGCACCGGGTTCCTCACCCGCAACCTGCTCGCCACGCCGATGTCCGACATCGACCAGCGCCCGGTCGGCGTGATCGAGGGGATCAACAAGATCGACGACGGCAGCGGCGGCGCCGATGGCAGCTTCACGCCGGCCGACGTGTCGATGCTCCAACTGCTGGCCGACCAGGCCGGCGTGGCGCTGCAGCGCTACCACCTTCAGCAGGCCGCGGTGCGCAGCATGGCGCTGGAGCGCGAGATGCAACTCGCCCGCGCCGTGCAGCAGGCGATGACCCCCTCGCCCGAGGCGCTGCCCGCCGTGCCCGGGCTGGCATCGGCCGGGTGGACGCGGCCGGCGTCGATCAACGGGGGCGACTGTTACGACCTGTGGCGCCTGCCCGACGGGCGCTTGGCCGTGATGCTCGCCGACGCGTCGGGGCACGGCATCGCGCCGGCGCTGGTCGTGTCGCAGGTGCGCACGCTCGCCCGCACGCTCTCGGAGACCGAGCCCGACCCGTTCCGCGTGCTCCAGCGCGTCAACGGGCGGATGTACGACGACCTGCCCGGCGGGCGCTTCGTCACCACGTTCCTCGGGTACGTCTCGGCCGCCGGGCGGATCGACTGGTGCAGCGCCGGGCACGGCCCGGTCCTCGTCCGCCCCGACCCCGCCGCCGACCCCTGGCGCGAGTTGCCCGCCACCGTGCCGCCGCTGGGCGTGCTGCCGGAACTCCCTGAGTCGTGCGGCGAGGCGGTCCACCTCGGCCCCGGCGGGTGGCTCGTCGTCGCCAGCGACGGCATCACCGAATCGATCCGCCACATCGGCGACCGCGACACGCCCGGCCGCGCCGATGCGGCCAGCGCCGGCGAGTTGTTCGGCACCGCCCGCCTGATCGACACGCTCGCCGCCACCGACGACCGCTCCCCCGCCCCCGCCGCCACGATCGAGCGCATCCGGGCCGCGATGCGCGACTGGCAACACGGCGGCGAACCGTTCGACGACCAAACCGTCGTCGCCGTCCGGCGGGCGTGACCGCGCGCGCGCGCCGGGTCGCAGCCCGTCACCTCGAACCTCCTGCGTGTGGATCGCAAGCGCCCGATCATCCTGCCAATCGAGAACGCAGACACAACGTTTAGCCGCCGCTCGAAGAGCGGCGCTCCGGGGCATCGGTCATCATTGGACGAGCGACACTGCATCTGCATCCTGAACATTCCGTGCCCCGCTTCGACCTCGTCATCTTCGACTGCGACGGCGTCCTCGTGGACAGCGAGACGCTCGGCAACCGCGTGATCGCCCGCGTGGCGACCGAACTCGGCGCGGCCATGACCGAGGCCGAGGCGCTGGCACTGTTCCGGGGGTGCAAGATGGCCTACTGCGTCGCCGAGATCGAGCGGCGACTCGGACGCGCGGTGCCGGCGTCGTTCGTCTCCGATCTGCGGGCGCGGATGGCCGACGCGTTCCGCCTCGAACTGCGGCCGATCGACGGGGTGGCGGCGGCGCTGGACGCGATCGACCTGCCGGTCTGCGTCGCGTCGAGCGGCCCACGCGAGAAAATCTTGCTCACGCTCGGCCTCACCGGCCTGCTGCCGCGGTTCGAGGGCCGGATCTTCAGCGCGTACGACGTCGGCAGTTGGAAACCCGACCCCGGCCTGTTCCTCCACGCCGCCGCCGCGATCGGCGCAAGTCCGGACCGGTGCGCGGTGATCGAAGACAGCGTCCTCGGCGTCCGTGCCGGCCGGGCGGCGGGGATGACCGTCTTCGGATTCGAGGCCGCTCACGAACCGGGCACGCTGCAACGGGAAGGCGCCAATATTTTTCGCCACATGAGCGAACTCCCTACCCTGCTCCGACAATGAACCGCGTCGCCGCGACATGACGCGGCAGCACGTTTCCGGCAAACACCGTAGACGCAACCGTTTAACGATCATCCAGATGCCCGCTCTTCGGCTGGCACTTCGCCCGACCGACGAGCGAAATCGCACCTACTTCCGCCTCGGTTGCTGTTGAGACTCAGTGTCAACGGTCCTTGCGGCCGCGTGTATCCGTCCGTAGAGTTCCGCCCGAGTTGCCCGGCGACGGCGAAGTTTCGGCGGCGGGCGACTCGGGTGAACGAAGCAGTGCGAGGCTCGGCTATGGCTCATACGAACGTCCGAAAATCGATCCGATTCGCCCCCGCGTCGCTCAGGACGGTCGCGGCCGCGGTGATGCTGCTCGGGGCGTCAGTGGGCGGCCCGGCTTTGGCCGCAGGGGCAGACGCCCACGGCGCGGACCGCGCCGGCGTCATCCGCTCGGTCCAGAGCGGCGATTGGTCGGCGGCGCAGACGTGGGACGGCGGCCAGGTCCCCGCGGCCGGCGCGACGGTCCTCGTGCGGAGCGGCCACCGCGTGACGTACGACGTCGCCTCCGACGCCGCCCTGCGGGCCGTTCACGTCTCGGGCACGCTGGCGTTCGCGCCCGACCGCGACACCCGGCTCGACGTCGGCCTGCTGATGGTCCGCCCCGGCGAGAGCCTCGCCGAGGACGGCATCGACGGCCACCTGCCCGGCGCGCACGCCGGGCACGGAGAAGGTCACGCACGTACTGCCGGACACGGGAACGGCGCGGGTCACGCCGGCGCCGCCGGCCACCACGACGCTGCCGAGGGCGCCGAGGCCGCGGTGGAAATCGGCACGCCGGACCGGCCGATCGACGCCGAACGCCGGGCGATCGTCCGCCTCGTCGCGATCGACGGCATGGACCAAACCCTCTTCCCCGCCCTCGTCGCCAGCGGCGGCCGACTCGACCTGCACGGCGCGACGATGAGCCGCACGTGGACGAAGCTCGGCGCGCCGGCCAAGCCGGGCGACGCGACGGTCACGCTCACCGAGGCCGTCACCGGGTGGCGGCCGGGTGACCGGATCATCGTCGTCACGACCGAAAAGCTCGACCTGTTCGAGACGAAGAACACGATCCGCCCCGTCCGCGCCCGCACGCAGACGGAGGAGCGCCTCGTGAAGTCGATCGACGGCGTCACGCTCACGCTCGACAAGCCGCTCGATTACCCGCACGCGGCCGAGGGGGAGTTCCGCGGCGAGGTCGCGAACCTGAGCCGCAACGTCGTCGTCGAGTCGGCCGACGCGAAACTCTCCCGCGGCCACACGATGTATCACAAGGGCTCGGCCGGTTCGATCAGCTACGCCGAGTTCCGCGGCCTCGGCAAGGAGGGCGTGCTCGGCCGCTACCCGATCCACTTCCACCAGTGCGGCGACACGATGCGCGGCAGCAGCGTGGTCGGCGCGTCGGTCTGGGACAGCGGCAACCGCTGGGTGACCGTCCACGGCACCGAGTACCTCGTCGTCCGCGACGTCGTCGGCTACCACTCGATCGGCCACGGCTTCTTCATGGAGGACGGCACGGAGGTCTACAACGTCTTCGACCGCAACCTCGCCGTGCAGGCGCTGCACGGCAAGGAACTGCCCGGCCAGGTGATGGGCTTCGACAAGAACGACGGCGCCGGCTTCTGGTGGGGCAACAGCCTCAACACCTTCACCCGCAACGTCGCGGCCGAGTGCGACACGCACGGCTTCCGCTACGAGGTGCTGAAGGACGATCAATTCGACCCGGCCCTGAAGGTGCGCCGCCCCGACGGCAAGCGCGCGAAAATCGACGTGCGCACGCTGCCGTTCGTGCGGTTCGACGACAACGAGGCCCACAGCCAGCGGCGGTTCGGGCTGAACCTCGGCGGCATCCGTTCGATCTCCAGCATGGCCGACTACACGAAGCCGGAGGAGGGGACGAAGTTCGCCAACGCGATCGAGTCGCGCATCAAGGGGGGCGACGTCGGCGGCGTCGGGCCGGACCGGGCGCACCCGTTCGTCATCCGCGACCTGAAGGTCTGGACCACCCACTGGGCGTTCCACGGCGGCACGCCCGCCGTGCTGATCGACGGGCTGAAGGTGCACGACTCCAACTACGGCATCTGGCGGTCGCGGGTCGACCTGAACGAGTACCGCGACGTGTCGCTGACGAAGATCGCCCGCGTCGACATCTTCTACCCCTGGGGCGGCAACGACGACATCGGGGACGATTACGACAAGTTCCTCCGCCCGATCGACGACCTGCCGCCGATGACCGTCGTCACCCGCGTCGAGCGGACGGCCGACGGCGGGCTGCGCGTGCGCGGCACGACGAGCGACAACGGCAAGGTGAAGGACGTGCGCGTCAACGACCGCCTCGCCTCGCCGACGCGCGACAACTACGCCGAGTGGGAGGTCGTGCTCGCCGCCGCCGACGCCCGGGGCGGCACGGTCACCGCCGGCGGCACCGACGCCACCGGCAACGTCGAGCGGACGCCGCACGCCCGTCGCGCCGCCCGACTGATACGACCGCGTCCGCGTCCGCCGCACCGTGAACCCGCGCCGGACAGCCGTGTCCGAACACTCGTTAGCCGCGGGCGGAAGCCCGCTGATCTTCCCGCAACGACGCGCAAGACCGAACCTTGTTTCCGAAAGACCTGCCCGGACGTTACCGGGACGAACCGACCAACCGAACGCTGATCCAAATGCTAAACCCGCCGGCGGCGCCAACGCCCGGACCGGGCGCACGGGGACGCTACGGCCGCGTCTCGCACGAACGGGCTTTGACCGAACGATCGCGCACCGCGCGACGCCGTAACGAAGGAACGAACGAACCCCCGGCGGCACCCGCCGCCCGCGCAATGGGCCCACCGACCCCGGGCCGGAAGGAGCATGACGTACGCGATGACCTGCACGAACCCCAGTCACACCCGTCACACCCGCCGCGGCTTCACGCTCGTGGAGTTGCTCGTGGTGATCGGCATCATCGCGGTGCTCGTCGGCATCCTGATGCCCGCCCTGAGCAAGCGCGCGAGGCCGCCGGCGCGGCCAAGTGCCTGTCGAACCTGAAGCAGATCAACCTGGCGATGATCATGTTCGCCAACGAGAACAAGGGGTTCCTCCCGCAGATCGGCCCGGCCGGCACCGGCGTGCAGCCGATGCAGGTCGGCGGCGTGACGAAGAACGTGACGGTCCGCTGGTTCGGCGGGTGGTACGACGGCAACGTGGACACCGGCAAGTTCCACGCCCCGCCGCCATGCTCGCCCAGTACTGGGGGACGGCCGACGTCGGCGGGTGCCCCTCGTTCGAGGACGCGCAGGAGTACCTGCGCCCCGGATACGGCCCGGTCGACTACGCCTACAACAGCCTGCTCGGCCGCCACCGCCAGTGGACCACCCCGGCCACCCGCAACGGCTTCGGCCTGCGGATCAACCGCGTCCGTAACGCCTCGGAGAAGGCCGTCGTGTGGGACGCCGCCCGCGTCGTGAGCAACAGCAAGCTCGATCGCACGCCCTGGGGCTACCCGACGAGCGGCAACCTGATCAACAACCGCCCCGACCCCAACTTCCACGCCCGCCACGGCAACGTCGGCAACGTCGGCTGGCTCGACGGCCTCCAGCGCGTTCCACCCCTACTACTTCGACGCCTACCCCTCCGGCCCCGACGCCGCCGCCCTCAAGCCGCTTCCGCGTCGGCAACATCGACTCCGACGGCGTGCTGGCCACGAACGAACACTACGGGAGGAGGAAGGAGAAGAGGGTGGAGGGTAGAGGGTAGAGGGTAGAGGGTGGTGGGGGAGCGATTCCTTCTCCTACTCCACCACCCCGCCACGCCACCACCACCCTCCACCCCTCCACTCTCACCACACCCTCCACCCTCTACCCTCCACCCTCCACCCTCCAACACACCCCGCCCACCGGCGGTACTGCTTCTGGTACGACGCCGCCCCGGCCCCGCCGCCGGGGCGTGGCGAACGCGCGACCGGAGGCCCAATGAGCACGCTGCGACGTCCGCCCTCGCGGTGGGGCCTGATCCCCCGCACGATCCTGTTCTTCGCCGTGGTGCTGCTCGCGCTCGGCCTGTTCTTCGGCGCGCTGGCCGGCGTGGCCGCGCTTCGCCTGGCGTACGAGCGCCGCTCCGACGAGGGGTGGACCCCGCCCCCCGCCGACGCCGTGGCCGCCGCCGGCGCCGCCACGACGACCCCGCCCACCACGGGCCCGGCCCCCGCCACGACGAATGGAGCCGTAGCCGTCGGTGAAACCCAGCCGCAGCGCATCGCCCTGTGGGCGATGGCGGCCGCGCTGCGGGGGGAGAACATCGGGTTCACGAACAAGCGCAAGGACCTCATCGGCGACTGGGACGACGCCGACTCCTACGCCGAGTGGACGCTGCCGGCCGTCGCGCCGGGCGAGTACCACGTCGACGTCACCTACTCGGCCGCCAAGGACGAGGGGGGCGACTTCGCCGTGAGCGTCGCCGGGCAGACGCTGAAGGGGCGGGCGGCGGCGACGGTGAAGACCGTGTCGCGCCGCAAGAACAACTCGTTCACGACCGCCCGGCTCGGGACGGTGAAAATCCCCGCGGGCCCGGCGACGGCGACCGTGAAGCCGGTCGCGCCGATCGAGCGGCCGCTGATGACGCTGCTGCGCGTCGACCTCGTGCCGCTCGGCAGCGACGCCGGCCTCGCCGTGGCCCTCGCCCCGCCGCCGCCCGCCGAAGACATGCCGGCGGACGACGACGACGACGACGGGGAAGACGACGACGAGCGGGACCGCCGCCGCGAGCGCGACGGTGACGGGCGCGAAGAGCAGGAGCGCATGAAGCGCGAGCGGCGGCGCGAGGAGGCCGAGCGCCAGCGGCAGGCGGCGGACGCGCGGCGCGACGCCGAGCGGGCGGCCAAAGCGGCGCGCGGCGCGGCGGGCAGCGTGACGGGCCTCGTCCTGATCGACACCGCCGACGGCCGCACGATCGAGCGGCTGCGGCCCGGCATGACGCTGAACCTCGCCGCACTGCCGCGCGAGCGCCTCAGCGTCCGCGCCGACGTGCGCGGCGCGCCCGCGAGCGTCCGCTTCGCCCACAACGGCGACGACGACGACGACGACGCTTCAATCGAGGAGAACGCGCCCTGGACGATCCGCGGCGACGACGACGGCCGCACGTTCAACGCCTGGCCGCTCGCGCCCGGCACCCACTCGCTGACCGTCACCCCGTTCGCCGCCGACGCCGCCAAGGGCGCCGCGGGCAAGGCGATGAGCGTGAAGTTCACCGTGATCGACGAGCCGGACCGGCTGCCCCCCGGCGGCACGATCACCGGCTTCACGCTCCTCGACGCCGAGCGCGGCGCGGCGGTGATGACGCTCGTGGACGACATGACGCTCGACCTGTCGACGCTGGCCGCCAAGCGGTTCACGATCCGCGCCGAGGCCGCCGGCGCGGTCGGGAGCGTGAAGCTCACCTACGCCGGCCCCGGCGGGCGGCGCGAGGAGCGGACCGAGAACGAGGCCGAGTTCACGCTGACGAACCAGCAGGGCGCGTCATACGACCCGTTCGACCTCCCGCCCGGCCGGCACAAGCTCTCGGCCGTCGGCTTCGCCGAGGCCGGCGCCAAGGGCCGCCGCGGCCGCGAGGTGACGATCGAGTTCGACGTGCCGGCAAAGTGAGTCGTCTGGAAATGTGGTTCGGAGGGAACCGTGGGAGCAAGCTCCCACGGCGTTCGAAGACGCGCCATCATTCGAGCTTCCAAAAGTACCGGTCCGCAGGGAATGTCATCCCGAGCGCCGCGAAGGATCTCCCGCAGTTCTCGCGGGAACGGCGGGAGATCCTTCGCTGCGCTCAGGATGACAACCTGTTGAACGCGGTACTTTTAGAACATGTCAACCTCAGGTGTAGCGTGGGCGGTCAGTAATGTCATCCCGAGGAGCGACAGCGACGACCCATCTCGGGATGGGGGGAACCTTCGCCGACCCGAGATGGGTCGGGTCGCTACCGCTCCCCTCGGGATGACACGCTACGCTTGAAGTAGACGTGCTATAGACGCTCTTAGTCGCGTTGCACGGCGTTTGGTCTCACTCGTCGCTTCCGCATCGCTGCCCGACACGCCGCGGCGCGTCGCGCTTTCCCCCAGTCCGGCGCCCCCATGCGCTCCCCGGGCTTGAACACATGGCCGACGCCAAACGCACGACGCGGGCGTGGTTGGCCACGCCCGCGTCGGTGCTTCGCAGAGGTCTCGGGCCGTGCCCCGGGACGCTAGATCAGGAGCTGGAACTGGAGGCGGCCGACGAACTGGCTCTCGTCGCCGGAGTCGATGATGCCGAGGCCCGACTCGCCGGGCGAGCCGCTGGGCAGGAAGATCACGTCGGCCGTGACCTTCACGTTGTGCCCCTCGATGTAGTAGTTCGAGCCGACGGTGATCTCGTGGATCTGGTCCTCGTCGAGCGAGTCGTCGTCGAGGCTGATGTAGCCGTAGCGGCCGAACAGCTCGAGCTTGTCGCTGAGCATGTAGCCGGCCTGCACCAGGCCGCCGTACGCGTCGGCGTCGTCGGCGATCTCCTCGCCCTCCTCGTCGACCTCGTCGTCGTCGCCGTGCTCGCGGGTCGTCTGCCCGAGCAGGGCGGCGTAGAGCGCGAGCGGGCCGGTCTCGTACTGCGCGTCGATCGTGTACGCGATGCCGTTGGTGTCCTCCAGGCCGCTGAACCCCACGCCGGCGCCGAACACGAGCATGCTCCCGGTGTTGCCCAGGGCGGTGAAGTCGCCGTACCCCTTCTTGTCGCCGAACGCGAGGTACTCGACGCGGGCGGCGGCGCCGTAGTCGGAGTCGTTGGTGGGCGAGTCGCGGAAGTTGGTGTTGAGCGACTCGCGGCCGTCGTGGACGGCGGCGATCACGGTGATCACCTCGTTGTCCCAGTTGACGCCCACGCCCTGCACGCGGTCCTCGACGCCGCCGCCGAGCAGCTCGTTGACGAGCGAGCGGTCGGCCGAGAGCTGCTTGCTGGAGCTGACGAGCTCCTCGTGGTGGACCGGGTTCTTGAACTGCCCGCCGAAGATCGACAGCCGCTCGGTGAGGGCGTACTGGACTTCGGCGTCCTCGAGCAGGACCTCGCCGCCGTTGCGGTTGGTGAACCAGACGAACTTGTACTTGAACTTCTCGTAGGCGGTGCCGGCGAAGCCGAACTTCATGCGGCGCAGCTCGAAGCCGCTCTCGATCTCGGCGTCGTCGTCGCCGTCGTCGCCCTCGCCCTCGCGGTAGTTCAGCACGTAGCGGAGCTGGAACTGGAACGCGGGGTTGAGCGTGAAGCGTCCGTCGGTGCTCCGGATGAAGAACTTGCCCTTCTCGTAGCCGGCCGGCAGGTCGGCGACGTTCTGGAGGAACACGCTGCGGTCGTCGGCGTCGCGCAGAACGCTGGCGACCGTGGCGTCGACGTGGTCGGCGTCGAGCCGCTGAGTCGTGGCCTGCTGGCCCGCCTCGAGCTTCTCGACCTTGGCCTGCAGCGCCTCGAGCTTCTGGAGCAGCTCGTCGCGGCTCGGCTCCGAGGCCGCCGCGAGTGAGCTCATGCCCAGGACGCCCCCGATGCCGAGGGCGCCGGCGACCGCCGAACGCAGCCGGCGATTGCGATGAAACATACCCGTCTCCTTCCCTACGCGGGATTCGGCGTGGTGTGCGCCGCCGCGGAAATAGTCCCCTTGGTTCGATCGCGGCCGTCTGTCCGCGCTTCGTTCACTAGCAGTCCCGCCCGGCCGCCGGCGCGGCCGGGGTT
>JAUJNJ010000004.1 GCA_030448225.1 Phycisphaerae bacterium
TCATCGTGCGTTACGGTCGAGCAGGACCTTCACCTGGCGGCGGCGATTGCGCTCGCAATCACGCGGTCCCGCGCCAACTCTAAAACGGCCTGCACCTGCGCGCGCTCAACGGTTGGGAAGCCATGCAGGAAGTCGTCGACCGTCTGTCCGTTGGCGATCACGTCGAACAACGTCCGCACCGGCACCCGAGTCCCCGCGAAGCAGGGCGTGCCGCTCAGGATCTCGGGGTCGATCTGCACAGGGCTGTTCATGAGGCGATGATATCAATCCGGCGCACCAAGCTGCGCGTCCTGAGGAATTGGGCGCATCTGCAATCGCAGACGCAAGGCCCTTAAGCGTCGGTGCGCATACCTTCCAAGATCGTGGCGTAAGCAGTTAACCACCACGGGTGTTTGTTCTGGTCTGTCTTAAACGATCCCAACTCTCGGATCGAGTAGTTAGCTGCGACCTCCGGCCGGTTGTTGTAGATCAATGTGAGGGTGCAAGACTTGAAGGCATCAGGCTCACCATCGCCGTCGTAGAGCGGAGGCATGTTGGGCTCCCACGGGCGGTTTGGGACGTCCGAAAGGTTCGCCATCGTTTCGCGGCTATGATCATCAGGTTCAGAATCGAGTGAAACGATCCGCACCCGCCGAGGAATTGCGGCTGTGATAGCCGTACTTTCAGACGCCTTGTCAATGCAGTCAGCAAGGTCGATCGATCTCAGTCGCCACAGCAATTCCACGTCGTTCCCATCTGACTTGGCGCGCATGTCTCCGCTGTTCCGTCGCGTCCTAACACCATCGGCGTTCTCGCACGTAACGTCACCTCGCAGCTGAACACCTGCCGCTATGTCCAATGCAATGCTCCGCTCCGTCTCATCTCGTCCCCATTGCGCGAGGTCGCCGAACGGTAGGACGAATGAGTCGGAATCGTCAATGGAGAAGACCGTGATGTGGCCGCTTGCGAGTTTCACCGGCCTATTCGACAGCATCATCTCCATGAGTGGATGCACGACGTATTTGCGGTGGTAGCTCGGCGCGAACTCATGTTCAAGCCGTGTCGAGTAGGAGACTTTTCCGAGATGTTCAGCTTCGGCTCGGCGATTCTCTTCAAACGCTTCTAGAAGTTCTCGACGGACGCCGTGAAATCGGAGCCGTAGCTCAATAGTCCTCAGCGGTTGACCCGACAGCACAATCTCCCGCGTCGTCCTTTCTCGCTCAAATGCTGCGGCTTCCTCTTCTTTCTTCTTGTCTTTTTCCTTCCAGATCGCCTGACCGATCGTGAGGGTCAGCGCCAAACCAGCGAGGATCAAGCATGCTCCGCCAGCGCCCGTGATGCGGGACGTTCCGTCTGATCGCTCTTCGCGGACGGTTGCTAAGCTGGGGATAAGCCCTAAGGCGATCAGGATCGCCGAGACGACCGCGACGTTGATTAGCCTCAGTGTGAAGGTCATCTATTGCTCAAGAGTCGCGAGCGGAAATTCGTTACTTCCGCGAAGCGGCCGGAAGCCCGTTAGAGCTCCCGGCCGCGGGTTGTGGGTTACTTGTCAATCATCTTGATCAGCTGCAGCCCATCGAGTTGCCGCAATTCAGGCACTTGTAGCAGGTGCCGCTTCTCACCGTGATGCTGCCGCAGACGTCGCAGGCGGGGGCGTCGGCCTGCATGTGGCTGCCCTGTTGGCTGAGGGGGTCGGCCACCACCGCCAGTCGCAGGGTGGGGGCGGAGGGCGTGGGGGCGCCGACCTCCGGGGCCTGCAGGTGGGTGCTGTGGGCGTCCTTCAGCACGTCGTCGTCCAGTTCCGCGTGCTCGATCGGCTCGGCGTCGATCTCCATGCGGGGGCCGTGGCCGTTGCCGGACTTCTTGGCCTCGGTCTTGGGGTCGGCGGGCTTGGCCTCGATCTTCTTCGCCGGGCGCTGCGGGGCGTGGGCGGCGCGGTAGCCGGGGACGAACTCCATCGCCAGGTAGCGGAAGATGTAGTCGACGAGCGACTTGGCGATCGGGATCTCGGCGTTGCGGGTCATGCCGCTCGGTTCGAAGCGGACGTGCTCGAACTTGCGGACGAGCGACTCGACGCCCACGCCGTACTGGAGCGACACCGACACGAGGGTGGCGATCGTGTCCATCAGCCCGCCGATCGTGGAGCCTTCCTTGGCGATGCGGATGAACACCTCGCCCGGCTGGCCGTCGTCGTAGAGGCCGACCGTGATGTACCCCTCGTGCCCGGCGACGTCGAACTTGTGCGTCAGGGCCCGGCGGGTGTCGGGGAGCCGCCGGCGGAGCGGGCGCTCGACGATGCGCTCGACGATCCGCTCCACGACGTGCGTCTGGGCGGGGGCGAGATTATCCGAGGCGATTTTGGGTTTTGGATTGTGGATTTCGGAGAACGCGGTCGCCGCCATCGCGACGTCGCGGGCGACCTCCTCCTGGGCATCCTTCACCGCGTCCTCGTCCTCCTCGTCGGTCTGCTCCTCGAGGTCCTCGTCGCTCTTGATGTTGAGCGGCTGGCTGAGCTTCGAGCCGTCGCGGTAGAGCGCGTTGGCCTTGAGCCCCAGTTGCCACGACAGCAGGTACGACCCCTTGATCTCCTCGACGGTCGCCTCGTTGGGCAGGTTGATCGTCTTGGAGATCGCGCCGGTGATGAACGGCTGGGCGGCGGCCATCATGCGGATGTGGCCCTCGACGGCGATGAACCGCTTACCGGTCTTGCCGCACTTGTTGGCGCAGTCGAAGACGGGCGGGTGCTCGTCCTTCAGGTGCGGCGCGCCCTCGACGGTGCCGCGGCCGCAGATGATGTCGTTCGCCTCGTCGATCTGCTTCTTCGTGAAGCCGAGGTGGCGGAGCAGGTTGAACTTCGGGTCCTGCCACTCGGACTCGGCGACGCCGAGGCGCTTCATGACGGCCGCGCCGAGGCTCCAGGGGCTGAACGCGAAGCTGATCTCGAACGTGCCGGGCAGGGCGGTCTCGATCTTGGTCAGCTCAGCCTCGGTGAAGCCGAGGCTGCGGAGCTTCTCGTGGTTGACGTGCGGCGCGTCGTGGAGCGTAAGGGTGCCCATGACGAACTGCAGGATCTCGTGGACCTGCTGATTGTCGTAGCCGAGGTTGCGTGCAGGGCCGGCGTGAGCGACTGGTTGGCGATCTTGAAGTAGCCGCCGCCGGCGAGCTTCTTGAACTTCACGAGCGCGAAGTCGGGTTCGACGCCGGTGGTGTCGCAGTCCATGAGCAGGCCGATCGTGCCGGTCGGGCGATGACGGTCGTCTGCGCGTTGCGGTAGCCGTGGCGTTCGCCGAGCTGCAGAGCCCGGTCCCAGCACTCGCGCGGCTTGGCCAGAGCGAGCGGGGGCCATCGAGTCGATGTCGTTGAACTGGGATGCGTCAATGCCGACCGGGTGGATGTCGAGCCGCTCATACGGCCCGGCGGCCTTCTGACCGCGGAGGTCGCGGTCGACGTCGTAGGCGCGCGGCGGTGGTTGCGGATGACCCGCAGCATGTCGGCCTTGTTCTGCTCGTAGCCGGGGAACGGTCCCATCTCGCGGGCCATCTCCGCGCTGGTCGCGTCTCGCCGGTGAGGATCGACGTCAGCGCGCGCGCAGACCGCGGCGGCCCTTCTCGCTGTCGTAGGGGATGCCGGCCTGCATGAGCATCGCCGAGGTTGGCGTAGCCGAGGCCGAGCGTGCGGAACTTGTACGACAGCCGCGCGATCGCCTCGGACGGGAAACTGGCCATGAGGACCGAGATCTCCAGGACCATCGTCCAGATGCGGCAGCCGTGGCGGTACCCCTCGACGTCGAAGCGGCGGCTCTCGGCGTCGTAGAACGTCAGGACGTTCAGCGACGCCAGGTTGCACGCCGTATCGTCGAGGAACATGTACTCCGAGCAGTTGTGGACGGTCAGCCCGTTCGCGACGAAGAGCTGGTCGTCGGCTCGGTGAGGTCGAACACCTGCTGGCGGCCGATCGGCCGGAGCGAGGCGACGTGGTCATAATTGCCCCCGCCGGACCGCGACGGATTCGCGATCGCGAAGGAGACGGCGCCCGGCGAGCTGCTCGAGCTTCTTGCCCGGGAGCAGGCCGACGTGTTTGGCAAAAGAGCGGAGGCTGCCCGGGTCGATCCGCAGGCCGTGGCGTCTCGATTCTGCGTCGCCGCGCGAACGAACGGGGCCAGGCCACCCCACTGCGCAGGCCCGGCGCGCTACGCGGAGCCACGGGAGGCTCGACGTGTGCGGCCGGTCGATCGGACAGCAGCTCCGCAGGGGCTCGCCCCCGCTCGTGGCGGCGGCTCCGCCGTCGCCAATTAAACCGTCAGAGCCGGCGTCGTCCGTGATGCCGGATTGGATGCCGAAGCCCAGGAGCAGGAGCTGGAGGTCTTCCAGCAGGCCCTTGTTGTCGCTCGTGAGCTGGAGTGTGTTGTTGACGACTGCCCGTCCGCCGTGAACAGCGCGCAGCAGGTGCTTCTGGGCGGCCAGCCCGCCGGTGAAGACGTCGTCGCCGAGGCGGCGGCGGCCGGCGTCGAAGCGCAGGAACGCCTTGAGGCGGCTCAGCAGCCGGCGGTTGGTGAGCGTCATCGTCAGCGTGTCGGACGAGCCGCCGGTCGCCGCAGTTTGGGCATTGTGGCAGCGGCGTCGGCGCGCCGTCGACCATGGCGGCGTTGACGTAGTCGTCGCCGTAGAGCCGCTGGCCCCACTGGTCTGCGACGTAGCGGGCGAAGTCGTCGATCGCGGCGGTGTCGCTGAGGCGGAGCGTCGAGCCGCAGCGCGTCGAGGCGGGTGTTGGCGCCGGACAGGAACAGGCCCAGGAGCTGGAAGAACTTCGCGTCCTGCGGCTCGCCGATCTCGTTGACGCTCGCCGGCTGGCTGGGGAGCTTCACCTCGTCGTCGCTCGTGAGGTGCTGCGCTCGACCCAGCCGCGGCTGCGCGGTCCAGACCTTGTGGTCGGCCGTGAGCTTCAGCGCGTAGCCGCCGGCGGTGCGGAGCTCGAACACGTCCTTCGTGCCGGTCGGGAACGCGCTCCTCGACGACGTGCACCTCCTGCGCGCGTGCAGGTTCGTCACGACGCGGGCGGGCAGGTGGATCATCTGGTCGATGCGCGGCAGATCCCGCCGGGCGTGAGCACGCGGGTGTCGCCGGTGACGCAGGGTTTGACGCGTTGATGCGGCCCGACTGCGGACAGGTGTGCCACTGGTTGATCGTGTCGTCGTACTGCACGCCCGGGTCGGCGCATCGCCAGGCGGCGTAGGAGATCTGGTCCCACAGGTCGCGGGCCTTGAGCGTCTTGGCGACCTTGCCGCTCGTGCGGTTGGTGAGCGTCCAGTCGCCGTCCTGCTCCAGCGCTTGAAGAACGCGTTGGGGATGCGGACGGAGTTGTTCGAGTTCTGGCCGCTGACGGTGTAGTAGGCC
Organism: Phycisphaerae bacterium; assembly: GCA_030448225.1. The sequence continues at coordinate 5,373 of JAUJNJ010000004.1, forward strand.
TCGCCGTTGAAGTCGTAGTCGAGCTTCAGGCCGAGGCGGCTGGCCGTGTCCTGCTGCTCCTTGGGGAGGTGCTTGATGCCCTCGGCGAGCCGCGGGCGACCTTCAGCTCCTCGCGGACCTTCCAGTTGACGAACATCTCGACGTCCGGGTGGTCGAGGTCGAGGCAGACCATCTTGGCGGCGCGCGGCGGGTGGTGCCGCCGGACTTGATCGCGCCGGCAGGCGCGGTCGCCGATCTTCAGGGCTCATGAGGCCCGACGACTTGCCGCCGCCGCTGAGCGGCTCGTTCTCGCCGCGGAGCTGGGAGAAGTTCGACCCGGTGCCCGAGCCGTACTTGAACAGCCGCGCTCGCGGACCCACAGGTCCATGATGCCGCCGTCGCCGACGAGGTCGTCCTTCACGCTCTGGATGAAGCAGGCGTGCGGCTGGGGGTGGGAGTAGGCGTCGCGGCTGCGGGAGCATCTCGCCGCTCTTGGGGTCGCAGTAGTAGTGCCCCTGGGCCGGGCCGGTGATGCCGTAGGCGAAGTTCAGGCCCGTGTTGAACCACTGCGGGCTGTTGGGCGCGCATCTGAGTGCAGCAGCATGTGGGCGAGCTCGTCGTAGAACGCCTGCGCGTCCTCGGCGGTGTCGAAGTAGCCGTGCTTCTCGCCCCAGTAGCGCCAGCACCCGGCGAGGCGGTGGATCACCTGCTTGGCGGACTTCTCCGGGCCGGTCACGACGTGCCCCTGGGCGTCGCGCATCGGCGAGCCGGTCTCGGGGTCGACCTGCGGGACGCCGCCTTGCGGAAGTACTTGCTCACCATGATGTCGGTGGCGAGCTGCGACCACTGGGCGGGGATCTCGGCGTCGTTCATCTCGAACACGACCGAGCCGTCCGGGTTGCTGATCCGGCTCGTGCGCTCTCGTACTGCAGCGTCGAGTAAACGTCCTGTCCCCTGCTTCGTGAATCGGCGGGTGATCTTCATTATTGAACTTCCCTTTCCTTGCGTGGCTGCGTGCGGCGGACTGCTTCGTGATTAAGTCGTGGTGCGTATTGCGTAGTGCGTAAGAAGAAGTGCGAGGCGCGTCTTTTTCTCTTCTTACGCACTACGCAATACGCACTACGCATAAGGACAATAGGACTCCGGCCGCGGCCCGAGAGGGCTCGCCGCGGTGGGGAGCGATCTACGATGACGTCGCGGTCGGTGTTAGTCCCTGCGGAGGTAGACGGTGTACTTGTGGTCGTTGTCGAGTTCCGGCTCGGCGACGGTCTGAAGGCCGACCGACACGCGGTCGTCGTCGGAGCGCGATCGTGAAAGCCGTCTCGCCGTTGCGGAGCAGGCCGGACCAGACGATCTTATTCGCCTCGTTGTCGAGCACGAACGCTTCGCCCGGGTCGGTGGCCTTGTACGTGAGTTCACCCCTTGCCCGAGGCGACGCGGTCGGCCCCGGCGGGGACACGGCGCGCCCTTGGTCGCGCAACCTGCGGCAATCATGCCGAGCAATGCTGCGGCCGCGATTGTCTTGAGCGTCTTCCACTGATTCATATCGCCTCCGGTGCGTTCGGTGTCATTCGCGGGCCGTCGATCCACGCGACCCCGATCTTAGTAGCGCACGTCGCGGTCGCGGTCACGGCCAAAATCACGGGCCGGGCGGCGGTCGCGGTCGGCGTCGCGGCTCGGGCGATCTTCGTCGGCTCGCCGTAGAAGTAGATGCGGTGGCGGTGGTCGTTCGCCAGCTTGCGCATCCGCTTCGGCCCCGACAGCGGCTTGCCGTCGACCTCGATCACGTCGCCGACGGAGTCGACGGTGATCGTCTCGCCCTCGAAGAGCTGCGTCTCGAGCAGCAGCTTCAGGTCGTGCGTGTCCTCCACGAAGACGACGCCGTCGCGGTTGGGGGTGAACGTGACGCGGCCCTTGCCCTCGTTGGCGAGGCGGGCGGCGGCGGGAATCCCCGCGGCCCGGGCCCGCGGCTCGGCCGACCGGTCGCGCTTGGCCGTAGGCGTCGTCGTCGCGGCGGGGGCGGTCGTCCCGGCGCGGCCGCAGTTGCTCCGTCTCCCCGCCGTCGATCGAGCACCCGCCGACGGCGAGAGCTGCGACGGCGACGAGCAGCGTTAGGCCTCGCGTGATGTCGTTCGTGCTTCGCGTGTTCATCGCTCCTCAATGCTGACCTCGATCAGATCCAGCCCGTCGCGCTCGCAGTCATCCGCGTCGTGATCGCTCACCGCGGTCGCGGCCGCAGCGTGCCCCGTCTCGCCACGTTCGATCCCTCGGGCTGGAGGAGATCGCGTACTTGCGGCCGCGCGGCAGGGGCCGTCGAGCAGCGTCACCTTTCCGAACACGACGCCGTACCGGTCGTCGACGCGGAGGATCGTCTGCGCCGGCGCCGAACGACTCGGCCAGCGCTTGCCAGTCGTGGCATCCGTGACGCGGAACCGTCCGCGGCCCTCGGTCATGTAGACGAGCGGCGAGACACCTTCCTTCACCGCGACCGCCTCGGCCGCGACGGGCAGCGGCGTGCTTTCCCAACTCTCATCCATCACCGGCTTCGTCGTCACCGGCCGGTTGCGGAACGCCCGGGCGTCCGCAGCGGACGCGCTCTCGGGGTCGCCGCCGCACCCGCCGAGACCGGCGGCGACGAGCCGCGAGCGAGAGGATGACGAGGTGCTTGCTCATTTGACGACGAAACGGGTGGGGCGGGCTCAATCAACCTTCGGCAGCGTCAGGCCGACCTGGTCCTGGTACTTGCCGGCCTTGTCGGCGTAGCTGACGGCGCAGACGCGGTCGGCCTTGAGGAACAGCAGTTGGGCGATCCCCTCGTTGGCGTAGATCTTGGCCGGCAGGGGGGTCGTGTTGCTGATCTCGAGCGTGATCTTGCCGCGCCACTCGGCTCGATCGGCGTCACGTTCACGATGATGCCGCAGCGGGCGTACGTGCTCTTGCCGACGCAGATCGCCAGCATGTCGCGCGGCATCTCGACCGTCTCGACCGTCTCGCACAGCGCGAAGCTGTTCGGCGGGATCAGCACGTGGTCCTTGCCCGTCTCGTCGGTGTCGACCGTCACGAACGACTTCTCGCTGAACCGCTTGGGGTCGACGATCTCGCTGTTGACGTTCGTGAAGATCTTGAACGCGCTGCCGACCCGCAGGTCGTACCCGTAGCTCGATACGCCGAAGCTGATCTTGCCCGGCCGCTTGGTGTTTTCCTCGAACGGCTCGATGCCGATCAGTTCACGGATTTGCGTGTCGCAGAGAATGCCCATGGAGCGGCTCGCCTCACTGTCGCGAAGGACCCAGAGGAAATTGTGGCGACGACGGGGCGGCGGGGGGAGAGGGAAACGACGTGAATTGTTACGTCACCTTCCGCCGGCGTCCGTCGAGGCTTACGTCGAAGTCAACGACCCTTCAGTTCCTGTGCACGCGGCCCGGAAGCAAACGTCATCCTCCCTGACGACGGCGCACAGCACGTTGCCCTTCGGCCCGGCTCATCCCTGACAAGCGGCTCACGCGATCATTACAATCAGTGTGCCGACGATTGCCCTTTCCCACCCGTTTCTGCCGCCCGTCCGCCCCACGGTTCATCGGCCACACGGGGCGGGACTATACACTACATCTGGTAGAGGACAAGAACTTCTTCTGCCAAGGTTGGTATAGGCGCGATTAAACGAGGTGCTAACGATCGAGCATTGCGAGGGTTAGGTTAACCGAAAAAACAGGCAGGGCCGCGCGACGTTCAACAGGGGCACAACTTATCCACCGCCTGTGCGCCAGGAGGTGGTGGATAGAAATCGAAAAGCGGACACAAGTGGTGGATCGGCGCGCAGTTATCTCCCGGGGCCGCCGAGCCGTGACAAATGCTACCGCAACTCCGTCAGCCTCCGACAGGTCGTCGCGGACGGCACAACATACGGTGCCGGACGGGAGAATTACACCACATATAGGTGACGTCTCCGCAGTCACTGCAGAGTCCCGCTCCTGACGTCGGTGGTAGGTTGAAAGGTCGACTTTTTTGGCGCCCGCCGAAGGACCAGTACGTTCCCATCCTCCCACGATGTCGGTGGCTCGCCGGTATTGATCGTCATGAGGAGCTGAAGGTCGTCCCCTGCGAAGCGAAACCACCCGATTCGATCTTTCTCGCCAGCCACCTTCATCACCAACTCCGGCGGCTCTTTCGACCGGTCGATCGAGTACGAGTTCCGGCTAATCGGCTCGCCCTCCCGGTCGGTCACCGTGATGTGACTGGCGTCCACGCCCCAGATCGGCGTGAGCGCCCTCGCGATCTGGCGCTTCCCGATCGAAACGACTTCCCACCGGCCGATCAGCGGATTCGTGGGCCCCGTGCTCGCAGGCGGCCGACGCTCTTCTGCCCGAACGGCCAGCGCCGCGAGCATCAGCACGAGTGGAATGATGCGGGAGGTGTGCCTCATGCTGCCTGTCACCCTTTGGCCGTCAGCAGGTCGCCCATCAGGTCGCCCTTCCGCTTCAGTCGGGAGAGGACGACGGCGGGCGTGAACTTCTTCGGGTCGAGCTTCGGGGTCACCTCTTTCCACTCCAGCGGCGTCGACACCGTCGCCCCGGCCACCGCCCGCATCACGTAGGGCGGCACGACGTGGTGGCCCTGCGCGTTCTGGATGACGTCGACGTACACTCGGCCGCCGCGGTCATCCTTCCGCCGCTCGACGGTGGCGACGTCCGGCAACTCCGCGACGACCCGCAGCGCGTTGCCCATCGCCCACGCGCGGGCCTCGTCGTAGCCGCCGGCGCCGGTCCAGGGGACGAGGATGTGCAGGCCGCTCTTGCCGGAGGTCTTGGGGAACGACCGGGCCTTTTGGTCGTCGAGGATGTCGTGGAGCGTCCGCGCGATGCGGACAACGTCGGCAAACTTCGCGGAGCCCGGGTCGAGGTCGTAGGCAATGAAATCGGGGCGGTCGAGGGTCTGGACGCGCGACAGGTAGGTGTGGAACGTCAGCGTCCCCTGGTTGACGAGGTAGGCGAGCGTCTCCGCGTCGTTTACGAGCGCGTACTGCACCGGCTTGCCCCGCTCGCTCGGCAGCTCGACGCGCGGGATCCACTTCGGGTAGTAGGCCGGCGTGTTTTTCTGCCAGAAGCGGGGCGCGGTCCCGCCGAGGCCGTCCGGGAGGCGCTCGAGCGTGACCGGGCGGTCGCGCAGGTGCGGGATCAGGACGTCTGCGACATCGAGGTAGTACTTCAGCACGTCGCCCTTCGTGAGCCCCGCCTCGGGGTACATCACCTTCTCGACGTGCGTGAACTCGACGCGCTGGGGCTTGCCTTTGACGACTGCCCGCGCGGCGGCGGACACCTTTGACGACTTCCCCGATTTCGCTCGTTTCTTCCTCGCTCCGTTCGTCGCGTCCTCCGAAGCATCGACAGCCGCCGGCTTGGCGTGGGCGTCCTTCTTCTTGATGAGCAGCCAGTTGTCGCCCCGGCCGCGGCCGGCCATGCGGACCAGCGCGAAGCTGCCGCCGAGTTTTTTCCCGTGCAGCGTGACCTCAGTCTTGCCGGTGGCGAGGCCGGCGGAAATGTCCGCCGCGCCGCGCGGCGGGTCGTAGGTGCCGGCGTCCCAGATCGTCATGTGGCCGGCGCCGTACTCGCCCTGCGGGATGTCGCCCTCGAACGTGGCGTAGGCGAGGGGGTGGTCTTCGGTCCGCACGGCCAGCCGTTTCACGGACGGATCGGCCGAAGGCTCCTTCGTCACCGCCCAGCTATTCAGGACGCCGCCCGCCTCCAGGCGGAGGTCGTAGTGCAGCCGCGACGCGTGATGTTCCTGGACGACGAAGATCGGCCGCGCGTTCGGCTTGCCGATCTTCGCCTTGGGCTCCGGCGTTTTGGTGAAGTCGCGCTTGCGCTCGTACTCGGCCAGCGACAATTCCGGCGGGGTGGCGGCGTCGTTCGCGGTGGCGCGTTGCCTCGTCGTGGGCTTTCCGGCCGACTTCGCTTTGACCGCCGTCGCACTTTTCGGCCGCTCGCGGCCGAACGCCGACGGGTTCTAGTCCATTCGCAGTCCCTCGAAACGCGGCTGGCGGAGCAGGTCGTTCTGCGTCGACTCCGCGAACCCGATCTCCGCGACGAGCCGCGGCTTGACCCAGTGCACGTGCGCGCCGCGCGGCGGGTCGCCCGCGCCGAACGGGCTGGTCGTCTGGCCGAGTTTGTCCAATTGGCCACGCAAATCGCGGAGCGTGTTAGCCGTGTACCCCGTTCCGACCTTCCCGGCGTACGTGAACGTCTCGCCGTCGTCGGCGAAGTACCCGACGAGCAGCGCGCCCAGCCCGATCCGCGACCGCTGCGGCTCGGTCCACCCGCCGATGACGAACTCCTGCCGCTGCGAGCACTTGATCTTCACCCACTCGGCCGACCGCCCCTCGTAGTAAGTGCTGCGCAGAGCCTTGCCGACGATCCCCTCCTCCGCGTCACAGCACGCCCGCTCCAGCAGTTTGCGTCCCGTGGCGGGGGTGCCGTCGGTCCAGCGGATGCGATCCGACCACTTCACGGCCTCCCGCAGCAAGCGCTTCCGCTCGACGAGCGGCAGCGATGTCGTGTCGCGGCCGCCGAGGTGCAGGAGGTCGAAGACGTAGAGCACCGCCGGGTACCGCTCCATCCGCCGGCGGACCTCGGCCGCGTCCTCGAGGTGGAACCGCTGCTGAAGGAGGCGGAAGCTCGACCGCCCGCGTTCGTCGACGCAGACGATCTCGCCATCGAGGACGGCCGGCGCGTCGAGCGACGCTTCAACGGCGGCGACAATCTCCGGAAACTGGAAGTTCTGCGGCTTCTCGTTTCGGCTGACCAACCCGACGTTTCGACCGTCGAACCGGCACCAGACGCGCAGGCCGTCGAGCTTCGGCTCGAACAGCCAGTTCGGGTCGTCGAACGGCTCGGCGACGAGCGTGCAGAGCATCAGGGCGGGGCGGCCGGGGAGAGAAGTCTGCTTGCGCGGGCGGCGCGTCGAACGGGCTGGGTCGGCGGTGGTCATGTGGCTGGTGTGGACCTTCACCCGTCACCGAGCAACAGTCATACCAAGCTGGACAGCTCATGCAGCGTGTGGCCCGGCGTGGCGGCGAACGTCGCGCACGGCAGGGTCACCCAATAAAGCTGTGGCGGCGCTTTCTACGTCAATGCCATCATCCGTCTCAGGCGGCCCAGCCTCACATCCCCCGGGGTTGGCGCGAGCTCTGAAAACCCCTCGCGTCCGGTTCCGGTCCGACGTTTGCGACGTTCGAGAACGGGTGCTCTGGCCCGGACGACGTGGCGTCCCTAGAATCCCGGCCCGGCCTCGCCCTCGGCGACGCGATCGAAGGACGGCCCCGTTCGCACGTTACGCGTGATGGACACGATGGAAGCATCTACCTCGCAGGCCGAAGCGCTCCGCAACCTCGACGTGCCCCCCGGCGTCGAGCCGCCCCCGCCCGGCGAAATGCCGGCCGCCACCACCGTCACGCCCGCGCCGGCCGCCGGTGGCGGGTCGATCGTGCGGCACGTTCAGACGGCCGAGGGTCGCCAGACCTTGTTCGACCGCGTTGAGGCGTTCATCAGCAAGCTGAGCGTCCGCGACAATTTCTGGAACAGCGTCTCCTCGCTCATCTGGCTGCCGCTCGCGTTCTTCAGCGGCATCCGGATGAAGGAGATCGATGCCAACTCCTTCGCCGCCCGCGCGGTCCTCCCGTTCCGACGCTTCAACCGCAACTGGTACCGCGCGATGGCCGGCGGCGCGCTGCTGGCCAACTCCGAGATCGCCGGCGGCGGGTACGTCTTCGGAATCTGCGGCGCGGACTACACCGTGGTGTGCAAGCACCTCGAGTACAAGTTCCTCCGCCCCTGTTACGGCCCCGCGGTCTACCGCATCAAGGCGCGAGAGGACGTGAAGGCGCTGATCGCAACGGGCAAGGAGTTCAACATTACCGTCGACATGGACGTGCTCCAGCAGGCCGGCCAGGTCGGCGAGCGTGACAAGCGCGTCGGCCACTCGATCGCCACGTTCCACGTCACGCCCAAGACCCACCAGAAGGCGAAGAAGGCGCGGAACCGCCGGTGAGGGTGCCGGGATCTGCGGGCAATGCACGGGGCGGTGGAAGTCCCAATGCCCAAGCCGCAATGGCCAACAAATGACCAATGCTTCAATGACCAATGAAGACGAATACCGTGGCCCTGGCGGCGAAGAGTTGCGTGTGCCGCTAGCGTTCCGTCGCGCGTCGACATCAGCCGCTTCAGACGGTCAACGCGTCCTTCGCACCGCCGCCATTGGTCATTAAGACATTGGTCATTTGTTGGCCATTGGGGCTTGGTCATTCCGACTCCGGCGCGCCCGTAATCGATCAGCGACCTGCTCTCTCCGCCCGGCCGATCTTCCGGTTCGCCCCCGCCGCCCTCCGCTGTACACTCCCGCCGTGACCGAAACGATCTCGATCCCCACCGCCGCCGCGCCATCGAAAGGCGCCGGCCCTTCATCGACCCTCGGCTGGGCCCTGTTCCTCGGCATGTCCTGGACGTGGTGCATCGGCATGTTCGCGCCGGTGCTGCTCGTGCGCGACTACGGCCTGATCGCCTGGTTCATCTTCGCGATTCCCAACGTCGTCGGCGCCGCCGCCATGGGGTGGGTGCTGGCGCGGCCGGGCGCGGCGGACCGCGTCGCCTGGTCGCACCGCGGGGCCGGCGTCTTCTTCTCGATCGTCACGATCGCGTTCCACGGCTTCTTCATCGACTGGATCATCCGCGGGCTCGTCGGCTGGATCGCGCTGGCGCTCACGCCGGTGCTCGCCCTGGCGATGGTGCTGGTCGGTCGGGCGCGGCGCTGGGCCGACCTGGCGCTGGCGGGGGCGGTCTTCCTGTTCTCGGTCGGCGCGATCGTGGCCTACGGAATCAATGCCGACGGCTTCACCGTCGCCGCCGAGGCGCGGGCGGGGTCGGCGCTCGAACTCGCGGCGCTGTCGGCCGCGAGCGTGTTCGGGTTCGCGTTGTGCCCGTACCTAGACCTCACGTTCCTCCGCGCCCGCCAGGCGACCGCGCCGCGCGCCGCCGCGAGCGCCTTCACGCTCGGCTTCGGCGCCTTCTTCCTGCTGATGATCGTCTTAACGCGCGGCTAGGCGTCCGGCGGCCTGCCGCTGCGGGGCGGGCTGCGGTCGCGCGCGGTCGCGTGGGCGCGCGCCGCCCCCCTCATGGTGCAGGCGGGGGGGTCGAGCGCCTGACACTGGCGGGGGCTGCGCGGCGGTGGGGGCTGGGCGACCCGCAGGTCCGCATCGGCACGCTCGTCGGCGTGGCCGGCGGGGCGGTGCCGCTTCTGCTCGGCCCGCTGAAACTCGGGAGCCAGATCCCGGACCCCAACGAGAACGTCTACCGCCTGTTCATGTCGTTCTACGCCCTGGTCTTCCCCGCCTACGTCTGGCTCTGCATGATCCCCGCCCGCGGCAGCCGCACCGCCGACCCGACGCGGCGCACCCTCGCCGTGCTGGCGGCGGTCGTCCTCATCGCGGGCCCGATGTTCTGGCTCGCGTTCCTCGGCGGCCGCATGGCGTGGGCGCTGCCGGGCTTGGCGGTCGTCCTGCTCGGCCGGTTGTTCGTGCGGCCGGGTGATGCGGCCGCCACCATCGCGCCGGCTACGCTCGGCGCGGGCTCGTGAGCGCGAGCCGCCAACAGAATGAAGCAGGATTGAAGCGCCGAGTCACGGAGGCACGGAGAGGGGCGGAGAAGACGGAGGACCGAAGGTAGATCATGCAAGTTGGGCGGCGGCGTACGCGCACACCGCATCCTGTCTTCCTCCATCCTCGCTTCCGTGGTCCCGCGGCCCACCTCACCGTCAATTCGTCCGTCGCCCGCCTCACTTCCCACCCGGCCCGCGGCCGTAGCGGTTGAACGGGTTGTCGCGGCCGATGCCGAAACCTTCCATGTCGAGGTACTGTCGCACCAACCGGGCCAACAGGGTGCTCTTCTTGTACCCCCGTTCCCGGCAGTACGCGTCAAGCCGGCGGAACTCCTCGTCGGATAGAAGAACCGTCACCTTCGTGGCCGTCTGCTTCGCCATAACCCCTTCTTTCCAGCTGAAAACAGAAGATTTCGCACAAATACGCACTTGTCGGATAAGTGCGTACTTCTTACCACTCCCGCGTACAGGTACGGAAGGTGCGTAATCGCGCGCTCGCGCCGGGCACGGGCGCTGCTACGGTCGGGGGCGTGCAAGGGAAGGGAATGGATTCAGGGCAGAATCCCGTCGTGCCCCGTCAAGGAGGACCCAGCGTGAGAGTCCTCCATGACCACCACCGCACTCACCCCCGTCCGCCGTCCCCGACGCCGCCCGCCGCGCGCCCGAGTCGCCGCGCCGATGCCCGCGCCGCACACCGTGGCGCCGATGCTCGCCCTCGCGTCTGACGCGGTGCCAGCCGACGGTGCGAACTACGCGTTCGAATACAAGTGGGACGGCGTCCGCGCGCTCTGCTACTGGGACGGCCGCCGCCTCACGCTCAGCAGCCGCAACCTCCTGGACATGACGGTGCAGTACCCGGAACTCCAGGCGCTGGGCGACGCGCTCGGCGACCGCCGGGCGGTGCTCGACGGCGAGATCGTCGCGCTCGACGACCTCGACCGCCCCAGCTTCCCGCGCCTCCAGAAGCGCATGAAGGTGAAGGATCCCGCGACCGCGCTGCGCCTCAGCAAGCAGGTGCCCGCCTACTTCTTCGTCTTCGACGTCCTCCACCTCGACGGCCGATCGACCACGAGCCTGCCGCTCACCGAGCGCCGCGCGCTGCTCGAGGAACTGACGATTCAGGGCCCGAATTGGCAGGTCCCGCCGATGCACGTCGATCGCGGCGCGCAGATGCTCGAGGCGGCGCGGGCGAACATGCTGGAGGGAATCGTCGCCAAGCGCCTCGACAGCCCCTACGAGCCGGGCCGCCGCACCGGCGACTGGCTGAAGATCAAGCTCGTGCTCCGCCAGGAGTTCGTCGTCGGCGGGTGGACGAACGAGCGCGGCGCCGGCGGCGGGCTCGGGGCGCTGCAACTCGGCTACTACGACGAGACCCGCAAGCGCCTCCGCTACGCCGGCAGCGTCGGCAGCGGCTTCACGAACGCGACGACGCGCTCGATCGTCGAGCAACTCGAGCGGCTCGAGGTCGACGCCAGCCCCGTCGTCGACGCGCTGCCGCGCCGCGACGTGCGCTTCGCCCGGCCCGCCCTCGTCGCCGAGGTCGAGTTTCGCCGCTGGCCCGACGGCGGCCTGCTCCAGCAGGCGGCGTTCAAAGGGCTACGCGTCGACAAGGAGCCGAAGGACGTCGTGAAGGAACTTCACGCGTGCATGGCGGACAAGCGTGACGGGAAGCGACCCCCGCGCGCGACGAAGTAGGGCGGCGGCGCGTGCGGAGACGCGCGCCCGCTGGCGTATCGCCGTCACGTCGTCTCCGGCCACGCGTTCGTCTCGATCGATCACAGAGGTAACACCATGGCAGCCGCCAAATCCATGTGGACGGGGTCCCTGTCGTTCGGCCTCGTCAACATCCCCATCAAGCTGTACGCGGCCGTGCGCGAGCAGCGCGTCGCGTTCCACCTGCTGCACGACCAGGACAAGGTGCGCCTGCGGCGCAAGATCGTCCGGCCGTCGGACGGCAAGGAGGTCCACCCCGAGCACATCGTCAAGGGGTTCGAGGTCGCGCCCGAGCAGTTCGTCGTGGTGCGACAGGACGAGATCGAGAACTGCGCGCCGGAGAAGACCAAGGCGATCGAGATCACCGACTTCGTCGACCTGGCCGACATCGACCCGGTCTACTACGACCGCCCGTACTACGTCCTGCCGCAGGCGGGGGCGGCGCGGCCGTACAAGCTGCTCGTCGAGGCGATGCGGCGGACGGGGAAGGTCGGCATCGCGCGGTTCGTGTTCCACGAGCGCGAGTACCTGGCCGCGCTGCGGCCGGTCGCGTCGGCGCTGTGCCTCGAGACGATGCACTTCGCCGCCGAGGTCGTCGCCACCGACGCGCTGGACATCGTCCCGCCTGACGGCGCGGCGGTGGGGGAGCGGGAACTGAAAGCGTTCGGGGAACTCATCGCGTCGCACGCGACCGAGTTCCGCCCCGAGCGTTACCGCGACGAGCGGCTCGAGTGCCTGCGCAAAATGATCGAGAAGAAGGCCGACGGCGTCGAAGCGACCGTCCGCCCGCCGGCGGAGAAGAAGAAGACGGCCAAGGCGACCGACCTGATGGCGGCACTCGAGGCGAGCCTCGCCGCCGCCAAGGGCGAGGCGAAGCAGCAGCAGGCCAAGCCCCGCAACGGCCACGGCCACGGCCGCGTGACCGGCGCCGCCCCGAAGGGCCGCACCCGCGCCCGCGCCGGCGCCCGCGCATCCGCGCCCGCCGTCGCGGCGGCCGCCACCTCGTCCCCCACGGCCGCGGCACGGCGGCGGAGGAAGTCGGCATGACCGTCACCGCCACCCGCAAGCCACGCCAACCCGCCGCGCCGCCCGAGATCCCGGCTGACGTGAACGCGTACACGCTTCGCCTCGGCGGCAAGAGCGTCAACTTGTCGAACCTCAACAAGGTGCTGTACCCCGGCGCCGGCTTCACCAAGCGCGACGCCGTCGACTACTACGTGCGGATGGCCGACCCGCTCCTGAAGCACCTGCGCGGCCGCACCGTCACCCTCAAGCGTTACCCGAACGGCGCGGCCGGCCCGTTCTTCTACGAGAAGAACTGCCCGGTGCATCGCCCGGCTTGGGTGGCGACGGCGAACGTCGCCAGCCGCCGGCGCGAGTCGGGCGTGAACTATTGCCTCATCCAGAGCCAGGCCGCGCTGGCGTGGGTGGCGCAGCTCGCGTCGCTCGAGCTCCACACGTCGCTCGCGAAGTCCACCGACGTCACGCGGCCGACGATGATGGTGTTCGACCTCGACCCCGGCCCGCCCGCCGGCCTGCTCGACTGCATCCCGATCGCGCTGCGCATGCGCGACACGCTCGCCCGCCTCGGCCTCAAGAGCTTCCCCAAGACGTCCGGCGGCAAGGGGCTGCACTTCTACGTGCCGCTCAACACGAAGTGCACGTTCGACGACACGAAGCATTTCTCCCGCACCGTCGCCGAACTGTTCGAGCGCGAGGACCCCGAGCGCGTCACGTCCGTCATGCGCAAGGACATTCGCGGCGGCAAGATCTTCGTCGACTGGAGCCAGAACGACGAGCACAAGACGACCGTCTGCGCCTACTCGCTCCGGGCCCGTGAACGGCCCACCGTGTCGACGCCGGTGACGTGGGCCGAGCTGGAGGCCGCGCTCGCGCGGCGGAACGCCGACGCCCTCATATTCGAGGCACACCATGTGCTTGCACGGGTGGCAGAGTCCGGTGACTTGTTCGCGGAGGTCCTGACGCTTCGGCAACGCCTGCCGAAGTTCTGACGCGGCCGGCTTTGGGAGGGAACCGAACCGTGGCGCGAGAACACACCTTGGAACGCACCGGCACCATCATGCCCGATCGACCGGTAACGCCCCGCTCGTCCGGCGGCAAAAACGGAATCGGGTCTGCGGCGTCTGGGCGCGAGAACGGGCTGTCAATCGTGCTGCTGGTCCTGTTCGTCGGCACCTGGTTCGGCCAAAGCTGGACCGGCATGCGCGAGTACAACGCCGAGCAGTCGCAGCACAACGAGGCGCAAGTGGGGTACTTGCGAGTACCTGCACCGGACATTTCATCGAGGCGACGGGCGAGAACTGGGAGAGCGAGTTCCTGCAGATGGGGATGTTCGTCCTCCTGACGGTCTGGCTGCGGCAGAAGGGGTCGGCCGAGTCGAATGACCCGGACGAGGAGGAGGACGTCGACCGCGACCGGTCCTCCTCGTGCCGACGCCCCTTGGCCGGTCCCGCCGCGGCGGGGCGTGGCGACGGCTCTACGCCAACTCGCTCAGCATCACGTTCATGGCCCTCTTCGTCGTCTGCTTCCTGATGCACGCCGCCGGCGGCCCGCGAACACTCGGCCGAACAGGTGGCGCACGGCGAGTCCCCGGTGTCGACCGTGCAGTACATGGGGACAGCCAGGTTCTGGCACGAGTCGCTCCAGAACTGGCAGAGCGAGTTCCTGTCGCTCGCCGCGATGGTGATCCTGACGATCTGGCTCCGACAGCACGGCTCGGCCGAGTCAAAGCCCGTCGACGCGCGCATTCTCAGACGGGCGCATGACGCGGAACTCTTTCGCAGACGGCGTTAGCAAAGCTGCACAACGCGTCGCACGACGCACCTACAAAGTTGCACTTCAGTTGCACGATTCGCACGCGAAATCCACTGGCGTGGCCACCTCAGGTGGCCACGCCGTGATGCTCACCCAAAGCGTTCCCGTGGACCCACAGTCGTCCCTCCGTGCCAAACGCCTCACCAATCCGCGCTCCGGGCGACGTGGATAGACCCCCGTCGTCAACTGAGCATCCGCGGTGGGAGAACCGTCATACCCACGTCGGCCGAAACGACCGTCACCCGTCCTGCACATTGCCATGAAGCGACGCCGGGCCACGCCTTCGTACCGTCGCCGGCGACTTATTTGCCGACAGGCGTGGCTGACGTTGGTATACTGTTCCGGACAGTGGGTTCCGCCCGTCGGTCGTGCACGCGATCGACCCGCCGCGAACTTTTCGGAGGCGGCGGTGTCTGATGACGGGGGCCGGCGCGTTCCGGTATGGTCGAAATGGGCAGTTGAGAGGCGAAGCATGAGCCAGACGAATACCTCGTGGATCCGCGCGCGGCCGTCGCCGCCGCGTTGGTGGTCGGGTCGGCCGGCGCTGAAGCGCGCCAGTTCCGCCGCCAGGGCGGCGACGCGCGCGACGCCAGCAACCGTGTCGGCAGCGGCGGGAGCAACGGCGACGTCGGCGAGACCCGCCGGCGCTTTAACGAGTTCGGCAACCAGATCGTGACCGGCAACGTCACCGGCGGCCGCGGGTTCCGCGGGCCCGTCGGCTACGACGACCCGCGGGAGTTCCGCGGCATCACCGGCGGCAGCTTCAGCTCCGACCGGTTCATCCGCGACTCGTTCGGCGGCGGGCAGCGCGGCTCGCCGTCGCCGCAACGATATCCTCCTCAGGCCCACCGCCTTCTACGGCTCGGCCCTGGCCACGCCGCCGCCCGCCAACTACGTGCCGACCGCCGGCGCGGCCGACAACTACGTCTACCGCGGCGACCTCGGCGGCAGCGACGCCGCGGGCGATGATGACGCCCGGCCGCCTCGGCATCGACCAGTCAGCCGCCGCAGGAACTCGTCCTGCCCGGCGGCGAGACGACGCCGACGGCGATCAGCAACACCGTCCTGAGCGCGTCGCCGCTCTACGGCGTGCAGTTCAACCGCAACGACCTCCAGCCCGGCCTCGGCCTCTCCTCAACCGACCCGCTGCTGTCGCCCACCGGCGATCGCGGCCAGATGACCGACGCCGCCGTCCGCCAGATGCAGGACGAACTGAACCAGTCCAACACCTTCGGCACGGGCCAGCAACAAACGCTTCGCAACACCCAACAGCAACAACAGCAACAGCCACTGCAGAACGGCGAGACGCCCGCTCGAGAAGGCGTGGGCAGCGGGCGGGGCAGGACGCGAACGTCCGCCCGCTCAACGACGCGCTGCCGAACACCGTCGGCCAGCCCAGGACCGGGCTGCCGAACGACAACCTCAACTCGAACGTCCAGCAGTCGACGCTCGGCGGCAACGTCGTCACCGGGCAGGGGACGCGGCGAACCTGATCGTCCCGCCGGCGCAGCAGGGCGCGTACGCGGAAATGGTCCGTCGCATGCAGCGGCGGGGCGGCGCGACGAGCGACCAGCAGGCGGAGCGACTTCGGTATCCTCCGCCGCGCTGGGCAGAACGATGCGCGAGGCGCTCCGGCCCGCCCGCCCCGGAGCGCGCGGCACCAGAACGCCGCGGCATCGGCCCGGCCCGGCCCGGCGAAGCGGAGGGCCGACGAGGGAACGGAGGAAACGCCGCGCGCGGCGGCATGATCGTCCCGCCGCCGGCGACGGTTGCGACGTCGCCCGCCGGCGCGGCGGGCGACGCCGGCGGCCACGCCGACCGAGCCGCTCGAGGTGAAGAGCCTTGCCACAGGCGTCACCGCCAAGGGCTTGGCCGACCTCCTGACGCAGGCCGAGCAGTTGATGCGCGAGGAAGTACGCGTCGGCCGTCGGCAGGTATGACGCCGCCGCCCGCGTCGCGCCCAACAACCCGATGATCACGCTGGGCCGGTCGCGCCCACCTCGGCGCGCCTCGTACGGCCAGGCCGAGAACGAACTGCGGCGCGCTTGCGTCGGGGCCGAGGCGGCACTTCTGCTGGGGCGTTACGACCTCGAGTCGTTCATCGGTGCCGGGCGGTTGCGCGTTCGTCACGAACGACCTGACCCAACTCGCCGCCGCCAACCCGAAGGACGTCCGCCCGCCGCTCCTGCTCGCCTACTTGTCGTACAACACCGGCAAGGGAGCCGACGCCAAGTACCTCGCCGTGGCCGAGGCGAACGCCGGCGCGAACGACGCGACCGCCGCGCCATGCGGAGCCAGTGGAATCTAGCTGGCGGCCGGCCAGCCATCGGCACCGCGCCGGCCGCGCCGCGGCGGAGGACGATAACAAGTAGACCTGGCGCAACTGCCGCATCTCCATTTCAACTAATAAGAGCGGGGCCCGGAAATCCGGGCCCCGCGGCTCGTTTGCATCCCCCCGTGACGAAGCGACCGTCATCCTCGGCCCTCGGACCGTCTCGATCGGCGTCGAAGCCCGGTTGGTTTCGCGGCAGCCACGAATGGAAGGCTTCCCCGCCTGGCGTAGCCTCGAACCCAGAATTGAAGACCGCAGGCGGGCATCCGTGGCACCAACTGAGGGAACCGCGTCCGCCGATTCGTCCCGGCGGCGATCGCGCGATTTGCCTGGTGCAGCGCGCAAGCGTGGGGCAGCAACATTCGTCGCGGTTACGGTCTGGCCGAACGTGCGCCTTCGTCTGGTCCTGCGGCCGCCATTCGGCGGATTCGCGTTCCGCAGCGTCGTGCGTGAGGACTTTCTCAGAATTCTCCGAACCGGAACCGGCAGGCGGCGTAACGGTTGCGACGGCGGGGCTCGCCCGCGAAAGCGTGAAAAATGCGGGCAAAAAAGAGCCGCGGATGGGGGGAATCCGCGGCTGGGGAACTCTCAACTGGGGGATTCGTCCGGAGGGGAGGCCGAACGGTTGAGAGCTTTAGATGAATGTCGGGGGTTGAAGAAGGAGGGGGGGAACCTTCTTCGGGGATACCCCCGACAAAAAAAGCTCCGTTGGCTGTTAACCACCGGAGCCTTCATGGCTCTTTTAGTTGCCTGCTGACATCATCGGCAGCGGGCGTTCGTTTGATGCAGGCAAGTTTACACGGCCCTCACATCGAAGGCAAGCGAAAAAGGCGTGGAAAATTCGGGAGACCCGTCCGTGCCTTACTACACCGCTCCCGCGGCCGATGTTGAGTCGAACACCCGGCAAAAATTGCCGGCCCCATTACGCCGGCCCTTTCGGGTAATCCGGCTTCTGCTGCCAATCGAGTTCGACGCTGCCGGGGATGCCGTGGTACTCGCGCGGAAAAACGTAATCCTTCCGTAGCGGGTGGCCCTCCCAATCTTCGGCCAAGAGGATTTGGCGGAGGTCCGGGTGCCCGGGAAAATCGATGCCGAGGAGATCGAACGTCTCCCGCTCGTGCCAGTCGGCCGCCCGCCAGATCGTCGCGACGCTCGGGACCGCCGGCGCCTGCCGCGGACAGAAGACCTTCACCGCAAACGTGTGGCGGTGCCGCACGCTCCAGAGGTCGTACACGACCGCCATCTTCGCGTCGGCCGCGTAGTCGATGCCGCCGAGGTTGGCGAGCCAGTCGAACGCGAGGCTCGGCTCCTCCTTCAGAAACCGCGCGACCTCCGGCCAGTCCGCCGCATCGTTCAGGTGCACGCGCGGGTGCAGGCCCCCGGGGACGGCCTCGACGTCGCGGCCGGAAAACCGCTCCGACAACATCCCTACGATTTCGCCGCTCGTCATACCATCACCTCGACCCTCGCCATCCGCCGGATGGGCGCTCGCCATATCATAAGGATGAGGGGGCGTACGTGCGCACCCAAGCGCGCGCACGACGTGGTCGCTTCAGCGGCGATGGTTGCCGCAAGACCGAACGTCTTCACTCGCAGAGTGCCGGGAACTGCGGTGACGCCTGACAATCGTCAGTGCGATCCGCGCCGGCGCCGGCGGTGGGGGACGGAGCAGCACGGGGTGCCGCCGACGGCGGCGATCTCACCCGCGGCGCGCGAGCGATCGCGGCGGCGCCCTCGGCGAGGCGACCGGTACGGCGGCAAGGCGACCGACATTTGCTGAGACGTCCGGTCGAGCCGCTACACTACGGCCAGTGCGACGCCTCGCGCCGCGACGGCGTGACACTGGATTCGGCGGGCCCCGCCCATGAACCACCTCGCGACGATCCTCGCGCTGCTCCACGTCGCCGCGCCGCCGGTCGCGGTCGGCCTCGCCGTCTACGCGTGGCGCCGTCGGCGGCGGGTCGGGCCGCTGGCGGCACTGCCGGTGATCGCCCTCGTCGGCATCGCGGTCGGGCTGATCGTGTCCCTCGCGTACGCCCACCAACTGCGGGGGCGCGTGTCGGTCCCGCAGGTGCTGCTCACCTGTTACCTCGCGGCCGCGGTGCTCTGCCTGCTGCGGGGGTTCAACGAGGTGCTGCGGATCGGGATCGACCGCGCCTTCGGGAACGCCGGACAACGCCGTCCCCGCGCCGGCGCGCGGGCGACGATCGCGCAGACGATTCGCGCCGCGACCCTCTACGCCGTCGCGCTGCCGTACCTCATCGCGCTGCTCGTGACCTACCGGCCGAAGGTCGTCTACGCGCCCGACCCGCGGGCGGCCCTCGGCGCCCCCAACGACGTGTCCTTCGAGACGGTCCGCTTCGACGCCACCGACGGCGGCCGCGTCGCCGCGTGGTGGATCCCGGCTCCCGGGGGTGACCGCGCCCGCGGCCGCACGGTCATCCTCTGCCACGACTTCTTCGGCGACAAGTCGACCGCGCTGCCGCTGGCGCGCGAGCTGACGCCAGGGGGCTACAACCTGCTGGCGATCGACCTCCGCGCGCACGGGCAGAGCGGCGGCCAACTCGCCGGCTTCGGCCGGGCCGAGCGGCACGACGTGCTCGGCGCCGTCCGCTGGCTGTTGGCCAACCGGCCGGCCGAGAGCCGGGAGATCTTCGGCCTCGGGTCGGGCCTCGGCGCCGCCGCGCTCCTCGCGGCCGCGGCGGACGACGCGGCCGCGGAATCGCAGCGCCTCGACGCGCTGGCGCTGTACCGCGCGTACGACGACCCGCGGTCGATCGTGCGGCCGATCGCGACGCGCTACTGCCTACCGCCCCTCGATAGCCTCGTCGTCGGCGTCGCCCTGCCGGTCGCCGGCTTGTTGAACGGCGCGGGCCCCGACCTCGGCTCTCCCGCCGCCGACGCCGGCCGCCTCTGGCCGCGGCCCGCGCTGTTCGTTCACGGCGGGCGCGACGCCGTCATCCCGTTCGACGCCGGCCTGTCGCTCTACGAGCAGACCCTCCAGCCGAAGTACCACTATTGGATCGACGACGCGACCGCCCGCGACGTGCGCCGGGACGAGGTCCTGCCCTACGTCGTGCGCCTCTTCTTCGACCGCGCCCGGAGCATCCTGTAGGCCCGGCGACCGCGGCGACGAACGCGGCGTCAGAAATCGTCCTGCGGTCGCCGTCGAACGACGGGGCGTCGGCCGTTGCTCGCTTCAGCCGGTGCGGCCAGCCGAGCCGAGTCGCCGTGTTTTCCCTGTCAGCCCGCGGCGCCCGGAGCGCTCCGCCCATCGCCGCCGGACCGCCGGCAACTCGGCCGCCCCGCCGCCCGCCGTTGGATTTCCGCCGGCCGTGTCGCGATAATGGGCGACACCGTCTCGAACCGAGTCCCCCACGTTATGGCCCCCGACACCAGCGTCCGCAGTTACTTCCGCAACATCTTCGACACCGTCACGAGCATCGCGACCGGGATGAAGATCACGCTGAAGTACTGCTTCCAGAAGACGGTCACCGTCCGCTACCCGGAGCAGCGTCTGAGCTTCGCGCCGCGCTACCGCGGCATCCACGAGTTCGAGCTTGAGAAGTGCATCGCCTGCGACCTGTGCGCCAAGGCGTGCCCCGTCGACTGCATCTACATCGACAAGACCGGCCCGCGCAAGCTCGACAAGAAGCAGGGGATCGTCGACCCGGCCGACCCGAAGAACGGCGAGCTGCTTCGGTACGCGATCGACTACAGCAAGTGCCTGTTCTGCGCGCTGTGCACCGAGCCGTGCCCGACCGACTGCATCCACATGGGCAAGCTGCACGACCTCAGCAGCTACACGCGCGACGACGTGGTCGTCGAGTTCACGGACCTCGACAAGAAGGGCCTGCGCACGCCGATCCCGCTCTGGATGGAGAAGAACGCCGGCACGATCGGCTGGGTGAAGGACGAGTACGACCGCGTGAAGGCCGGCCGCCTCGCGCCGTCCGACGGCGACATCAAGCCGGGCAGGTGAGCCGGCGCCGGCTCGGCGCGCGTCGGGCGTTCTGCGGTGATCGCGATCCGCCCCAGCGCCGCGCGGCGCGGCCGCTTCGGCGGCGGTGGCGTCGAAGACGCCCGGCTCCTCCCCGATTGGCGCGATCAAAGCGCTCGCATCCCAGTTCAACGACATGCTCCTCGGCGACCTTCGAACCGTGGTTCGTCATGCGGGCCGTGCGGGAATCCCTGTTATCATCGCGGCGAAATCGGCGGATCGACATCGCGCCGAGCTTCGTGCCGCATCCTTGTCGCCACGACGGCCACCGGGCCCGAGCGTGGCGGCCACGGCACGCGGCGATGTACGCAGCGCCTTCGCCGCGGGCGCCCGCGGCGAAGGAGGGGGTCATCTCATGTCGGTCGATCTCTTGTCCGTTGTAATTGCTGGAATCACCCTATTCGTGGCGGTCATGCTGATCCGGGCGGGCATGCG
Organism: Phycisphaerae bacterium; assembly: GCA_030448225.1. Next base: position 26,312 of record JAUJNJ010000004.1, read on the forward strand.
GGGCCGGCTCGTCGGCGACCATCCCCATTGCCGGCGGTGCGGGTTCGACCTGTACGGCCAGCCGGCCGCAGCCGCGCTGTGCCCGGAGTGCGGGACGGGCGTGCGCTCCGGCGGCGTCGGGTGGGAGCGGCGGGCCGTCGTCGTCGGCCGGCGCGAGCGCCGGCCGCGGGCGATCGTGTGGGGCGTCGCGCTGGCCGTGCCAGCGGCGGCGTGGCTCGTGCTGCCGACGGCGGCCCGCCTCGGCGGCGCCCAGGCGCGACAGTACGAGCCGGGGTGGATGCTCGCCCTCGAGGCCCGCGGCACCGGGGCGGCCGCCGGCGACGCGACGGCGGAACTCACGCGCCGCGTGCGGGCGGGCACGCTGCCGGCGGCGCGCGTGAAGTCGCTCGCCGCCCGCTTCCTCGACCGCCAGGGCGACACCGCCCGCCCCTGGGTCCCCGCGCACGGCGACTTCCTTCAGCAGGCTCACGTGTCGGGCCACCTCACCGCTGCGGAGTGGGAGCGGTTCGTCTATCAGGCGGTCCTGCCGGCGATCGTCGTGCGACCGCTCGTGCGGTTCGAGGGGCCGGTCACGCTCCGGTTGCGGATCGGCGACGAGCGCCTCGGCACGGCCGCCGGGCCGGTATTCGGAACGACCGTCGCCGCCGGCGGACCGTGGGGCATGACGTTCAACGTCGTCGCGCAACACGCCGACGGAACCGTGCGGACGATCGGCCGCAACAGGATGGAATCGTTCGGGTCGCATTCCGTGCCGGGTGCGCGCGGCACGATGCTCGTCTGGATCGATCTGGATCGGACGCCTCCGGGCGGCGGCGGACCACCGGCTGTGAGACACGGGCTGATGTTCGAGCAGGGCGTCGCGAACCTGCCGCCGGTCCCGCGGGTTCTACCGACTTGGCCGACACACGCCGTGCCGCTCGCCGTCGCCGCGCCGGGCGTCGCGACCGTGACGGCGAAACCTGATCCGACGATGGCCGAACTCGTCCGCCAGGGTCTGCGGCTGAGAATCAACGACACGTTCTCCTTCCAACGACGCGGCATCACGGTCCCGCCGGACGCGATCAAGGTCCGTCGAGCGCGTCACTTCACCTACCCGCAGGGCGTGCAACGCTCGACGGTCGTGGAAGAACTGTACATCACCTTCAACCGCGAGGCCGGGCAGCCGTGGCCGCTGCCGGTTGCGTGGAGCGTCCGCGTCATCGCGACTGGGCGCGACATCCCCGCGGGCCGACTCACGTTCCCGGCCGTGATACCCTATGGGCACGGCGCCGCCGCGATGGTCGCGCCGCCCAAAGGGTTCTCGTTCGAGGGGATCGAGCGGGTCGACATCGTGCTCACGCCGGATGCCGACGTCGCCGAGAAGACGATCGACATCACCGAGTATTGGGACGGCGAGGTCCGCTTCACGGACGTGCCCCTGCTGCGCGAAAAATGACGCGCGTCGTCCGGGCGTTCGTGCAGTCCCGCCGATACACAGCGGCACGCCACCCCGACGGGCCGGATCACTCCTAGTCGCCCGATCGGCCGGGACGGCAGTTACCGTCGGCGGATCTCGTACCACGCGGTGGGCTCACTCCCGATCGTGATGCGCGTCTTGCCGTCGACGTGCTCGGTCGCCACCGCCTTGCCAGGCTTTCCCTCCGGGGTGAGCGCGACGACCTCCGCGGGCTTCCCAGCCAGCGTGAGCGTGGCGCGGACGGGTTCGATCGTCACCGGCGGCCTGCCCCAGCGGTCGGATACGGTCGTGCGTTTCGCGTCCCACTCCATCCCGGTGTTGCCGCCGCGGGCGACGATTGAGAGCAGCAGGCGGTCGGCGGTCTGGATCGTCTGGGCGGGGTCGGCGGGGACGAGGATGAGCGTGGCGAAGGGCGTCTCCATCTTCTCGATCCGCAGCGGGCCGAGGTCGAGCGGCAGGTCGCCGGCGGCGAAGCCGGCGAAGACGATGCCGCGGGGATCGTTCAGCGTGAACTGCCCGGTGCCGGTGGCCGAGCCCTTCGAGGCCCAGCGGAGGCGGGCGTCGGCCTCGCCGCTGGCTGCGCCGGGGCCGCCGTCGAAGCGGAGCGACAGGCGGCGGGCCATAACCGCGGCGGGGTCGATCCGCTTCACGTCGCGCAGGAAGCCCCACTGCTCGTAGTAGTACTTTGACGCCGTCGGCAGGATCTCGTCCATCTCGATCGCCACCACGTTCCGCCCCGCGCTCGGCTGCACGCCGCCGCTCGTGTGGAACAGGCGCGCCGCGAGCGGCACGTGGGCCATCTTGAGGGGGTTGCCCTCGAAGTCGAAGAAGTTGTTCACGACGTCGCGCTCGAACTGCGACGTGTGCGAGTAGGCGAAGAGGAACACCGCGTCCCAGTCCTGCTGGGCCGCCAGCGCGGCGATGAGAGGCACGGATTCCGCCTGCCACTCGTTCGGGTGCGAGTGGTTGTACTCGGTGACGGTGAACGGCTTGCCCTCGACGCGCGTCGACGCCAGCGTCCAGACGGCCGCGTGCTCCGGGTCGTCGACCATCGGCTTGTTGTGCATCCGCCAGTTCGTCGAACTCCAACTGCCGCCGGGGAACGTGGGATGGTCCCAGTAGGCGTGGGCGTCGACGAAGTCCATCTGCGACTGGCTCATCGTCCCCATCGGGCCGATGCCGATCGTGCCGGTGATCGGCGCCTTCACGCCGAGTTCGTCCTTCAGGTACTGCCGCATCATCACGAAGTAGCGCTCGTCGGTCGCCTGGAGGAAGCGGTACCAGTCGTTCGTGCGCTCGGCGGTGTCGAGCGAGCCGTGGCCCGAGCGGCGGACGGTGCCCGCGGTCGGGTTCTCATCGGCGCGCAGTCCCTCGCGGCCTCCCTCGCGGAGCACGACGTCGGACAGGCGGATCGTCGCCGCCGCGCCGCCGACGGCGAAACTGACGCGGGCGTCGTCGTCGGACGCCGTCGCGGTGAAGCCGAGGCGATGCTCGCGCGGCTCGGTCGTCAGTTGCACGGGCTGGCCGAGGCCGAGGTTCTGCCACGGCGCGTGCGCCTGCGTAGCGCCGACGCCCACTGCCGTGTCCCGGTCCGCCGACGCGCGGAACGAGAGCGTGTAGAACGTGCCGGCCTTGAATTTCAGGCCCGGCTGGTGGAACTGGAGGTGCCACTCGACGCCGTCAACCTGTTTCACCTCGATGCGCGCGCCGCCGTCGGTGGCCGTCACGTTCATGTCCGCCGGGGCGTGCCGCTCGACGACCCACGACGGTTTCTCCTTGCCGAGCGTGGCGAACGCCGGGTCGCGCAGGAGATTGACGGCCGCGGCGTTCCCGCCGGCCGCGCCCGCCTTGACTCCGTCGCGGACCCAGGCGGTGGCGAGCTTGCCGCGGGTGGCGTACTTCTCGATGAGCCAGTCGTTCCACAGCTTCTGCAACTCGCCCGCGTACGGCTCGCCGAGCTTCGCCAGCATCTGCTCGCCGCCCCAGTAGAAGAACGTGTTCTCGTTGTTGATCTCCACCATCGCCACGGCCGGCTCGTCGGCGTAGCGCGTCTTCGTGTAGGCGTTGACGTGGTTCAGCAGGTCGGCAGCGAAGCGCTTTTCCGCCTCGATGAGCTTCGAGTGGTACAGGTCGACGAGCTTGTCCTGGTAGGGCAGCGCCGCGGCGTTCTCGAGGTTCAGCACCCGCCCCCAGCGCCGGCCGACATGGAGGTTGAGGTTCGTGTAGATCCCCTCGCGCTTCAGGGCCGGCCACGAAATAATCGAGGCGGTCGAGCGCCTCGGCGTGGAGATCAAAACTCTTGTCGTCGACGAGGATGCCCGACGGTAAGTCGCGCTGTCCATGTGGTGGAAAGCGCGCACCGCGTTCACGCCGAAGCCCGCGCGCGAGCCGCCGGGCGACGATGTCGGCCTGGTCGTGCGGCGGGAAGTTGGCCGTGAAGCAGACGTTCACGCCCCAGAAGCGGATGCGCTTGTCGCCGGCGTAAAAGTGCCCGTCCCGCGCCACCACCTGCCCGTGCCGCCCGGCCGGCTTGTCGAGCAGATGATCCGCCGCCATCACGCCCGGCGCCTCCGCCCCCCACGCCACGTTCCACGGCGCCAAGTTCGCCGGCGCGGGCGGTGGCGGGAGTTCGGCCCCGGCGGGGAGGGGCGTGGTCAGCGAGAAGGCGAGGAGGGTTTGGAACGCGGCTGTCGATCGAATCATTCAGGCTCTCCGGGTTGTCGGGCGAACCGTCTGCACGGCGGAACGCCACCGTCGATTACCGCCCGCCGCGTGCGGCGTTGGTCTTTCCCACTTCGCCAGCGTATCCCGGAGAGTGGGTGAGGTGGAGGAACGCGTCGCGCTGAACGACGGCACATTCGCGCCGCAGGTGAAGCAGCCGAGGGCGTGGTTTACGCAGGTTCGCGTGCAAGCGTCAGGGTCAGCGCGAGCATCAGGACGAGCAGCGTCGCGAGTACAAACAGGCCCGTCCAGAACCAGTACTGCAGCGGGGTTTCGGCACGACGAACACGTGGTCCGTTCTGCCAGCGAAACTCCGCCGTCCACAGACTCCAACAGATGAAGGCGCCAAAGAATCCAAAGACCAGCCATGCCAGAAGAAGATCGACCATGAGCTGCGGCCCTGGAAGCTGACGGAGGACGTTCAGCGGCCGACGGGCGACGACCACTTCACAAACGGCAAGGACCGCGGCGCCCGCCCGGTCCGCTGCGAGGCGTGCTTAGGGGCGCGCCAAGCCGCCCTCAGTACCAGTCGTCTGACGCGCGGAACCAATGCCAGTCGTTCCCGAGCCGGAAGAGACGATAGTGCGCGGCACCGAACGGCGTGCTCTCCTGGTTCGGCTTGTATGTAAAGCCGTAGGACATCCGATCGGGCCCGATGCCATCGCGCCCGATGTGAACCCGAAAGTACACCCCGCCGCGCGGGTCCGCCGCGTACTCATCGACGTTGTAGATGCCCAGACGGCGGTTGAGTGGCTTGCCCCGATACTCCGACGGCGTTGCCTGCGGCACAAGCTGCTCAAAGGAAGCGCGGGACGCCGCGAAGGCGACGCGACGCGGGACGTAGAACTTCAGCAGGACGTACGTGCCGAACAGGAGCGCAAGAACAATCGCCGCCCGCGTCCATGGGATGCGAAGACCGCGGAGCTTGCCTTCGCGCGCCCAGGAGATGAACCCGACCAGCGAGACCAGCCCGATTACCGGCACCACCAGGAACGAGAGAAGGACCGCGCGGAACAGCAGATCGTTGAGGACACCCGGGTAGACGCTGATCGCCAGCGCCGCGTGGCAGGCGATCGCGATCAGGGCGATGATGACGTTCGTAGCGACCTTCACGTGCCCAGTAACTACTGTAACTCAACTCGGGCACGACGGGCCAGGACGCGTTACACCGGAGGAGTTCGAGCACTTGCCGTACGTGGCTTAGTACGCGTCGAACCGCCGCCAGATCTCGTCCTGTTGGGCGTCGGCGTTGTCGTTGAAGCCGATCGAGAGGCTGAGCGGGTCGTTGAACGCGTCGCGGGGGACCCACTTGGCGGCGCCGTTGCCGTACAGGACGTTGGCGCCGGTGCGGTGGCGGGTGTCGACGCGCTGCGGGTTGGCGGTGAGGTCGGCGAGGATCGCCTTGTTGCGGAAGTTGGTGAGCTTCGGCAGCACGCCGTTCCAGTCGGCCGGGTCGTCGGGGATCTCGACCTCGGGGCGGAAGCCGTAGCCGGCGGCGACGTTGATCGCGGGGTCGCCCTCGGGGCCGGGGGGCCAGGGGTTGATGTCCGAGCCGCGGATCGAGCGGGGGTCGTTCTCGGCGGGGCAGTAGTAGACGTTGGGGTCGGGCATGTGGCCGGCGACGCGGAGCAGGCCGAAGAGCACGAAGCGGCCGCTCGTGCCGGAGTAGACCATGCTGTTGAACCCCTTGCGGCCGCCGCGGTAGCCGACGGGGACGCGGTCGCGGGACTCGATCGCGTACATGTGGACGAACCCGTGGACCTGGCGGAGGTTGCTCAGGCACGCCGTCCGCTGCGCCGACTGCCGCGCCTTGGCCAGCGCCGGCAGGAGGATCGAGACCAGCACCGCGATGATGCCGATCACCACGAGCAGTTCCACGAGCGTGAACCCCGCGCGGGCGTCGCCGGCGCGACGGTCGGCGGGGCGGGCGGGGCGGGGCGGGGTCCGAGAATTCATTCGCACGACACGATAGGGCCGACCCTCCCCCGAAAGCTAGGGAAGATTCGCCGGCCCCGCCGACGGTGACGCGCCGGCGGGGCGGCCGCGGGCCGGGCGGGGGGCCGGGGCGGCGGATTCCGGGCCGGGGCGTCTTAAGGGCGTCGTCGCCGCGTCCGATGAGACCATTGCGAATGCGGGTTCGGTCCGGCCGCCGGCTGCCAGTGCCGGGGGCACGACCGGCTCAACTCCCGGCGCGTCGGCAAGGTGCCGGGGCGTCGGGTCCCGACGGGTCGGGATCGCGGCTGCGGATCGCGGACCTCGGAAACGGGGGCGGGCCGCGTGCGGGAACCTGTGGATCTGTCGAAGGAGAACGATCATGAAGTCGATGAAGAACCTGGTGTCGAAGCTCGTCCGTGACGAGCAGGGTGGCGAGGTCCTCGAGTACGCGCTGATCGCGGGCCTGATCGTCGTCGCGGCGATCGCGGTCATCGGCTCGGTCGGGACGAAGGTCCTCGCCAAGTGGACCTCGGTCGACAACGGCATGTAATGCCGCCGATCGCGGCGCCATCCCGGGGTTCGGCCACCACTGCGCCGCGACCCCCGGGCGGACCACGGCCCACCCTCGGGTGGCGTGCCGGGTTCGGGCCGCCGGATCGACGACCTCAGGGCCCGGCGCCGGCGCGGGCGAACACACGTTCGCCCGGCCCGGCCCGGGCCTTGTTCGGTTCGTACGCGCGTCGGCGCGCGGGGCCGTCGTCCTCGTGGTCGTCATACGCGGCGCGGAGGCCCGGGGGAAGCTCTTCACGAAGGGCGCCATAGGGACCTCTTGTCGAAGCTCGTCCCGGACGAGCGGGGCGGCGAGGTGTTGGAGTATGCGCTGATCGCCGGGCTGATCGCCGCCGCGACGGTCGCGGTGGTCGGCTCGGTCGGGACGAAGGTCCTGGCGAAGTGGACGAGCCTCAACGACGGCGGGTGGTGACGAAGCGATGCGGACGTACGACCTGCTCATGCTCGCCCCGATGTTCGTGCTGCTCGTCGGGGCGTCGGTCCACGACCTGCGGGCGCGGCGCATCCCGAACCTGCTGAACCTCATCCTCGTGCTGTCGGGACTCGCGCTGAGCTTCACCCCGATGGGCCGCGTTTCACCGGGGTACGCCCTGGCGGGGCTGCTGGTGGGGTTCGGGCTCACGTTCGTGATGTTCGCGATCGGCGCGCTCGGCGGGGGCGACGTGAAGCTGCTGGCCGGCGTGGGCGCGTGGCTCGGGCCGGCGGACGTGCTGTACGTCTTCCTGGCGGCGGCGGTGATCGGCATGGTCATCGTGCTGGCGCAGTCGGCGTACCAGGGGCGGCTGCGGACGCTGTTCCGCAACAGCACGGTCCTGGCGATGGGGCTGGCGCACGCCGGCGAGACCGGCATTGGGCATTTCGTGGAGGCCGGCCAGTCCACGCCGCGCAGCGTCGACAAGCCGCTGCCGTACGCCGTGCCGGTGCTGATCGCGACGGCCTGCGTCGTGCTCGGCTGACGCGTCCGCCCGCGCCGGGAACGGCCCGGCAGGCTTGATGCGCGGCCGCGGCAGCCCGCCGCGGACGTCCGCGACGCGAACGCCGCACGACGCGCGGGGAACTTCCCGCAGCCGGCGCTTTTCGCAGGCGGGTCGCGGTACGGAAAGCTGGATATGCGACGAACGAGCAGGCATTTTCCCGGACGCGGGCGTCGCGGCAACGCGATCCTCGAGGCGGCGCTCGTGCTGCCGGTGCTGTTGTCGCTCTCGTTCGGCACGGTCGAGTTCGGGCACTTCTTCTTCGTCAAGCAAACGCTCCAGGCCGCGGCCCGCGACGGCTCGCGCGCCGCGATCCTGCCCGGCGCCGACAGCGCCAGCGTCAACCTGGCGGTCCAGCGGTCGATGGCGTCGGCCGGCATCCCGACCACGAAGTACACGGTCTCGATCGTGCAGGTGAACAAGGACACGCTCGCCGAGTCGGCCGTCAGCGTCTCGGCCGCGCCGACCAACACGCCGATCAAGGTGAGGGTGACGTGCACGTGGGGCGCGGTCGGCGTCCGCCCGATGAACATGATCTCGGCCACGAAGCAACTCGTCGGCGCGACCATCATGGTGAAGGAATAGCCCGCGGCCGCAGGCGGCCCCCGAGTCTGCTGGTTGCGCATCCGCGCAACCCATCCACCCGTTTTAGCCGCATGCCCGAAGGGCTCGCCGCCGGTCGCCCGAGGACGCTCGAAATGGGTCGCTCGGTACGGTGCGTTACGTGTCCCGTGACTGTCCGCGCCACCGCATTATCGGCGTCGAATTAACGCGCCTGCAAAGTCGAACCCACCCGAGTCGAACCGCCGCCTCACCGGTTCAGCGCCCGCGCGTGCCGCGCGCGGCCTCACCGGCCTCCCGCACGTCCTAAACCGTACATCTTTTCGTGCCGACAGAACCGTATAGGCCCGAGGCGGGCACGGAGATGGTCACTATGCGACTCAACACTTGGATTCCGCTCGGCCTCGCGATCGTCATGGGCCTCGTCGCCGCGATCCTGGCCCGGGGCGTGCTCGCCGGGCGCAAGGCGGCCGACGCGCCGGCGCCGCTCCGCGTGGTCGTGGCCAAGGCCACGCTCGCGCCGGGCGACCAGATCGGCGCCGACGACGTGACGCTCGGCACCGTCACCGGCGACGCCCGCCCCGACGGCGCGTTCGCCGACCTCAGTCAGGTCACCGGCCGGGTGCTCACCGCGCAGCTCGTGAAGGGCCAGGTCGTGCTCGACGCGCTGCTGGCGTCACCGGGGGCGACGGCGGGGCTCCAGAACCTCGTGCCGGCGGGCATGCGCCTCATCACGGTCGAGGTCAACGAGTTCAGCAGCGTCGCGGGCATGCTCGCGCCGGGGTGCCGCGTGGACATCCTCGCCTCGATGAGCGACCCGCAGACGAAGGAGATGATGGCCCGCACGATCGTCGAGAACGTGAAGGTGCAGGCCGTCGGCCAGCGCCTCGGCGCCCGTGCGACGGGGGCCGAGGGCGAGGGCCCGCCGAACGACCCGGCGGCGGCGGCGGCGGCGGCGTTCCGGAGCGTGACGCTGCAGGTCGCGCCGCAGGAGGCCGAGGCGATCCACGTCGCCAGCACCGCGGGCCGCCCCTGGATGGTCCTGCGCGCGCCCAACGACCACACGGCCAGCCGCAGCCCGGGCGTCTCGCTGGCGGAACTGCGGGGCAATCCCCGGCCCGACAAGCCCGCCGAGTTCACCGCCCACGCCGGGGTGTTCACCGCGAAGGCCGCGACGACCAGCCGGTCGTCGCCGGTGGCCGCCGCCGAGCCGAGCGCCCGCGCCGAAGCGGCAGCGGACGATCACGTTCATCCGCGCAAGACCGAGATCGCCTTCGTCGACGACCACGCCGCCCCGACGACATCCCCGATCGCCGCCCGCAGCGCCGGCCAACGTGATCACCGGCGGCGGCCACGACCTGGCGGTGGAGCAGTGACTCATAAACCTCGACAATCGGTCGAACCGATTCAGGTTGAGGGGGAAGCGGCACGCCATGACGAACGCGAACGAACAACACGATCCGACTCCGCCCGCGGCCACACGGCCCGCCGGAGCCGCGGGTGGCGGCGGCGGTGCTCGCGGGGTGCCTTGACGGCCGCGGCGGCGATCGAGGCAGGCCGCGCCCGCCGACGCGCCCGTCTGCTCGACGACGCCCGCCCGACGGCGCCCGCCACCGCGGCCACCGCGGCCACCGTACGTCAGCGCGACCGCCCCGGTTGCGGTCGAGGGGACCGAGGGCCGGCCGCGCTCATGGTCAACGGCAGCACGGTCGTCACGACGAAGCCCTGTACAAGACCGTCAACGTCGCCAACCCGGACGTGGTCGACTTCAACCGCGTCGACGACCACCAGATCGTCCTGACCTGCGCGCCCCGGCACGACGCAGCTCATGATCTGGGACGTCGGCGGCGCGTGCGGAGCATCGAGGGTCTCGGTCTCGACCGGACATGGGCTGCCCTGCGCGAGCAGATCAAGCTGATCCTGCCTGACGCCCGCGTCGAGGTGTCGAACCTCAACGGCACGAGGACGCGCTCCGCGGCCGCGTGCCCGACCTCAAGGCGGCCGAGCGGGCCGTCGTGCGATCGCCGTCGTCCCGGCGCCGACGTGCTGAACTTTCGAGGTCGCGGCGGGCAGCAGGTCATGCTCAAGGTCCGCTTCGGCCGAGGTCTCCCCGCACGCGTCGATGAACCTCGGCTTCAGCGGGTTCGCGACCGACGGTCAGCGCGTACGGCTGGCAGAACGGCCCGGGCGGCAGCCCGGTCGGCAGCCTGGCGACCGGCGGCGGCGGCACGGTCAACCCGGCGGTCACGCTGTTCGGCGCGGGCGGCGTCAACGGCACGCAGTTCGAGTTCTTCCTCGAGCGGCAGCGCGCCGCAACAACCTGCTCCGCGTCCTGGCCGAGCCGAACTCTACGACCTACAGCGGCGAGACCGCTGACTTTCGCCGGCGGCGAGTTCCCCGTGCCGGTCCCGCAGAGCGGCGGCGCCGGGGGCGGGACGACGATCACCGTCGAGTACAAGCAGTTCGGCGTGCAACTGGAAGTTCACGCCCGTCGTCCTGGGCAACGGCCGCATCCGCCTCGACGTCGCGCTGAGGTCAGCGACCTCGACGCATTCGCGGAGCGTCAGCTTCGGCGGGTTCGTGATCCCGACGATCACGAGCCGCAACCTGCGGACGGTCGTCGAGCTCAACGAGGGCCAGACGTTCGCCGTCGGCGGGCTGCTGAACCAGCGGATGATCGCCAGCCGCGACGCCACGCCGCTCCTGGGCGACGTGCCGGTGCTCGGCGCGCTGTTCCGCTCGACGTGGTGCCGAGGTCGGAGACCGAGCTGGTGATCCTCGTCACGCCGTACGTCGTCGAGGCGATGAACCCCGAGCAGGTCTCCGGCGCTGCCGGGCGAGCGGTGGCGGTTCCCGGCGAGGCGGACCTCGTGCTCGGCACCGACATGGGCGGCCCGCGCCCGACCCGACGCGCCCTGCCGGCCCGCGACGCGGCCGCCGCCGGCGTCGCGCCGGCCCGCTTCCGCGGGCAGTATGGCTTCAGCCCGGCCAAGTGAGGCCGGCGGGTAGTGGTCAGTGGCGAGTGGCCAGTGGCCAGCGAAGAGGGCGGCGCGCGGTCGTCTACGCCGCCGCCCGATCCTGACGCTTTGACTCTTGATCCTTGACCGTTGACCTGGCCACCGGCCACTGATTCTCGACCCGGGGAACCATCATGTACGTACAAATGAACTGCGTCATCGTCGACGCCGACCCGGCCAACCGCCAGGAGCCGCGCAGTTCCTGACGACCTACGGGATCAACGTCCTCGCCCACCTGCCCGCGGCCGACGGCCTGCCGTCGCTGCTCGGGCGGCCGGACGCGCCGCAGCTCGTGATCATCAACCTCGACCCGGGCGCGCACGAGAGCCTCAAGCGGCTGGGCGCACCTGCCGCGGCAGTTCCCGGGCACGAGCTTCTTCCTGATGAGCCAACTGCTCGACGCCAACCTCCTTGATGGAGGCGATGCACCTCGGCATCAAGGAGTTCATCCCCCTGCCGATGGCCGAGCAGAAGTTCGCCGCCGCCCTCGAGCCGCGTCGCCCAGCAGTACGGCATGGGCAAGCGCGCCAAGGTGATCCACGTGATCCCGACCCAAGGCGGCTGCGGCTCGACGACCGTCGCCTGCAACGTCGCCGCGTCGCTCGCCAAGACCGGCGCGCCAAGACCGTGCTGATCGACCTCGACACGGTCCGCGGCGGCGTCAGCAGCTACTTCGACGTCCGCCCGCGGTACACGCTGGCCGACGTGATGGACTCCGGCGACAAGGTCGACAAGCAGCTGCTCGACAACGCGCTGACGATGCACCACACGAGCGGGCTGGCGATCCTGTCGCGGCCCGAGCTGCCCGAGGACACGCAGCGCGTGACGCCGTCGGGCACGCACCGCCTGCTCGGCCTGCTCGGCCGCGTGTTCGACTACGTCGTGATCGACTCGGTGATGAGCATCGACCCGGTCTACCAGACGGCGATCAGTGGGGCGGACGTCAACCTGTTCGTGATGCAGCTGAACGTCCCCAAGAGCGCGAAGAACGCCGAGCGGATGGTCGGGTGCCTGCGGCGGATGGGGATCGAGTCGACCAAGATCCGGATCGTCGTGAACCGCTACGTGAAGAAGGGTGCGACATCGAGCCCGAGGAGGTCGAGCGCGCGCTGGGCCTGAAGATCGCCTGGACGGTGCCGAACGACTTCAAGAACGCGATCGCCGCGATCAACTTCGGCGAGCCGGTCGTGCTCCGGGCGCCGCGGGCGGAGATCAGCACGAGCCTGATCGCGGCTGGCCGCCGCGGCTCGAACGCCGCGGCTCCGCGGTCGCCGCCTGAAGTGCAGCTCCCGGATCTCCCGCGCTTAGAGCCTGTCCGGATAACCCGCGGCGGGCCCTTCGGGCCTGCGGCGAAACGTGGGATGCCGGGTGATTCGGATAGGCACTTAGCCACCGGGAGTACCCGGACCGCGGGAAGGTCCCGTGAGGGCGCGGGATCCGGGGATGGGATCCGCGGTTCCCGCGCCGACACGACACCACGCAGAGGACGCAGCCGAATGGGCCTGTTCACCCGCAGCAACACCTCGTCGTCCGGGCGCCGTCGCCGTGCCGCCCCGCTCCCCGCCTCGGGACGTCCCTGCTCGACGGCTTGCCGCGCCCGCGCGCTGGCCGGCCCGTCGCCAGCGCAGCGGATCGCGTCGACCCACGCGGCGGTCGTGACGACCAACGCGCCGCAGAGCGAGCGGCAGGTCTACCTCCAGCAGCTCAAGGTCCGCATCCACCAGCAGCTCGTCGAGCGGCTGGACATGCAGAACATCAAGACGCCCCGCCCGAGACCGTGCGCGGCGAGGTCCGCGTCCTGATCCGCGATTTGTGCCAGTCCGAGAAGGGGCTGATCAACAAGCGCGGACCAAGAGCGGCTGATGGACGACGTCATGGACGACGTTCGGCCTGGGCCCGCTGGAGCGCTGCTGGAAGGACCAGGGCATCAGCGACATCCTCGTCAACCGCTACGACCGGATCTACGTCGAGAAGGGCGGCCGCCTCGAGCTGAGCGACGTGCGGTTCCGCGACAACGCGCACCTGCGGCAGATCATCGACCGGATCGTCGGCCGCGTCGGCCGGCGGGTGGACGAGACCAGCCTGATGGTCGACGCCCGCCTCGCCGACGGCAGCCGCGCGTGAACGCGATCATCCCGCCGCTCGCCCTGGACGGCTGCGCGATGAGCATCCGCCGCTTCGGCTCCAAGCCGATGCAGCTCGAGGACCTGCTCCGCCATGCGTTCCCCCGCCGGTGATGGACTTCCTCCTCGGCCGCCGTGCAGTCGCGGTGCAACGTGATCATCAGCGGCGGCACCGGTTCGTGGGAAGACGACGCTGAACTGCCCGGAGCCGCCACATCCCGCCGGACGAGCAAGTGTGATCACGATCGAGGACGCCGCCGAGCTGTGCTCCAGCAGCGCACGTCGTGCGCCTCGAGACGCGGCCGGCGAACGTCGAGGGCAAGGGGGAGGTCGCGTGGCGACCCTCGTGAAGAACTGCCTGCGGATGCGGCCCGACCGCGTGATCATCGGCGAGTGCGGCCCCCGAGACGCTGGACATGCTCCAGGCGATGAACACCGGCACGAGGGGTCGATGACGACCGTGCACGCGAACAATGCCCGCGACGCGGTGCAAGCTGCTCGAGGGGTGATGATCGCGATGGCGGGGTACGACATCCCGACCCGCGCACAGGTCGCAGATCGTTGCCGCGATCCAGATCATCACCCAGGCCTCGCCGGATCACCGGCGGCAAGCGGAAGGTCACGGCGTGACCGAGATCACGGGCATGGAGGGGGACAACATCCAGATGCACGACCTGTTCGTCTACGAGCAGCAGGGCGTGGACGACAAGGGCAATGCGACCGGCCGGTTCGTCGCCACCGGCATCCGCCCGCGGTGCGCCGGGACCGCATCGAGGCCCGCGGCATCGCGCTCCCCGGCGACCTGTTCCTCCGCCGCGTGATGGACACGGGGATTAGTCGGTGAAGACGAGCGGGGAGGGGGAGTGGGAGCGGGAGTGGGGGTGGAGGAGTGGGGTGGTGGGGTGGTTGAGGAATCTTGAAACGTGGGGCGTCCGACTACGTCGAGTGCAGCCGGGAACCGATATCGTTACTGACTACTGACTACCGACTACTGACTACCGACTACTGACCCCCGACCCCATGGAACCCTCGCCCTCCCCATCCTCATCGCTGCGATCACCGTCGCGATGGCGACGCTCGGCCTGGTGAAGGCCTGGCGGTGCAAGCCGGGCGCGGGCGGACAAGCGGCGGCTGGCGAGCGGCTCAGCACCGACCGGCCGTATGACGAGCCGACCACCGGCCCGTCGCGGTCGATCACGATCAAGGACGACGTCGACGGCCGCTGCCGCCGCTGCTGGCGAAGCTGAAGTTCGTCCGCAGCGTCAACCGCTGATTCAGGCGTCCGAGGCGAGCATCGCCCGGTTCCTGCTCGTCGCGATGGGCAGCGGGCTGATCGTGCTGCTGCTGCTGGTGTTCGTCGTGACGACTCCTTCGCCCTGCCGCCGATCGCGGCGGTCGCCGCGGTACGTTGTTCTTCGTGCTGAAGATGAAGTTTCGTGCGTGAAGCGGCAGCGGATCCTCGGCGACCAGGTCGCCCGAGCCGCTGGACTTCCTCGCCCGCATCCTCCAGGCCGGCCACAGCTTCAGCACCGGGTTGCAGATGATGGCGACGAGCTGCCCAAGCCGCTCGCTGGCGAGTTCCGTCGCGCCTACGACCAGCACAGCCTCGGGCAGAACGTCGAGGAGTGCTGACCGACATGAGCCGCCGGATCGAGGCGACCGACTTCGCGTTCTTCGTCACCGCCGTGTTCATCAACCGCCAGACCGGCGGCGACCTGTCGGAGGTGTTGAAGAACATCGTAGCTGGCGACGATCCGCGCCCGCCAGCGTTTGCAGCAGCAGGTGAAGGCCAAGACCGCCGAGGGCCGCTTCACCGGCTACGTGATGGTCGCGTTCCGCTGATCATGTTCGTGATCGCCCACACGCTCAACCCGGAGTACGCCAACACGCTGCTGAACACGAGCCGCCGGCCGCAAGATGCTCGCCGCCGCCGGCACGTTCCAGATCCTTGGCCTGTTCGCGATCAAGCGGATCACGACGGTGAAGGTGTGAGGGGAAGTAGGGGAAGCTGCCAGTTCCTGAAGGTCAGTTGCTAGTGGGAGAGCAGGAATCGCGTCGTTCCTCCTTCACAGCACCAGCAACCGACAACCAGCAACCTATCCAAATGGACCAACAGCTCATCTTCATCCTCTGCGTCTTCGCCGTCACCATGGCGGCCCAGCGCAAAGGTCGAAGCTGCTGGTGAAGAGCGACGGCGTCAAGCTGCGCGACCGCCTGCAGCGGAGCGAGACGCCGCCGCCGCCGCTCGACCATGGCGTCTCGGTCGGGCGGGGCGGCGGCGGTGGCGGGGCGCGGGTTCGCCGGCATCCGGTCGCCTCTTCCAGCGGATGGGCCAGGCGGCATCCGAGCCGTTCATGCCCAAGACGCGCGAGTTGCCAGTCGAGCCTGCGGCAGAACCTCGCCCGCGCCGGCATCTACCAGCCCTCGGCCGCCCAGGTCGTCACCGGGTGTAAGCTCATCTTCCTGGTGCTCGGCGTCGTCGGCGGCTATGTCGTCGGCTCGTCGATGGGTCAAATGCTCTTCGGCGTGTCGCTCGGCGGCCTGCTCGGCTACGTCGCACCCACGATGTGGTCAAGGGCCGCATCGCGTCGAACCAGCAGGCCGCCGACGTACGGCCTGGCCGACGCAGTTGGACTCCGCGGTCGTCTCGGTGTCGAGGTGGGCCTCACCGTCGACTCCGCCATGCAGCGCGTCGGGCAGGTCCGCGCTGGCCCACCCGGCCCTCGCCCGCGAGATGGGCACGCGCACATGGAGACGCGGCCGGGCTCTCCCGCACTGAATCATTGCGGAATTTGGGGGCCCGAACCGGGAACCCGGGCGCTGCAATCGTTCGTATCGATGTTGATACAAGCAGAACGCTCGGCACCAGCATCGCCGCCGCACTGCGGATCCACTCCGACACGCTGCGGCAGGCCCGCCAGCACGCGGCGGAGGAACTGGCGGCCATGTCGGTCAAGATGACGTTCCTGCTCGTGCTGTTCATCTTCCTGGCCACGTTCATCGTGCTGGCCGGCCCGACGGTCATCAAGATGACGCAGAGCCTGCTGTTCGAGTAAGTCCCGTCGTACGGCCCTGCACCCATCAGCACGCGGCGTCGGAAGGGCACGGCCGCCCAAGGTCCTTGCGGCAGTTTATGTCCTCCGGACGCGATTGAGGTTATGTCGGCCGCGCAATCAGACGACGAGAAGGACAGCAAGGAGAGCGACCGATGGCGACCCCGAACCGCAACACGATGCTCGACCGCCACGCGTCGACCGCGCCCTCGCGCGCGCTGGCCCTCGTGGGCGGCGCGAGCGGCGGCGGCGGCGACGAGCACGTCACGCACGGCGAGCGGTTCCCGGCGGCCGACGTCCCGCGCCCGGTCGACCGGATGGCCGACGGCAGATCGCGTCCGCCCGCGCCGACGCCACGCTGCACGGGCAGCACTTCGACGGCGCGTGCAGCTCAACTCGCTCGGCCGCCGAAGCTCCAGTACATGCCGAAGGACGACGACGCCTGCGACCCGCTCGCTGTTCACCTCGACCCGCGAAGCAGCCCCGCCCTCGCCGCCGGGCCGCCGCGAGGCGACGATGGCGTTCCTGCTCGACGCCGGCCTGCTCGAGACGCAGGTGCAACTGAAGGACGGACCCAACCCCGACGAGCGCGTCGGCCGGCCGCGGCCTGAAGGCGCCGACGAAGGCGGCGCCGGCGACGGCGGCGGCGACACGGTCACCCTCGAATTACCCATGCCCGGCGGCGACAAGGCCGGCAAACAGCCGCATTTCGTATCGGCGTGTGTCTTCCGGAGAGAGAATGCCCGATCGACGTGATGAAGGACGGCTCCCCACGGGCCGTCCTTGTCTCGTTATGGAGCCAGCGTACGCGACCGACCTTGTCGCGAACGAGCAGGCTTGCGGATCACGAGCTGTGACCGAAGTCCGTCCCACATCACGCATACCAGTGACGGGACCGGTCTCGGAAGCTGCTGGCGTGCCACCAGGTGGCCACGCCGGTCAGCGCGGATCTGCTTCTCCCAGCACGCGCCCGCGACACAACGGCCTGCTTCGGCGGCCGTGCTCCCAGGTTACTGGTTCTGCGGAAGAAGCCCTTCATGCGTGCCGACGTGGAGGCGTCGCCCAGTCCTCTCGGGGAACCCGGCGGCACGCCCGCACGATGCACGAGCTCGCTGTGTCTGGAGGATCGAACGACACGACCCGCCGTAAAGCGAGGCTATTGCGACAGGTGTGTCTCCTTTGGAACACGCGTGCCGCGTCGCGTCGGCGACCGCTCGCTTCACTGCAAGCTGAACCGCAACGAAGCGGGGGAAACCGGCTTCGTTTTCTGCCCGCGGCACCGAATCTTGCGGAGCCGGCCTGAGGCACTCGGTTTGCGGGTTGATCCGCTCCACGTCCGCCCGTCCGGTGGTGGGCCGCACTCACAAAGGGAGCTGATCATGACCAAGAACACTCGACAACGTCTGCTCGTCGCTGCTTCGGCCGCCTGCCTTCTGCTCGGTACGACCACGTTCGCCCAGAGCGGCGGCGGCGGCGGCGGTGGGGGTGCCGGCGGCGGTGGCGCGTCGGCGGGCGGCGGGGCATCGGGCGGCGGCGGGCGGGCGTCCGGCGGTGGGGCGTCCGGCGGGCGTCCGCTCAGGGCGGATCGACCGGCGGGCAGGGCGGGTCGGGCGGCGGCAGGGCGGGTCGGGCAACGGCGGGTCGCGCGCGCGCAGGCCGGCTCGGGTAGCGGCAGCCGGAGCGGCTCGGGCAACGCCGGGCAGGACACCAACTCCGCCGCCGGCTCGTCAACAGCAACAACGACAACCGCGCCAACAACGCCGGCAACTCCAACAGCGCGAACAACGCGAACAACGCCAACAACGGCACCCGCAGCAACACCGCCGGCAGCCGCAACCAGCAGCGCCAGACGGGCAACGCGAACAACGGCGACAACGCGCCGAACAACAACCGCACCCGGACCGACGGGACCGAGGTCGGCAACGGCGCAAGGCGACCAACCGTGGCGGCGACACCGTCGACCGCGGCCAGACCGAGGCCCAGGAACGCCTGGTCGGCAACCAGAACCCGCGGTCGCCGCGCCGCGACCGCAACGACGCCAACGAGGGCGCGCGGCGAGGCCAACGAGACGCCGACCCGCCAGCAGGACGCGCGTCCGGCACCGGCAGCGCGAACGGCACGAGCCGCACCCGCACCGAGACGACCGAGGCCGACGGGAGATGGCGACGGCGACCGCGGCACCCGCACCGGAGCGCCGACAGGGGCGAAGGCCTGATGCCACCCGCACCTGCGGCAACGGCCGCGACCTCAACGACGCGATCCGCGAGGACGCGATCCTCAACGGCGACCGGACCGACAACACCAACAACGAGGACATCGGCACGCCCCTCAGCGACCGCCAGTCCGAAACCGCCGACGGCCAGAACGGCGACACGAACAACACCGACGGCGGCGGCGCGGTCGGCGGCGGCGGCAATGCCGGCGGTGGAGGCGGCGAGGCGATGCCCGAGGACGCGCCCAGACCGCCGCCGCCGAGCAGGGCGGCAGCGGCAACGCGGCCGACATGACGTCGCTCGAGGAGGTCGGCTGCGCCCTCGCGACCGCCCAGACGGAGCACGGCGCCGCGAACGTCGGGTGCCGCGTGATCCGCGAGGTCCGGGTAAGAGCGACGAGTACAAGAAGGTCGCCACCCAGCTCCGCCAGAGCGGCGAGAAGGTCGAGCAGGTCCGCGAGCAGGCGAACGGCCAGCCCGCCCCTGAGGCCGTCACCGATCTCGCCGAGCAGCGGCTGAAGGTGAACGCAGCTCACGCGGGATGGAGGAGGACGCCCTCCGAAAGGACGAGCGCGTGAGCGCGCCAGCGCACGCGTCGACCGTCTCGCCGCCCGCCGCGACGAACTCCGCCGAACAGCCCGCCCCCGAGGCCCCGTCGCCCCGGCGAGAACGCCAACACCGACGGCAACACCGACGCGTGATCCTGCCGCGCCACGGGCCGGTAGGGACGCGCGGCTCGTTCGGAAACGGACGACGCGCCGACAGGACATCAACACCGATCGAGGAGCAGGACACCCACCTGGGTCGTTTTTCAGCACCTATTCGGGACCGGAGTGGTCTTCTTTGGCGGCCGGCTGTTGCCGCGCGACGAATCCATCCGCCGAGCACGCTTGCAGCATCGTTCCGGCTATGCGGTCGGCGGTGCCGCGAACCGCGGATGCGCGCGCCGCGATTCCCGGCTGCGACCGCACGCACTGGAAACTCCCGCAAAGGCGAGCGGGTCCTTCACCCGTCAGCCCTGCATTTCGGCGCGCGATCGCCCCGCGTAGGACCCCGCCGAACCCGCGGTCGCGCACGGGGGCGGCGTCTGCGGGAGACAGCCCGAACGCGTCGGCCACCCGGCGCTCGGGCTCAGCGTCCGGCACCGATTGCAGCGCGTGGTCGAGGACGAACGACGCCAACGCCGCCGCCGTCACGTGCGGCGGCAACGAGATCCGCATGTCGTCGGTGAACCCGTGAGGCAGGGGACTGCGCCGCCCGCGGCGGCGCAGGCCGCGCACCCACAAGACGATCGGCAGCGACACGAGGCCGATGCCGAGCGCGGCGAGCGCGAGTTCGATGAGCGTTTCGTGGGTCACGCGTTGCCCCCGTTCGCGCAAATGACGATCGCCGGGAGGTCCGCAGCCTCCCGCAGCATAAGCGGCCGCGTCAACCGTGCATCGCGGCGTCCGCCGGCGGTTGGTTCGATGCCTTGCGGAAGGCATGGGCCACGTTCCGGCGGCTCAGTAACCCGATTGTGGCGATGCCGAGCAGGGTGCCGAGCGGGAACACAAAAAGCGCCGCGGCGCCGACGCACAGGCTGAACCAGGGGTATCGCGGGGTGTAGAGGAACGCGCCCGCCACGGCACTCATCACTCCGAAGGTGATCATGCCGGCCCCGGCAAGGCGCGCGTCGGTCTGTGGCACGGCGATGCAGACCATGACGCCGCCGAGCGTCGTCATCGCGGCGAAGACCCAGTAGCAGTACGCGAGCACGCGAAGGTAATGCAGATGTGCCGGCCGAACTTCGGCGTCCGGCGGCGCGTACGCGATCGGCGCGGGCTTTGGCATCGAGTTCTGCATCGGAAGCGCGATGCGACCGTCGAACAGCGCGACCGCGCGGAGGTGAAGATCCGCCGGTCCGTCTCAGACATGGGATCGTCCGGCGGGACGGACGGCGCGCGGATCACAGCCGCATCGTGTTGAACAGCGTGTCGTTCGTCTTCTGCTTGCCGAGCACGTCGAGCAGGGTCTTGAGCGCCTGCGTCGGGGGCATCGTCATCAGGTGGCGGCGGACCTTGCGGGCGGCCTCGAGGTGTTCGGGGGAAAGGAGCTTCTCCTCCTTGCGGGTGCCGGACTCGGCGATGTTCAACGCGGGGTAGATGCGCTGGTCGGAGAGCTTGCGGTCGAGCGTCAATTCCATGTTGCCGGTGCCCTTGAACTCCTCGTAGATCACCTTGTCCATCTGGCTGCCGGTGTCGATCAGGCACGTGGCGATGATCGTGAGCGACCCGCCGTTCTCGATCTTCCGCGCCGCGCCGAACAGGCGCTTGGGGATCTCCAGCGCGCGGTTGTCGAGGCCGCCCGACATCGTGCGCCCGCCCGAGGGGCCGCCGACGTTGAAGTTGCGGCCGAGGCGGGTGAGCGAGTCGAGCAGCACGACGATGTCGGCGCCGAACTCCACCTGCCGCTTGCACCGCTCGATCACGAGTTGCGCGAGGTCGAGGTGCTTGTCGACCGTGTTGTCGTTGCTCGAGGCGAACACCTGCCCCGGCACGTTGCGCTTCATGTCGGTCACCTCCTCCGGCCGCTCGTCGATCAGCAGGAGGTAGAGCTGCGTCTTGGGGTAGTTGGCCGCGATCCCCTTGGCGATGTTCTGCATGAGGATCGTCTTGCCCGTGCGCGGCGGGGCGACGATCAGCCCGCGCTGGCCGAAGCCGATCGGCGCGAGGATGTCGATCACGCGGGTCGTCAGCTCGGCGGGGTTGTGCTCGAGCTTGATCATCGGCGACGGGTCGAGCGCGGTGGCGTCGTAGAGCGGGACGGTGTCGATGTAGTCGTCGGGGTTGCGCCCCTCGATCGTCTCGATGCGGTTGAGCGCCCGGCCCTTCGGGACGCCGCGCAGGAGCAGGCCGGGGCGGAGGCGCAGCTCGCGGATCACCTGGCGGGGCACGACGAAGTTCCCCTTGGCGGGGCGCAGGGGGTGGACCGGGTCGCGGAGCTGGCCGTCCTGCCGCTCGTCGGTGAACTGAAGGAGGCCTTCGACGTGTCCGTTGGTCATGCTGCGGTTGTCCGTAGATCGGCCGCCGGCGCGCGCGGGAGCGGCGCGCCGCGGTCGTGGTCGTTGTCCGTTGGTCCGGTCGGCGTCGTCGCTCGGGGGCGGCCCCGCGCGACTCGCGCGGGCGACCCGTCGTGGACGAACCCTCGTCCGACAGGGCAGGGAAGGGCGTCTCCGGCAAGGAGATACGGTATCATAGCCGAGCCCCAACAGGAGAAAAAGAGACATGGACCTGCAATCCCGCCTACAGGACGACATGAAGACCGCGCTGAAGTCCGGCCAGAAGGACCGCCTGGGCGTGATCCGCATGCTCCTCAGCGACGTGAAGAACATCGACCTCAACCCCCAGAAGCCCACCGCCGAGGAAGTCGTCGCCGCCTACGGGAAGCGGCTGCGCAAGAGTGTGGAGGAGTACGAGAAGCTGGGCAAGGCCGAAGAGGTCGCCAAGCTGCGGTCGGAGATCGCGGTCGTGGACGAGTACCTGCCGAAGAAGGCGTCGCCCGAGGAGACGGCCAAGCTCGTCGACGCGTTCGTCGCGGAGAACAGCTACACGATGAAGGACATGGGCAAGGCGATGGGCGCGTTCATGAAGCAGCACGGCGCGAACGTGGAGGCGGGAACGGTGAACAAACTGCTGAAGGAGCGGCTGAAGTAGCGCCGCGATCACCGTCCGTTCGTGCCGCTCGTTTCCTTCTGCTTCAGCCCCTCGATCGCACGTGACCGCCCCGGGCGGAAGCCCGGGGTCGGCGAGGGAAGACCAGCCGGCTCCCGCCCGCGGCTGTCAGGTGTGGAACGACGGGCATCCCAGAATCTTGCGGATCTCATCCCGCGCAGTTTCTCACCTGTTCCCCGCGACGCCCGGCAAGACGTAGTCCGCGTCCGATCCGATCCAACCACCATGCCCGACTCCACGACCATGCCTTCCATTGGCGACGTCGCCCCGGCCTTCGAACTTCCATCGAGCACGGGCGAGAACGTCAGCCTCGCGGCCCTCACCGCGCAAGGCGCCGTTGTCGTCTACTTCTATCCGAAGGCCGACACGCCCGGCTGCACGACCCAAGCGTGCGGGTTCCGCGACTCGGCCGACGCGTACCGCGAGGCGGGCGTGAGCGTCGTCGGCATCAGCCCGGACCCGGTGAAGAAGGTGGCGAAGTTCGCCGAGAAGTTCGCGCTGAGCTTCCCGCTCCTGGCCGACGCCGACCACGCGGTCTGCGAGTCGTACGGCGTGTGGCAGGAGAAGCGCATGTACGGGCGGACGTACATGGGCGTCGCGCGCACGACGTTCGTCATCGGGAAAACCGGAACGGTGCTGCACGTCTTCGAGCGCGTGAAGCCGGCGGGCCACGAGGCGGACGTGCTGGCGTGGATGCGGTCGAACGCCTGACGAATCCACCGCTTAGCGTAAAGCTGCGGCGCGGGGCCTCGGGCCGCCTGCCGCGGCCGCAGGTATGCGACGGCGACCATTTAACGTTCCGATAATGTGGCCGTTCACCTTGTCGTGAGCCGATTGATCTGCTATTGCTCCGCCCGAACCGACCGCGAAGGAACGCGGGCCGCGGGCGCGGGCCGCTCACCATTGGGCTAACCACCGAAGTGCAGGAGTACACCGTCATGGCAAAGAAGATCATCCCCGCCGCGAAGAAGGCTGTCGCGAAGATCGTCGCGAAGAAGTCCGCCGTCGCCGCCCCCGCGGCCGTGTCGAGCACCGCCGTCCGCAACACGCCGATCCCCAAGGCGGTCCCCGCCGCGGCTCCCGCCCGCCGGGAGGTGACGGCCCAGCAGATCGCCCTCCGCGCGTACGAGATCTCGCTGTCGGGCACCGGCGGCTCGCCGGACGACAACTGGTTCCGCGCCGAGCGCGAACTGCGCGGCGCGTAAGAAGAAGTGGGGAGTAGAAGAGTGGGAGGTGGGGTGTCGGAGGGATGATTGTCCGACTCCCGGCTCCCCACCCCCCACGCTCTACTCTTCAAACGCGTCGCCTACAATCGCCGGATGAGCAATCCCCAGACAGAACCGGACGGCCTGGGGGCGGTGCCGCTGTTCCCGTTGCCGAACGTCGTGCTGTTCCCCAAGGCCGTGCAGCCGCTGCACATCTTCGAGGAACGGTACAAGGCGATGACCCACGACGCGCTAAACGGCGACGGGCGCATCGCGATGGCGCTGCTGCGGCCCGGCTGGGAGCGGGAGTATTACTCGCGCCCGGCGATCGAGCCGGTCGTGTGCGTCGGGCGGATCATCAGCCACGAGCGCCTGCCGGACGGGAAGTACAACTTCCTGCTCCAGGGCGAGGCCCGCGCCCGCGTCGTCCGCGAGCACGACGGGCACCTCACGCCGTACCGCGCGGCGGAACTCGACCTCCTCCCCGAGACCGAGGCGCCGGCCGAGGTGCTGACCGACCTGCGGCGGCGGCTCCAACGGCTGTTCGCGCACTCGCCGCTGGCGCCCACGCCGGCCGGGCGGCAGTTCCGCCAGTTGCTCGAGGGCACGCTCCCGACGCCGCTCGTCGCGGACCTGCTCGCGTTCACCTACCTGGAAGACGTCCCGCTGAAGCAGTCGCTGCTCGCCGAGCGCGACGTCGGCGGCCGCGTCGCCCGCCTCGTGGACGCGCTCGAGGCGTCGCAGCCGGTCCTCCAGTCCGCCTACCTCCGCGTGTCCGGCGACCCGACGATGAACTGACCCGCCGGCGGCCCCTCCACCCCGAACGATCGACGTCGATCGATGTGAGACACGCCGGGCTCGCCCGGCGCGAATGCTTCTTTGCCTTTCGTGCGGCTTTGTCACAGAATGGAATGCCGCCGGGCTTCGGGAAAAACTTAGGCATGTGGTATTTCGCGTACGGGTCAAACCTCAACTCTCGGGCGGTCAGCGAGTGGGCCCGTCACTACGGCCACAAGACGCCGGCGCTGAAGCCGGGGCGCCCGGCGGTGCTGGACAACTACCGCCTGTGCTTCCCGATCTTCAGCGAGTACTGGGGCGGCGGGATCGGCGACATCGTCTACGACCCGGGCAAGTACGTCGCCGGCGCGCTGTTCGACCTGACGCCGGCGGAACTCGACGTGCTCGACGCGAAGGTCGTGCGCAAGACCGACCCCGGCGGCAAGGAGATGGGCGTCTACAAGCGCATCGAGGTGAAGGTCGCGCCCCTCGGCAAGCACGAGCCGGTCAAGGCGCTGACGTACCAGGGGATCAACGTCGAGCGGTACCACATCCCGCCGACGCAGCACTACATGGACCTCGTCATCCAGGGCGCGTACAGCTTCGGCCTGTCGATGATGTGGATCTCCTACCTCCAGAGCTTCAGCACGCAGGTCGGCCGCAAGCCCCGCCCGCCCGGCACCGGCGACGTCGCGCCCCGCCTGTGAACGCCATTCTGTCTGACGAGCGTCGAGGCCGATCGAAGCGGGTTCGGACACGCGGCAGGCGCGGAGAGCGCGGCGGGGGACTGCGATTGCGTCGTGTCGGGATCCGCCTCCAGCACCTCGCACCATCTATCCGCTAATGTCGCACCACACGACGCGCCGGCCGTGCTTTGGACGCCCGCGCCCGCGCGACTGTCGGTAGCCACGGTCGCTTTAGGGTCGGCATATCCTTTGCTCTATCCTCCCCTCGCGGGGCCAAAGGGAAGGGCCTCTCGAGGTGAAGCTCAACATGACATTCAAAGTGGTCGCAACGTCGGACGCGCGGGAGACGGTCGTGGGCACGATCTGGGCCGAGGCGGAAGCGCAGGCGCAGATGATGGCGTCGAACCTGCTGACCGGGCACGGGCCGGTCGTGGTCCGGCGGGCCGAGGATCGCGAGATCCCGATGCGCGTCGCCGAGGCGAGTTACACGTCCCCTTACGCCGTCTGAACCGGCGGCGGTCACACGTCGTCCGACGCTTCCAGTTCCGACATCGCCATCACGGGCTCCGCCATCGGCTCCGCCGCGCCGCTTGCCGGCCGGCGGGCGACGACCTGCAGGTGCGCCGCGCGCGCGGCCGAGGACGGGTCCTTCGACAGCTCGGCTTCGAGCCGCAGCAGACGCTGCACCGCGTCCGGGTGCGTCAGCAGGAACTTGTTCTGCCGCACCGGGATGACCGGCTTGCCCGCCACGTCGAGCACCTCGAACCCGGCGCGTTCGAAGAGCCTGCGGGCGGACGTCGGCGTGAACATCGTCAACTCGAACCGCTCGCGCTCGTCGGCCGTCAGCCAGTGGGTCCGGCCGCTGCCGAGGAACTCCTCGAGCGCCTCGAGGTTGCCGCGCTCGACGTAGTGATCGATCGCGCCGAGCTTGTTGTCGACCGTCGCGACCACGACCCCGCCCGGGCGGCAGATGCGGCGCATTTCGCGCGCCGCGCGCTGCGGGTCGGAGCAGATCGACACCGGGTCGCCCATCGCCAGCACGAGCGCGAACGCGTCCGGCGGCACCTGCGGCATGTCGACGATGTCGGCCACGACGAACGTCGCGCGCCTGGCCTTGGCCTCGCCCATTTCCCCCGCCTTCGCCCGCGCCTGCTCGACCATCGCCGCGGCGTTGTCGAGGAACGTCGTGGCGAACCCGCTCTTGAGGAGTTTCAGGCCCCACTTGCCGGTCCCGCACCCGAGGTCCGCGCACGTGGCCGACAGATCCTTCGGCAGGTACGGCTTGATCATCCGCCAGGTCAGGTCGTCGTGGAACCGCCAGTACGGGTCGTCGTAGATCGCGTCGTACTGCCGGGCGACCCGGTCGTGGTACCGGCGTGACTTCTCGCTCGAGTTGCGTCCGTGGCGGGCCATGGCGTGACCTTAGCTCAGGAGGCGCGTGAGCGTCCACCGGTGAGGTCTACGCCTTTTCCTTCGAGGCACATTTCCCGAACGCTCTTTACGCGCGTGCGGATGCGCATCGGACGATCCGAACAAATACGTCGACGCCCCGCATCCTTGGCGTCGCCAGACTGCACCGCTCGCTGCGTACCGCTCGATCGCGGATCCGAAAGGCGGCGCTCCCCCATGTCGAATCTGGCGGTGCCGCGGTGTGAAACTGCGAAGCGCCCGATGCGGTCCCTGGACGTATGTCAGGGGCGCGTTCTCGCTCACTGCTCCCGCGCCAGCGCGGTGAAGAGTTGCCCCCGCTCTTCGAAGTTGTTGAACTGGTCGAAGCTCGCGCACCCGGTGCTGAGCAGGACGACGTCGCCGGGCGCGGCGATCGTTTTGGCCATCTTCATCGCCGTGCGCAGGTCGCCGCAGTCGTAGAGCGTGGCGGCGCCGGTGAGGCCGGACTGGCCGATCGTGTCGACGATCTTCTTGCCGGTCGCGCCGACGCAGAGCACGCCCTTGGCCCGCTCGACCAGCGCGTTGCACATGTCGGTCAGCGGCAGGCCCTTGTCGGAGCCGCCCACGATCTGGATCACCCGGCGGGACGCGAACGACTCCAGCGCCGCGACGGCGGCGTCGGGAATGGTGGCGATCGAGTCGTTGAAGAAGCGCACGCCGGCCGCCGACTCGTGCACGAGTTCGAGGCGGTGGGGCAGCCCGCGGAAGTCTTGCAGCGCCGCCTGCGCCTCGTCCCACGACACGCCGAGCAGCGCGGCGGCCGCGTACGCGGCCTGAGCGTTGAGCTGGTTGTGCCGGCCGGGGACGCGCAGGTCGATTGCGCCCCGCGACGCCGAACGTCAGCACACGCGCCGCCGTCGCCAGCGACAGTTCGAGCGCGGCCGCGTTCTCCTCGTTCAGCAATGAGTAATTGTCCGGGCGCTGAAAGCGGACGATCGTCCGCTTCGCCTCGAGGTACGCCTCGGCCGAGCCGTGCCAGTCGAGGTGGTCCGCTGCCAGCATGGTGATCACGGCGATGTGCGGCGACCACCGCATCGCGCCGAGGTGCTCCAGCATGAAGCTCGACAGTTCGAGCACGACGAGGTCGGTCTTCTCGATGTTCGGCAGTTCGGGCAACAGCGACTTGCCGATGTTTCCGCCGACCCACGTGCGGTAGCGTGCGCCGAGCACCTTCCCGAGCATCGCGGTCGTCGTGCTCTTCCCCTTCGTCCCGGTGACGCCGACGATTTCCGCCGGGCACCGCTCGGCGAACAGCCGGATCTCCGTCGTCACCGGCACGCCCGCGCCCGCGGCGGCCTTCAGGTACGGGTTGCTCGGAGGCAGGGCCGGCGACGCGACGACGACGTCGGCCCCGACGAAATCCGCTTCCCGCTGCTCCCCCAGCCGAAACTCGATCGGCAGCCCCTCGAGCTGCTTCACCGAATCGGCCAGCTTTTCGGCCGGGTCGCGGTCCGTCACCAGCACGCGCGCGCCCTGCTCCACGAGCCAACGGCTCACCGCGATCCCGCCGCCGAAGCGCCCGAGGCCCGCCACCGTCACCCGCTTGCCCTCGACTGGTTGCATCGCCGGATATGCTAACGAGTCGGTCGCCGCGGGTGTAGAATCCTCACATCACCCGGACGATCCGAGCACGCTTCGACGGCAAGGTGACCGTGCACGACGAGCCGGCGGACCTGGCGGTGAACACGCCGTTGAGGATGACGTGAGCACTGACGATCAGCACGCGACGGAGCCGACGATGGAGGAGCGGCACGCGGCTCGGGCAGAGTTCATTGAGCGGGTAACCAGCGGCGGGCGATGGCGGCGACGACGACCTGCTCGTACGCGTCGCCCCACTGCGACGGCAGGCAGTACACCTTCGTGCTCGGCGTGAAATGCTTCGAGCCGCGGCGGACTTCCTTCGACTCGCCAAATCCATGCTCCGCCACCACACGTTGCCGACAAGGCACCAGTTGGTCGGCCCCGCCTCGGCGCGGGGCGCCGCCCCGAAGAGCCACGCCCGCAAGCGCTCGAACTGTCGGCGGATCGCTGTCATCGGCGAACGTGGGGCGAGACGTCGCGTGGCCCGACGCTACGTCCTCACGAGCCATCCACCCGCCGCACCCGCCCCGAGTCAGGGAAACGCGGAGTCGGCGTTGATGAAGAGCCAGACGTACGCGCACAACCAGAGCCCCGAGTGGAGCACGAGCGCGATGATCCCGACGGCCACGCGGTCGCCGCGCGGGCTGCGCCTGATTGAGTGGATCCAGATGGCCAGGAGCAGGGCGGTGACGAGCACGATCGGGATGCCATTCACCCACATCGCGTAGAAACGCTCGTTCGGCGTCCGCTGCAGGACGTTGGTCCCCTCTCGCGCCTGGAAGTGCCACATCGTGAGGGTGCTGAGCATCCCCGACACCGCGACCGCGAGAATGCCCGGCCCCGCCGAGACGATCACCGCCCAAAGCCGCCCCGGCCACCGCGAAGCCGCGCGAGGTGGCGCGTAGTTCAGCACCGCAACCATGGCGCTCATCCTACCCGCACCACGCCGGTGAAGCCCTTCGTTCGCAAACCGACGTTCGCGTGAGCGGACGACTCCGCAGATGCCTCACATCGAGCAAGCGCCTCGCGGGGCGCACCCAAGTCGCCCGTCATCATCCCAAAACGAAAGCCGCGGGAGAAAGCTCCCGCGGCGTTTACGTAAGTGCACGACGCGATATGCGCGGCACTGCGATGATTTCTGACGAATGACAACTGACAACTAGCAACTAGCAACTAGCAACTAGCAACTCGCCACCTACTTCACCCCGATCACCATCGAGTCCGGCCCGAGCAGGTGTTCGACGCGGGTCTGGCGGAAGCCGACGTCGCGCATCCAGGCGACGCAGTCGGCGCCGGTGTAGTCGAACCCGCCGGGCGTCTCGATCAGCATGTTGAGGCTCATCAGCAGGCCGAACGCGTTGCGGCGGCGGTCGTCGTCGATGATCGCGTCGTAGACCACGAGCGCGCCGCCGGGCGGCAGGGCGTCGTACGCCTTGGCGAGCAGCATGCGCTTCGTCGGCAGGTCCCAGTCGTGCAGGATGTGCCCCATCACCAGCAGGTCGGCCGACGGCAGCGGGTCGGTCATGAAACTGCCGGCGTGGAACCGGAGGCGGCCGCCGAGGCGGAACGACCGCACGTACTCCTCGAACACCGGCCCGACCGGGGGCAGGTCGTAGCCGCCGCCGACGAGGTGCGGGTGGGCCATCGCGATCTGTACCGGCGCGCCGCCCTGGGCGCAGCCGACGTCGACGAACGACGCGTAGTTCTCGAACGGGAACTTCGCCGCGATCGCGCGGGCGGCGCCGAGGCTGATGCCGGTCATCGCGCCGAGGAACTGGCGGAGCGTGTCGGGGTTGGCGTAGATCGCCTCGAACGGGTCGCCGCCGCCCGCCTTCGATTCGTTCTGCGGCCGGCCGGTGCGCAGGCCCTCGGTGAGCGAGCCCCAGAACGGGTAGAGCCGCGCGCCCGCCATCTCCAGGACGCCGCCGACGTACGACGGCTTGCGGCGGTCGAGGAACAAATCGGCCTCCGGCGCGTTGCGATAGAGGCCGGCGGCGTCGTCTCGGCCGAGCACGCCGAGCGCGACGAGCGCGTCGAGGAAGTCGCGGGCCGACCGCGCGTGCAGGCCGAGCCGCGCCGACACCTCGTCGAGCGACAGCGGCCCGTCGGCCAGCTCGGTGAAGAGCCTCATCTCCACCGCGGACAGCAGCGTCTTTGCCCCCCAGAAGGCGAGGCCGAGGTTGAGGATCGAGTCGGGCGTCAACGGCGGCGTCGTGGCGGTCGCCGGCGCGGGGGCGAGTGTGGCGTTCATGATATCGTTCAAACGCGGAAGCCACGCGGAAAATGCCTCAGGGAAGAGTGGCGAGTGGAGGAGTGGGGAGTGGAGGAGTGGGGAGTGGGGTGGAAGAGGAGGGAGGTCGAACCGAGCGTGAGGTGTCGAACCGAAAACCATGGGCGCGAGCACTTTCAACATTCGACCGGGCCGCGGAGGGCATCTAACAGCCTCGGCCGGAAGGCCGCGGGAGCGTACGAGGGACGTTGGCGCACCTTGGCGCGGGCCGATGTAGGATGTGAACTACACTGCGCGGTCGCTGGATGGCGGGCGACCGCGAATTGTCGTCTTACAACTCGCCGCGGCGGAGTCGTTGCCCGGGGCAAGAGGTCGAGGATGATCAGGGTTCATCGGTGCCCCATCGGTCGCAGAATCGCGGTGTCGTGAGTCGCGGCACGCGTGACCCGGAAAGGACCCTTCGTGGCCGAGGTGTCGAGCAACTACGCGATCCGCGGCGCGCCGGTTGGCACGGCGAAGGTCGAGGATCCTGCGGCGTCGCTGCGTCGGCTGGATCTTAGCGGGCGCGCGGGCGGGGCGTGGGCGGACGTGATCCAACTCGACGCGACCGGCCTCGCCACGGCCGCCCGCACGATCGACGCCGAGCGCGATGTCCTCCAGCGGTCGCACGAGGCGGGGCAGGCGGCGCTGGGGGCGCTGGCACTGATCGACGAGAAACTCGCCGAGGCCACGGACCTCGCCGCCGCCAACGCCAAGGCCGGCACGTCGCGCGACGTGCGGCGGGCGAACCAGCGACGGATCGACGCGCTGCTCGACGAAGTGGGAAACGCCGCCGCCGACGCGGGGACGGCGGGCGCCCGCGTGCTCGACGGGAGCGTGACGCTCGTGGCGGGCGACGATTCGCTGCCGATCGAGCGCGTGTCGCTGGCAACGCTCGGCCGGGTGTCGGTCAACGGCCGGGCGGCTAGCCTGAAGGACGTGCGCACCCGTGAACCGCTCGACACTGCCCGCCGCCGCCGGTCGACGAATGCCGCCGCCCGCCGCAGCCTCGACGAGGCGGGCGACACGGTGAAGTCGCTGCGGGCGCGGGTCGAGACGTTCCTCACCGAGTCCGTCCGCCCCCGCGTGGCCGACGTCGCCGTCGCAATGGAAGGGCTGTTCGAGAACACCGCCGGCCGCCTCACCGGCACCGAGGACGCGCTGATCGTCGCCCGCGAGTTGCGCAAGAAGATGTTGTCGAGCGCGACGGCCGCCACGATCGTCGGCGCCGAAGGGTGGAATCGCGAGCGCCTGCTCGGCCTCCTGAGCTGACCGTGTCGACCGGTGCGGCCGCGAACGCTCCGCCGATGTCAACTCCAGTCCGGCCCTGTCGAGCTGACGCGGGTCGTCACGTTCGGCTGGTTGAGTATGTCGACCGGAATGCCGGTCGCGTCGTTGAACTTCCGCAGCGTCTCCGTCATCGGGTCGCCCCAGTACCAGCCGACTACGAGGTAGGCCGTCGCACCCTCCGCGGTCCGCGCCACGAGTTGAAGTTCCGAGAGGGCGTGCTCGACTTTTTGCTGCGACTCGGCGCCGCCGATCCAGTTTCCAGACACGACGCGCAGGCCGAGCATGTCCCGCCTCTGAACCGTCACGCCCTCGCGCGGCAGGCGGACCGTCCCATCCGACAATGTGCAGACGAGGTACGGTCCAGCGCGCTGGTCTTTCAATGACTTCGTCAGCACGGTCAACATCAGGGCTTCCATGGGCAGGATGCCGAAGATCATGATCAACACGGAGATCAGGATGTGGGTCGAAGAGAGAAGGAACGCGATTCCGATCGCCGGGATGAAAAGACACACGATCGACGCGACCACGGTGAGAGTGCCGTAGCGCGGCCGGATCTCCACCCGATTCGGCAGCACGCGACACGTCCACTGCGGCGGATTCACGTGGCCGCCTTCCCCGCTGAGCCACTCCTTGTATTCGGCAGGGTGTTGAGGCATCGACGTTGACTTGGCGCGTTTCGACGGCACGGGCGGCAGCCAGGCAGTAGGACGCGTGCTCTGTTGCTCGCTCCCGGAACAACAACGGAGTGAGGATCGGCCGCGCATCATCTGCGGCACATCACGGGCCTTTGTCGCGTCCTGGAGAGCGGCCCGTTTTTCGTGCACCGCTCGTCACGGCTGTGACAACAGTCGTTTCGTTTCGGCGAGGAGGAACGCGGTGTCGGTGAACGGTTCGGCGCCGACGTCGCGCCAGCGGATGCGGCCGGCGGCGTCGATGAGGAACGTGCCGTGGAGCGGGACGTTCTCGAAGTCGTCGAAGCAGTGGTAGCGGCGGAACACGTCGAATTTCGCGTCGGAGGCGAGGGGGAAGGGGAACGCCTTGCCGTCGAGCTTCGCCGCTTGCCAGGCGCGGTGCAGGTCCGCAGGCGCGTCGGTGCTGATCGCGACGAGCGAGACGCCGGCCGCGGCGAAGTCGGCGGTGAGCGGGGCGAACGCCTGGAGTTGGCGCGTGCAGTGGAGGCAGCCGTAGCCGAGGTAGAAGAGGACGACGACCGGCTTTCCGCGATACGTCGAGAGCAATAGCGTCGTGCCGTCGGCGGCGAGGGCGTTGAAGTCGGGCGCGGGGGACGGGCCCCAGCGGAACGGGCCGAGCGCGTCGAGGTTGGGCCGCTGGCCGACGTCGGCCGCGATCGTGCGGGGGCGGCGCCAGTCGCGGTCGTAGCCGAACGCGCGGGCGGGCTCTTTCAGCGAGGCGTAGATCGAGGTGCCGTGGTCGATCGACGCCGACAGCGGTCGGAGGCGGTCGAACGCCGCCTTCGCCTCCTTCGTCTTGCCGGCGCGGTAGAGGACGTCGACGTAGGACGCGAGCGGGTAGACCTGGTTCGCCTTGTCCTCCGTGGCGGCCCTGGCGACGTCGATCGCCTTCGCCGGGTCGCCGGCCCGGAGGTGGAGGCGGGCGAGGTGTTCCTTCGGCACCTCGGCCAGCGCCCACTGCTCGACCGCCGACGCGTGATCGCCCGCGGCGATTGCCTGCTGCCCGGCGACGTGGGCGACGGCCCGCTCGATCTCTTTCACGAGGTCCGACTTCTCGCGCCGCGCGTCCTGCCGCGCCTTCTTCACCTCGGCCGGCTTTTTCTTTGCCGCCCGCGCGTCGGCCTCGGCCTTGGCGGCGGTCTCGTACATCTCCACGCGCAGCTTCGCCCGCATCGCCTCCAGCGCCAGCACCTGCTCCATCGCCAGCTCGCGCTGCCCCGTGGCGGCGGCGGCGACGCCGAGGTAGCGCAGCCGGCGGACCCGCTGGGCGGGCGTGGGGGTCTCGTTGAGGTAGGGCGTGTCGATCAGCTCGAGCAGTTGCGGCCAGAGCTCGTGGAGCGACAGGACGTCGAACAGCCGCGCGCGCCCGAACTCGGCGCCGGTGCTGCGTGTGAACTTCGGGTGCCGCGGCAGCTCGATCATGTTCTTCGCGAGGTCGATCGCGTCGCGCACGCGTCCGGTGTAGACGAGGTTGCGCACGAGCCACTCGTTGTTGTGCGCGTAGTTGTGGATCTCGTAGGGCATCACGCGGTCGCGCATCATGTAGGCGTGGTCGACGCGGGCGGACGCCTCCTGCGCGAACGTGCCGTCGGCGTGGCGGTTCAGCTTCGCGTACGTGCGCCTGGGCATGTGCCACATGTGGGCGGTCGCCGGCGCGGCCGGGCCGTTGGCCGCCGCGGGCGCGAGCGCGCGGGCGGCGTCCTTGTCGTCCCACAGGTGGATGCGGTAGTGGTGCGCGGGGGTGGGCCGGCGACGCGGCGAAGACCTCGTCGAGCAGGCGGTCGGCCGCCTCGTAGTCCTTGATCGGGCGCGTCCTTCGAGCGGTGCTCCCACTGGAAGCGCACGTAGAGGCGCCTTCGTGTCGACGTCATCGGGGAAGGCCTTCACCATCCCGCCGAGCGCGTCGAGGAAGCGCTTCCGCCGCTTCTCGCTCTTCGGCTCGTCGGCGTAACGCGCGTGGAGCCGCGTCGATCAACGCGTCTCGATCGGCGCCAGTGCCGGCGTCTTGCGCTTGGCGGCCTCGGCGGCGAACGCCTTGGGCGCGTTTGGCGTTGTTGAAGTTCGCCATCGCCATGCCCCAGTACGCCATCGCGCGCAGTCGGGGTCGAGGGCGGCGGCCTGGCGGAACGATCGCTCGGCCTCGAGGAACCAGAAACCGTGGAGCTGGCCCAGGCTCCTGGTCGAAGAACTTCCGCCCGGGCGCTTTTGGTCGTGACGGCGAGGTGGACGTCGCCGGTGCCGCCCATCAGGTACGCGGCGCGGCGGGGGCCCTCGTCGAACGTCTCGCCGTGGGCGGAGTGCCCGGGCAGCGGCCCGGGCGAGGGAAGGGCGGCGTTCGCGTCGGCCTGGCATCTCGTGACCGTGTCGCTCAGTGGCAGCGGCGGCGGGAGGGTGGCCCGCGAAGCGGCTTGGCCGGCGACGCAGGCCGTGG
Source organism: Phycisphaerae bacterium (assembly GCA_030448225.1). The sequence continues at coordinate 61,024 of JAUJNJ010000004.1, forward strand.
AGACGAGGAGCACGCCGCCCACGAACGCCCGTAGACGGCGCGGGCCGACGCGGACGCGACCGAGGCTCGCCTCTTCATGCCGTCGTCTCCCGACCGGGGATTGATCTGACGTGCCGCCACCGCTCAAACTACTGGCCGCGAAGGCGGGCGTTAACGGGCGTGGGCGGATTCGACCGCGCCGGCGGGAGCGGCGGATTTGCGGCTTGAGGTCGCGCAGAAAAGTCCTTGACTGCGCCACTCTGCGAGCGGCGGCTAAACGGCGGAGCGAACTCGCGCTCACCGGTTCGGCGCGTCCGAGCGAGTCGCGATGCTTCGGTGTCGCGGATGACGACACGCGCGAAGGCGCGAGTCGCACGCACGACCGTCAGTTCCACAACTGGCGCGCGCGCCTGCCGGTCGGCCCGCCCAACGAACGACGGGCCGCCGCGGCTCGCGTGCGCGGCCCCTGTCCGTACTGTCGAAGTCACGCCCAAGCCGGCCTACGGACGCGGCTTGATGGCCGGCTTGACGAGCCGGTTCGCCCGTCGTCGCCGACGAACTGCTCGGCCTTGGGGTCCATTTCCTGTTGCGGCCGTGCCGCCATCGCGATGTTGAGGTGGCAGATCGTCGCCGTGCGGTGGCCGATCTCGCCGCCGACCATCGGCCGGCGACTTCACGGCCTCGAGGAAGTCCTCCTCGTGGTGCCCGGTGGTTGCGGCTTCAGGTCGGCCGCGTCGTTGCCGAAGCTGCTCGCGGAGGAGCTGCGGCTGGCGTCGTGGTTCCCGAGGATCTCCGGCGTGATGAGCGAGTTGTCAGACGCGTAGAGGTCGCCGCCGTGGATCATCACGAAGATCCACCCCTCGCTCCCCAGGAACGCGATGCCGCGGCCCTTCGACGTGCCGACCATCCGCACGCCGTTGGCGTACGTGTTGGTGAACTCGTAGTCCCAGAACGCGTCGTAGAGGTCCCCTCGATCCGGCGGCCCTCCGCCTCGATCTCCACCAGGCCGGTGTCGTCGGAATTGTTGCCTAGTTCGCCGATGTCGATGACGTGGGCCGCGCGCGGTCGGTCATCTCGCCCCCGCCGTAGGCGAGGATGCAGAATCGCCGCATGAAGTGCAGCAGCGGGTCGCGGTGGTAGGGCACGAGCGGCGTGTGGCGAGCCAGCGGTCCCAGTCGAGGTTGACGGGACCGGCTGCTCGCCGGGCACGCCGCGGTACTTGCGGAATCGCGGTGGTGCTCGTCGTTGCACTGGGAGGTTGATCGTCATCTGCTCGAGCTTGCCGATCGCCGCTGCGGACGAGCTCGCACGCGTAGCGGGCGTTGGAGCCGGATGCTCCTGGCTGCCGGTCTGCAGGACCCGGCCGTGCTCGTCATCGCGTCGATGATCCGGCGGCCCTCGTAGATCGTGTTGGCCAGCGCGGCTTCTCGTAGTAGACGTCCTTGCCGCCTCGAACGCCCGCACGGTCGCCATGCGTGCCAGTGGTCGGGCGTGGCGACGCTGACGGCGTCGACGTCCTTGCGCGCGAGCATCTCGCCCATGTCGCGGTAGCCGGCACTCCTCGTTGCCACTTCTCGTTGACCACGCCCACGCCGGCCGCGAGGTGGTTGGCGTCGGCGTCGCAGACGGCGACCATCTGCACGGCTGTTGCTCGTGAACGCGTCGAGGTGCCCGCGCCGCGCCTGCCGCCGGTGCCGATCCCGCCCATCACGATCCGCTCGTCATGCGACGCGTTGCCCTTGCCGACGCTGGCGGGGATGATCGTCGGAACGCCAGCCGCCCCGCGCCGATCGCCGCGGTCTGCTTCAGGAACTGCCAGCGGTGGAACGACCGAAAGTGCGTCATGCGGGTGATGCCCTGTCGAGGAAAGAGATCGAGTTGGACGAAAGTTCGCGCCCCGGTGCGTTCGTCCGGCCGTCCGCGCGCAGGGTGCCGACGATCATCGGTGAATCGCGGTGCGGCGTTCCGCGCGTCCCTCGCGGACGCCGGGCGGTCCCGAGCTGGCAGGACGCCGAAGCGATCGCGCGTCGTCGTCGCGCCGGTTCGGAGCCCGCCACGGGTGACCCCGTCCGGCGACGCACCGCGAACGCCTATTTTACATTACCGACGCCCGCGGGGCGCGTTGAGCGCCCGGCGTCGCTCGCCGCCCCGGGGGTTTTCGGTATACTCGCCCGCCCTATGCCCCTAGAAGTCGGAATCGTCGGTCTGCCCAACGTCGGGAAAAGCACGATCTTCAACGCGCTCACCGCCGCCGGGGCGCTGGCGGCGAACTACCCGTTCGCCACGATCGAGCCGAACGTGGGCATCGTGGCCGTGCCGGACGACCGGCTGGCGGTCATCAATCAGTTCCAGAAGACCGAGAAGATCATCCCCGCGTCCGTCCGCGTGGTGGACATCGCCGGCATCGTCCGCGGCGCCAGCACGGGCGAGGGGTTGGGCAACAAGTTCCTGTCGCACATCCGCGAGGTCGACGCCCTCCTGCACGTGGTGCGGTGCTTCGAGGACCCGGACGTCATGCACGTCGACGGCCCTGTCGACCTGATCCGCGACGTCGACACGATCGACACCGAGCTGCTGCTGGCCGACCTCGAGACGGTCAGCAGCTCGCTCGAAAAGTCCGCCCGCGCCCGCAGCGGCGACAAGGAGGCGACCGCCCGCCGAGGTGCTGCGGCGGTGCAAGGCCGAGCTGAACGAGGGCCGGCCGGTGCGCGGCCTCACGTTCGACCCCGACGAGACGAAGGTCGTCAAGGGCCTGGGACTACGACGGCAAAGAAGGTGCTGTACGTCGCGAACGTCGACGAGAACGACCTGCGCGGCGAAGGGCCGCTGGTGCAGAAGGTTCGCGGAGCGTGCGGCCGCCGAGGGGGGACGCGCGTGATCCCCGTCTGTGGCAAGCTGGAAGCCGAGCTGGCCGAGCTGGGCCTCGAGGACCTATGGAGATGCTGTCGAGCATGGGCTTGGCCGAGCCCGCCCTGGCCGCCCTCACCCGCGAGGCTTACCGGATGCTCGGCCGGCACAGCTACTTCACGAGCGGCCCGAAGGAGATCCGGGGCCTGGGAGATCCTCATCGCGCGACCGCCCCCGAGGCGGCCGGCGTCATCCACACGGACTTGCAGGAGAAGTTCGCCTGGGCCCAGATCTACACGATCGATGACCTCAAACACCACAAGACCGAGGCCGCGATCAAGGCGGCGGGGAAGATGGCTACGAGGGCAAGGGGTACGTCATGAAGGACGGCGACATCGCGGTTGTTCCTGTAACGAAGGTCCGCCCGACGTGGTACGCCGCGATGCATGGAATGGGAGCGTCAGGCTGAAATGCTGCTCTGCGTCGGTCGCCGCACCTCATGGTCCGTCGGCGCGACCTTCGCCCTTCCCGCATCGGCGTCGCCTGGGTATCGTCCCCGTAGTTGCAGCCGTAGCCTGGTTGATAGAGCAGATTTCTAATCCGCCGGTCGCAGGTTCGAATCCTGCCGGCTGCGTTTCATCGCGAACGCTGAGATAGCTTGATTGTCCACACCTGGCGGCGCCGGAAGATCCCCGCGGCCGCGACCGGTTCGTCCTTCTGGATACGGAGCCCGCACCACTCCATCCCTCCGGAGTTTGACACCACGGTGTCACTTTCCGGTGTCAAACCTGCGATTTCAAACTGGGAGAGTAAAGCTCAGACGCGAAAATGGTGACCAGGGCCGCACGAGGGTCGCGGCCGACTCGTCGAATCGTCGCCGCCGCCGCCGGAAGGCAGGGAAGTACGGCCCGGCTTACGACTGGTAGAAGTGCGGCGGCCGGAAGAACGCCCGAGCGGCTCGCATCACCCGGCACTACGCCGGAGCTATAAGCGCGAATTTTCCGAACGTGACTTCAGTTACAAGCCAGTTGGTCGACCGCGTAAGGCCACCATCACGTCTCAGGGAGGTTAGAATCATGTCGGACCAGAAGTCTCACATCGGCCGGCTCACCGAAGGGCGTCAAGAGCCTTCACGCCGATGGGTGAAGCCGCCGGTTTCGTCGGGCTGGGCTTGGCCGGCGTCGGGCAACCGGCCGCGTACGCGGACCACGAGCAGACCGCGCAGTTCACGGTGCCGCACGACTACGACATCCTCAACTTGTGGCCGAAATCTTCGACGGGCAAGACTACCTCATGCCGTGACCGAGGGCTGTCGGACGACGACGTGCAGGGACGGGCGAAAGTGCGAAGGCGCCGTCGAGTGCAAGCCGGCGAACCGCGCTACGCGGAGGAGACCAAGAGAACATCGAGCAGCGCTAAGGGTCGCCGTCGCGGACGGCAAGAGACCAGAGCTATCCGGGACATCGAGATGTCGGACAGCTCGACGACGAGACGGTCACCGAGCCGGTGCGGTTCTTCAAGACCAGGTCAGCTTCGTTGAAGCGTTCATCTTCGAACGTCGGCATCACCGCGGGTATCGGGCCGTTACAACACCCTGCCGCGCTGTCGGCGGCCGCGGGCCTGCTGGGCGTCGCACCACGCCGGCACGATCCGCACCGTGCTGTACGGGATGGCGACGAACCGCCGCCCTGATGCCCGAACTGCTCGAGGCGGCCGACGCGATCTCCGCCGAAGGACGCCGCCGACGGCGACGGCGACACCGACCAGGGCATCGCCGGGACGTTCGCCCCGCTCGGCGGCGACGACGAGGACGCGGCGAACATCGTCCCGACCGACGAGAACGGCTCGGTGTTCGGCCGCACGTTCCAGCAGGTGCTGGAAATCGTCTACCGCGCGGCCGTCGTTCCCCTGATCGTCAACGGCCTGATCCCCCAAGGGGTGCCTGATAGAAGTTCTCAATCGTCTATCGACGGGCACCCCCTTCGTTTTATGCGCCGCGTTTCCGGTGTGAGGGCGCCGCACCAGGCGTGGCGGCGACGGCTCCGACGTGCGGCCGGCATGCTTGTCCGGCGGCGGCCGTCGACGCCGCTGGGCGGGATCAGTTGGCGAACCCGTCTCCTCCTTCGGCCCCACCTTCAGGCGGGTCATCTCACGCCTGGGATCGTTCACGACCTGCCGCTGCTCGGGGTGACGGCCGTTGGCGGCGGGACGCAGGTCGCGGCGGCGATGGCGGCCTTGGCGCGGTTGGTCGCCAGCGCCTCTTCCATCGCCGGGCGGATGTAGCGCCACACCCCGATCTGGCCGAGGACGATCGTGCAGGCGGTGGTGACGAGGCGGTCGAGCACGGCGGCGGCGAGGGCGACGTCGCCGGTGGTGTGGACGAGCCGGGCGGCGTACACGAGGATCCCCTCGCGGATGCCCAGAGCCGCGGGCGTGACGCTCACGATCATCGCCAGATCGGCCAGCAGGGCGGCAAGGAACGCGCCGCTGAACGCGACGGGCTGGCCGACCGCGAGGACGCAGAGTTGGATGCGCAGCGCGCGGATCAGGACCGTCACGCCGTGCGCCGCCACGGACAGCGCCAGCAGCCGCCGCGACCGCCCGAGCCGGCGGTAGGCGTCCGACAGGCGCACGACGAACGCCCCGACGCGCGTGCGGCCCGCGCCCCGCGGCAGCGGGACCTTCAGCATCAGCAACCCCCCGACCGTGACGCCCGCGAACAGCAGCGCGATCGGCCGGTGCCACGGCACGCCGTACGCGCCCCACAGGATCGCCTGGCAGATCAGGCCGGCGGCCCCCATCGTGATGATCTGCAGGAGCGTCAGCGGCAGGACCTGCACGGCGCTGAAGTCGGCCACGCTCGTGCCGTGGCGGACGTTCATGTAGAGCGCCGGCAGCCCGATCCCGCCGCGCGGGACGAGCAGGTTCGTGTACGCCTGCACCATCTGGAGCATGAACGTCTCGGCGTGCCCGGTCCGCTGCCCGAGCGTCAGCAGCGCCGCCCGGCGGACGTACCCGGCCAGCGCGCGGGCGGCGAGGTAGAGCAGCGCGATCACGACGACGAGCAGCGGCGAGACGTGGCGCAGGCGGTCGAGCTCGTCGTAGTACTTCCGCCCGGTGATCGCCAGCGCGGCGATCACGAGCCCGCCGAGCGCCGCGCGCACCGCCCATTTCCACCGGCCGCGACGCGGCGCGGGCGTGAGGGCGCCCGCGGCCACCTGGGCAACGTCGCCGTCCGGGGCGACGGCAGCGACGTGGTCGTCAGAGGGGGGCGGCGGGGCGGTAGCCATAGCGCTCCATCTGCGGGCCGCACAGGTCGAGCACGACCTGCTGGTCGCGCCGCTCCCACTCCTGCCACTTGGAAAGTTGCCGCCCGGTGCTCGCGTTCACCTTCTGCTCGCGCAGGCGCGCGAACGGCGTGCGCGGCGCCCCGAGGCCGATCCACTCGATGAGTCGGCGCATGCCCGAGCCGTCGTCGGCGAGCACGTCCTCGAAGCGGAGGCGGAGGTATCGATCGCCGAACAGTTCGGCGCCGCGTTCGAGCTCGCCGTTGATCGCCGTCCACCGCCACGCGATGCGCTCGGTCGGGCTCATGTCTCCCCAGCGGCGCGCGGCGCGCGGGTCGAGGTGCTCGGGCTTGAGCGTCCAATAGGGGACGAACCGCACGGCCAGGCCCTTGATGCCGCTGTAGGAGCCGAAGTTGATCCCGGACGGGATCTGCGTGCGCGGGTCGCGGACGATGTGCACGATCCGCGGCGAGGCGAACAGTCGATCGAACGCGTCGAGGAACCCGTGCAGCATCGGGTTGGACTCGACGTACACCCGCTCCCGCACCGCCGCGAACCGCCGGCGGCGGGCGTCGGCGTAGAGCGCGACGAGGCGGTCCGCCGCAAGCCGGCCGGCGAGGCGCCGGTTCGACGCGACGCGCAGCCGCCGCGACGGCGCCGGCTCGTGCAGCGCGCACACGTCGTCGAACGCGTCGTCGAGGTACCGCGCGACGGCCGTCGTGCCGGTGCGTCCGGTGGAGACGATCAACGCCACCCGCTCGAATTTATCGCCGAAGACCGCCACGCACCCTCCCGAACGTCGCCGCGTTCGCCGGACACCATACTGACGTGGCGGGGCAATGGGAATGACGGGTGGAGGAGTGGTGGTGTGGTTGGGTGGTGGAGTGGCGAAGCGGGCCGGCGGTCACGCCTCGCGCGCACGCCGTCGCGCGCCGCCCCCGGGCGTTCGGCAACGCCAAAACCGAAGCGGAGACGCCGGGGGAGGGGCCGCGGGTTGCGAAGAACCGACGAGGTTGACGAGCGAGCGGGAGGAGGTCTTTGCGGTCGTGTGGCCATCTTCGATAGCGTTGCTCCGTCTGCGTCTGCGTCTGCGTCTGGGTCTGGGTCTGGGTCTGGGGTCATCTGCGTGATCTACGGTTCGACTTCCCGGGTCCCGCCGACTGATGTCGTCGGGGCGCCCAACGGTTAGAATTCCCGGCCATGAAGTCCTACGAAGTGATTCGCGAGGCGGTCGACGAGCCGGGCGTGAAGGCGGTGGCGGCGGCGCTGAAGGTGTCGGCGGCGCTGGTCTACAAGTGGTGCGAGCCGCAGCCCGACGCGGAGGACCCGGACCAGAGTGGCGCGCGCAACCCGCTGGACCGCGTCCGCGAAATGTACCGGCTGACGAAGGACATCCGCCTGATCCGCTGGCTCTGCAACGAGGCCGACGGGTTCTTCGTCGCCAACCCCGACGAGGACAAGATCCGCCGCCCGCTGGACGAGTCGATCTTCACCGAGACGCGAGGCATGGTCCGCGACTTCAGCGAACTGCTCGACGCCGTCACCAGCGCGCACGAGGACAAGCCCGGCATCGACCCGGAGGAGGCGGTCGAGATCCGCCAGCGCTGGGAAGACCTCAAGACCTGCGTCGAAGGCTTCGTCCGCGGCTGCGAGGGCGGGCATTACGGGCCGAACGGGCCGCCGAAGGGGAAACGGTGAGGGCGAGAGGAGTGGGGAGTGGGGAGTAGAAGAGTGGGGGTCGGAGTGGGAGCGGATGACGTAGTGAGCGACCGACTCGCTGTCTTTACCCCCCACTCCGCGACCCCCCACCCCTCACTCCTACCTTCGGGGTCGGCGCGTCGCGGGCTTCGGGCCGAGGGACTGCATGAACCGGCTGTGCCAGGCCTCGGCGGCCTGGTCTGCGGTGTCGAAGCGGCCGGCGGCGATCTCGTCGGCGATCTCGCGCACGGAGCGCGTCTGCACCGCCAGTTCCGCCAGTCGCTGCTGAAGCGCGCCGGCGCGGCGCCGGCGGCGAGCTGTGAGACCGGCAGCCGCCACGCCGCTCTCCCTCCGCAGCATCACCGGGGCGCTCTTGTCTGCGGCGGCGGCGGCGGGGGCGATCTGCGGCGGGGGAGGCGGTCGACCGCTGCGACCGCGCGCGCCGAGCGGTAGAGCACCGTGGCCGCGTTGCCGTCCACCTTCACCTCGGCCGACTCGATCCGGGCCAGCCCTTCGGCCCAGCGGGCGTCGTTGTCGCCGGTCACGCCCTTGGCGGCTCTCGGGGCCGAACTGCGTCACCGCCGCCCGGTGCAGCGTCGCCAGCGCTCGGCCATCGCGGCCATCGCGTCGACCATCTGCGACTCCAGCGTCGCGGGGTGTACATCAGCGACCGGATCTGCTCGCGGTTGCCGTCGCGCATGGCCGCGTTGAGCGAGCTGGAGCGCGCCCTGGGCGTGGACGCGTCGTAGGCGGCGCATGGTGGCGGGGGCAGGTCGTCGGGCGGGCCGGCTGCGGCGGGGCGTCGGGGCGGGCGTCGGCGCGCGGGTTGGGCGAAGGTCGATGCGGCCAGCGACAGCTGCCGCCGTCGCCGCGCCCGCCCTCGTCCGCAAGACGCGGCGTCGTCCGCGCAACTGCCCCGCCCTTCGACGCTCGCCGGCCGGGATTGTGTCGACCCCGCCGCGCCACCGCCCGGGGCGCCCGGCGGGGCGGTCGCCGCGATCTTCTTAACCGAAAGCCGCATAAGCGTCTACGACCCCCAGCGCCACCCGTTGAGGTCCGGGCGGAAAGTCAGTATCATTCTCCGCCCGACCCCGCGGCGGCCCGTGTGCCGATCGGGTGTGGTCGGGTCACCGGTCGACGGTTGCGCCCCAATGCTTCAATAAGCCGCTCGCGGCTTAGCGGGGCGGGAACGGTCGACCGAAACCCGATAATCAGCCGACCGTGACGCCGACGGGCACCGCCGCGATCGGCGCCACGGATGACGAGCGAGCGAGCGAGCGACGAACCGACCGATCGATTGGAGCATTCCCGATGTCTTTGGACCGCAGCCTCAAGAGCGCCAACGCCCTGATCCGCCACCGCAACGTGCTGACGCGCGACGAGCGCCTGGCAAAGCTGAAGGAAATGGAGAAGTGGCAGGAGGGCAAGAGCAGCATCTTCGGCCTGCCGAAGGTCGGCCACCGCAAGATGGCGGTGGGCGGCAAGGGCGGCGCGAAGGAGGAGGCCGCCGACGGCGCCGCCGCCGCCGCGGCGCCCGCGGCCGGCGCCAAGGGCGCGGCCCCGGCGAAGGGCGCCGCCCCCGCCAAGGGTGCCGCGCCGGCGAAGGGCGCCGCCCCCGCCAAGGGCGCAGCCCCCGCCGCCGCCGCCGCGAAGCCCGCGGCTAAGAAGAAGTAGGAACGCGTGGTGGGGTGGTTGGGTGGTGGTGTGGTCGGGTCGCTTGACTCCACCGCCCCACAACTCAACCACGCCACCACTCTCTGTCCTCCTCCATGCGCGACCCCGCCGACTTCATCTCCCGCCGGGCCCACGGCGTCGACGCTTCGGGCATCCGCAAGGTGTTCGACCTCGCGGCGTCGATGAAGGACCCGATCAACCTCTCGATCGGCCTGCCCGACTTCGACGTCCCCGACGTCGCCAAGGGGGCCGCGATCGAGTCGATCCGCGTGGGGCAGAACCGCTACACCCAAACCCAGGGCATCGCGCCGCTGCGCGAACGCCTGCGCAACGACCTGTCGGCCGAGATGGGGCGCGACGTCGGCGAGGTGCTGATCACCAGCGGCGTCAGCGGCGGGCTCCTGCTGGCGATCCTCGCCACGATCGACCCGGGCGACGAGGCGATCTTCCTCGACCCGTACTTCGTGATGTACCGGCACCTCATGACCGTCGCCGGCGGGCGGTCGGTCGTCGTCGACAGCTACCCCGCCTTCCGCTTCCACGCCGACCGCGTCGGGGCCGCGGTCACGCCGCGGACGAAGCTCCTCATCCTCAACAGCCCGAGCAACCCCACCGGCGTCGTCATGAGCGAGGCCGAGGTGCGGGCGGCCGTGGAGGTCGCGCGGAAGCACGATCTGCTCATCCTGTCCGACGAGATTTACGAGCCGTTCCTGTACGAGAGCGACGGAGCGACGAAGCGACGGAGCGACGAAGGGCAGGACGGAGGCACGGAGGCACGGAGGCACGAAGAGGCGGGCGGCGATGCGTCGTCGCCGCCCAACCCTTCGTCGCTTCGTGGCTCCGTCGCTCCGTCGCTTCCACCCACGCTTCCTTCTCCGGCCAAACTCTACGACCGCACGATCATCCTCCGCGGGTTCTCCAAGAGCCACGCGATGACCGGCTGGCGCCTCGGGTACGCGGCGGGGCCGGCGGAGGTGATCGCGCAGATAACGAAGCTCCAGCAGTACACGTTCGTCTGCGCGCCGTCGCCGTTCCAGTTCGGCGCGCTCGCCGCGCTCGACACGAGCATGCGCGACGCGGTCGACGCCTACCGCCGCAAGCGCGACATCGCGTTCGACACGCTGTCGAAGAAGTTCGACGTCGCCCGCCCCGGCGGCGCGTTCTACATCTTCCCCAAGGCCCCGGCCGGCACGACCGCGACCGACTTCGTCACCCGCGCGATCGAGCGCAACGTGCTGGTGATCCCCGGCAACGTCTTCAGCGACCGCGACACCCACTTCCGCATCAGCTACGCCACCACCGACGAGAAGCTGAAGCAGGGGTGCGACATCCTCTGCTCGCTGGCATGACCAGCGGTGAGCGCGTTTACGATCTGAAGGCCGGCACCCTCAATAGCGTGTTGAAGCAGGCCGGGCTAAAATGACGAGCGATGCGTTACGCGATCGTCATCGAGAAGACCGAGGGCAACTACAGCGCGTACGTGCCCGATCTCCCCGGCTGCGTCAGCACCGGGCGAACGCTCGACGAAGTCCGTCGGAACATGCGCGACGCGGTCGAGTTTCATCTTGATGGCCTACGCGCCGACGGCGAGCCGATCCCCGAGCCGACCACGATCGGCGACTACGTAGAACCGCGCGTCGCGTGAGGGGTCCCGTCTATTTGAGCAGCGGAAGCCGGTCCGCCGAATGGTGACCCGTGGGCCGTGACGACGCCGACGAAGAACTAACCCACCTCCGCGACCGCCTCCGCCAGCACGTCCACGTCCTCGCCGGCCTGATCGGCGTCCGCAACACCCGCCGGCCCAGCGCGCTGGAGGCGACGCTGACGTACCTCCGCCGCGAGCTGACGGCCGCGGGGCACGCGGTGGTGGAACAGCCGTACGAGGTGTCGCTCCGGTCGGCGCGTAACCTGGAGGTGACGATCGAGGGCACGCGGCCGGGGCTGCCGGAACTCGTGGTCGGCGCGCACTACGACACCGCGTTCGGCACGCCCGGCGCCGACGACAACGCGTCGGCCGTCGCGGCGCTGCTGGAGATCGCGCGCGGCGTCACGGGCGCGCGGTTCCGCCGCACGGTGCGCCTCGTCTTCTACGACACCGAGGAGATGCCGCACTTCGGGTTCGGCGAGATGGGCAGCCAGTTCCACGCCGCCGCGTGCCACAAGGCGGGGCGGCGGCTGATGGGGATGATCTGCCTCGAGTCGATCGGCTACTTCGGCCCGCCCGACCCGCAGGTCCGCCATTGGTCGCGCGCGATCCTCCGCCCGCTGGGCACGAAGCACGTCGTCGCGATCGCGGACTTCCGCTCCGCGCTGTTCCTCGCCCGCGTCGCCTGGGCGCTGCTGCTCGGCGGGTGGTGGCGGACCGTCGCGCTGGCGATGCCGAAGCGGGTCGAGGTGATCCACCTCTCCGACCACCGCGGCTACTGGGAGCAGGGGTACCGCGCCCTGATGCTCACCGACACCGCGTTCCTGCGCAACCCGAACTACCACCAGCCGACCGACACGCCGGACACGCTGGATTACGAGCTACTCGCGCGGCTCACGCGGGCGCTGATCCGCGCGGTGCGGCGCCTGGCGCGGTGATCATCGTGAACTTCTGACTCGGGCGGCAACGTCGGGAGGATGCGTCGCAGCTCAAACGGAATCGTCGTGACGGCGCATGGCTAGCGTGGCCACCTGAGGTGGCCACGCCGCTGGGGCGCGAAGTTGCTCCGTCACCGACTCCTCTCGGTCCGATTTCAGCGCCGACGCCCGCGGACCTTGCGGGTCGCGGCGCGCGCCGTACGCTAATCGCCCGCGATGTTCCCACAGCCCCACCTGAGCCGCGAGGACGAGTGCGACCGGATCCTCGCGGTCTACGGCAGCGAGGCGCCGCGGCTCGAGGCGATCATGGCGATGCTCGAGCGGCAGTTCGGCGTCCTGCACAACCGCGCGCAGGTCCTGCTCACCCTCTGCGGCATCGTGATCTCCACCACCGGCTTCTCCGGCCGCCTCATCGCCGGCACGAACGTCGTCGCCCAGTGCCTCGTGATCCTCGGCGTCACGCTCGTGCTGGCGTCGGCGGCGGTGGTCGTGTGGGGCGTGCAGCACCTGAGCTGGCTGACGCGCCAGAAGGCGGACCTGATGCGCCCCTGGCTGCTGATGGTCCTCGCCTACCGCGACCGCAAGACGAACTTCTACCGCCTCGGCATCGCGCTGATGCTCTTCGGCCTGGCCGCGTACGTCGGCGCGATCTCCATCATGCTCCTGAACCCCGAGCCGCTCACGGTGCCGGTGCGGTGATCGTGCGGAGCGGCGCCGCGCCCCCTGCGGGTTGAGTCGCCCGCGCTTTTGAGCGACAACGGCGGGTATGCGACGTCACATCCCCCGGCCGCGCACGCGCGCCTTCGTCGCCGCGCTCCTCTCGGCGCGCGCCGCGCCCGCGGCGGACCCGCCGCCCGCGGCCGCGCCGCCGCCCGCGTCGGCGGCGACGGCGCGGGCGGCGAACCGGCTGGCGAAGGAGAAGTCGCCGTACCTCCGGCAGCGCGCGCACAACCCGGTCGACTGGTACCCGTGGGGCCCGGAGGCGTTCGAGCGGGCGAAGCGCGAGGACAAGCCGATCTTCCTCTCCGTCGGCTACTCGGCGTGCCACTGGTGCCACGTGATGGAGCGCGAGTCGTTCGACGACCCGGCCGTCGCGAAGCTCATCAACGACGCGTTCGTCCCCGTGAAGGTCGACCGCGAGGAGCGCCCGGACGTCGACCGCGTCTACATGGCGTTCGTCACCGCCACCACCGGCAGCGGCGGGTGGCCGATGACCGTGATGATGACGCCCGACGGCAAGCCGTTCTTCGGCGGCACCTACTTCCCGCCGGAGGAGGCGCGCGGCCTGCCGGGGCTCAAGACGCTCATCGCCAAGGCGAGCGGGCTGTGGAAGAACGACCGCGCGAAGCTCGTCGAGTCGGCCGACGGGATGGCGGCGGGGCTGAAGGAGATCGTCACGCTGAAGCCCGCCGACGGCGCGGCCGCGATCGACGCGGCGCTGCTCGACGAGGGCGCCCGGCGCATCGCCGTGAAGTTCGACAAGACCCACGGCGGGTTCGGCATCGCCCCGAAGTTCCCCCAGCCGCCGATGCTCGACTTCCTGCTGCGCCAGTCCCGCCGCACCGGCAACGCCGCCCACCGGGACATGGTGCTCACCACGCTCCGCGCGATCGCCGCCGGCGGCATCCACGACCACCTCGGCGGCGGGTTCCACCGGTACGCGGTCGACGCGGCGTGGTTCCTGCCGCACTTCGAGAAGATGCTCTACGACCAGGCGCAGCTCGCGGGGCTCTACCTCGACGCGTACCAACTCACGCGCGACGAGGCGTTCGCCCGGACCGCGCGCGGCACGCTCGATTACGTCCTGCGCGACCTGACGGGCGAGCAGGGCCAGTTCCTCTCCGCCGAGGACGCCGACAGCGCGACGAGTGCCGCCGAGCCGGCGAAGAAGACCGAGGGCGCGTTCTACGTTTGGACGGAGAAGGAGATTCGGGCGGAACTGGAGCGGTTCGCGGGCGACGCGCTGCGCGCCGACGTCTTCCTGTACTGCTACGGCGTCGAGCCGGGCGGCAACGTCAAGCGCGACCCGCACCAGGAGTTCGGCGGCAGGAACGTGTTGTTCGCCGCCCACACGCCCGCGGCGGCTGTCGAACACTTCAAGCTGCCGCCGAACCAGGTCGAAAAGATCCTCGACGAGTCCCGCGCGATGCTGCTCACCCTGCGCGACGCCCGGCCGCGGCCGCACCGGGACGACAAGACGATCGTGGCGTGGAACGGGCTGATGATCTCCGCGCTCGCCAAGGCCGGTCCCACGCTCGGGGACGACCGCTACACCGCCGCCGCCGCCCGCGCCGCCGCGTTCGTGCGCGACAACCTGTACGACGCGAAGACGGGCCGCCTGCTGCGCGTCTGGCGCGAGGGGCCGGGTTCGGTGGAGGGGTTCATCGACGACCACGCGTTTTACGTGCAGGGCCTGCTCGACCTTTACGAGGCGACGTTCGACGTGCAGTGGCTGAAGCTGGCGGCCCAGATCGCGGCGCACCAGGACGCGAAGTTCGAGGACGCCGACCTAGGCGGCTACTTCACGGCCGCCGGCGGGGGCGACACGATGCTGATGCTGCGGCTGAAGGACGACGACGAGGGCGTCGAGCCGAGCGGCAACGCCGTGGCCGCCATGAACGGCCTGCGCCTCGCGCAGATGCTCGACGACGAGGCGCTGGCGACGCGGGCGCGGCGCACGCTGCTGGCGTACGTCGGCCGGCTGAAGGAGCGGCCCGGGTCGATGCCGTACCTCCTGTCGGCGACGGGCTTCCACCTGGCGAAGCCGAAGCAGATCGTCATCGCCGGCCGGCCCGACGCGCCCGACACGCGGGCGATGCGCCGCGAACTCTACGCCCACTACCTGCCCGAGCGCGTCCTCCTCGGCGCCGACGCCGGCCCGGGCCAGGCGTTCCTCGCGGGCCACGCCGCGTTCATCAAGGGACTGAAGCCGATCGACGGCCGGGCCACCGCGTACGTCTGCGAGAACTACGCGTGCCGGATGCCGACGACGGACCTGGCGGAACTGCGGGCACTGCTGAAATGAGCGATTCGCCGCACGAGGACGGGACGCGGAATCCTACCGGGGTACCGCTAGGTGACTCGACGCCGTCGATCAACCCGTACGGCGCGGGCGATCCTCACGAAGTCGTGCGATTACCGCGGACCTCGTTTGCGCCTCCTGGGGTCTTCCACCCGCGGGTAACCGGTTTCCAATTTCCGGGCGTGTTCCGCGACCGGACGCTGATCCGGTAATTCCGGTCGCTCAGGAAAGGGCCGCGCGTCGTCGCTTCGCGTCTTCGCGACTGATCCGGCGGAAACCGCGGAGCTACATCGTCGGCGCACGCGGCGCATTTCTCAGGAAGCGTTCGGGTCCGAAGTATCTGCGTTCGTTGGCGCTCACGCTTCACAAGACCCACCCGCTCGACAATGAACACACGGCGGCGCACGGGTACCAGCCTCCTGCCGATCCCGCTCACTTCGCCACGCTTACCCGCAGGTCGTCGAACCGCACCGGCTTATCCGAATACGGCGTCGCCCACACCGACGCGCGCCCGGGGGCAGGTGGCTGCTTATCCTCGAACGTCACGGTCGTGGACTTCCCCGCCGGGGCGCCGGCGGCGGGAGACGCCGAGCCTTCGACGCGGGTGCCGCCGCCGGCGGTCTTCGAGACGCTCAGGCGGAACGTCGTCCACGTGTCGCTCGTCCACCCTTCGCACGGCGCGCTGGCGATTACGTCGTCCCCCTTGCGGAGCACGAGCTTGCGCTGGCGGGGGATGAGCAGCAGGCGGTACCCGAACGCGTCGCCGGCGCCGATGCCGAACTCCGGGAAGCGCCGGCCGGTGGCCGCCGCCCAGATCCGCGCCGACACCTCCACCGTCGCGTGCTCGGCGGGGCCGAACAGTGTGCCGAAATGCTCGAGCGGCTCGCCGGGCAGTTGGAGCACGTTGCTCCCCTCAAAGTCCGCGACCGTGAAGACGCCGGCGAGCACGAGGAACTTTTCCGGCGGCTTGCCGATCGGCGCCTGCTCGAAATCGTTCGCGTACGCCGGCGGCGGCGGGGCGTCGGCGGCGCGGGAGGCGAGCGGGGCGAGGCCGAAGAACGCGAGGACGAGGAGTCGGGTGGGGCGGTTCATGTGATTGGGTTCGTCGCGGCGGATTCGGAACAAAGGGAGCTTCGCGTCGCCGCCGGCCCGCCGTCTCCCCGGGTCTCTCCCTCACGAGAGGCGAAACGGAATCTAGGGCGGTAGCGGACGTTCGCATCGTCACTTGTAGCGCGGGCTTTTGCAGGGCGAAGAGGAACTTGTCGGTCGCGACGTACAGCACGCCGTTGGCGGCGACCGGGGTGGAGTAGACCGGGGCGGCGAAGTCGACCTCGCCCAGCGGGTCTTCGCCCGGCTTCGCGCGCCCGGCCTTCAGCGCGACGAGCAGGCCGTTCTCGGTGCCGACGTACACCTTGCCGTCGGCGACGAGCGTCGAGCCCCACACGCGGTCCTCGAGGTCGAACGTCCACGCCGGCTTGCCGCTCCGCTCGTCGAGGCAGTGGATCGTGCCGGCGAAGTCGGCGACGTAGACGAGGCCGTCGGCGACGGAGACGGTCGACATCGTCCGCGGCAGGGCGGCGTACTGCCACACCTTCCCGCTCTGCGTGACGTCGCCGCTCTTCGTGCCGTCGATGCACGAGAGCGCGCCCGCCCCGTCGCCGTTCTCCGGCGCCTGGCCGATCGCGACGTACACCTTGTCGTTTGCAATAACCGGTGTGGCGATGATCTCGCTCGGGCCCTCCGGATCGGTGTACTTGATCGGCTTGCCGTCGGTGCCCGCGCGGCGGCCGGCGGGGACGCAGTCGAACCGCCAGACTTCCTTCAGCACGCCGTCGACCGGCTCGGGCTCAAACGCGTAGCAGAAGCCGTCGCCGCCGCCGAAGATCACCAGCGGCCGGCCGGCGAACGTGCCGTAGGCGGGGCACGACCAGTTCGAGTTGAACAGCCGTTCGCTGATGCCCGACCGCTCCTCGCCCAGGAGCTTGCCCGTCTTCTTGTCGAGGCAGATCAGGGCCGGCGCGTCGGGGGCGGGCGTCTGCTTGCCGGTCCAGTCGACGCTGTTCGACGTGCTGGCGTAAAGGCGGTCGCCGACGACCAGCACCGAACTGCTGGCCATGTTGTGCGGGAAGACGCCCAGCTCGTCGCGCATGTCATAGACCCACACGATGTCCGCCGACTGCGGCCCGAGTTCGGCGGGCGGCTTGACGGGGCCGGCGGTGTACTGCGCTTCGCCCGTGAACGGGCCGGCGTTTCCGTCGGCGAGGCCGTTGACGTCGAGGCAGACGATCTCGCAGCGGTTGGTCACGACGTACACGCGGTCGCCGTCGACGGCGGGGGAGGAGCATATTCCCACTTGTTCCCAGTCAGCGTTGTTGCCGGCGCCGAGCTTCGGCGTCAGCAACTGCCAGAGGAACTTGCCGTCGGCCTCGTTGAAGCACATGACGACGCCGTAATCCTCCGGCCGGGCCTGGTCGCGCGGCGAGCCGTTGTTCGTGCCGACGAAGATCTTGCCGCCGGCGACGGTGGGGTTGCCGTACGTCTGGTTGCCGAGCTTCGCGACCCACTTCACGTTCTTCGTGATCGACAGGTCGATCGCGCCCGTGCCCTCGTCCGGCTCGTCGACCTCGACCTCCGCCTCGGTCGGCAGATTCGTCTCGGGCGAGACCATGTTCCGGTCGGCGTCGCCGCCCCAATGCGGCCAATCGGCAGCGGGGGCCGGACGTGCGAACGTGACGAGTAGGAGCAGGGCGGCGAGGATGTATGTTTTTCTAGTCATGAGGAAGCAGTTTGCTCGGGTTGAAGGGGCAGCTTCATGTCGGTCGTCCCGCACTCCGGGCAGCGGTCCGGGCTGCCGCGTAGGCCGTAGCCGCAGGCGGGGCACAGGCCTGTTGCGATTCGTCCTCGCTCTCGATTCCGCAGCCAGTCGCCGTAGAAGATCAGCACGTACAACAGCGCGAACAGTCCGATGAGGATTCTGCCGTACGGCAGGTGCGACTTCTGTTGGAACTGTAGGAACGCAGGCAATGGCTTCAATCGTTCCGCCATCAGCCTATTGCTCTCCGCCACCATTGTGTTCAGCTTCACAAGGTCGGCTGCTCCGGCCGTGCGGCCGGCTCGCTCGATCTGGTCGATCTGAGCATGCGCCCGGTTCAGCGCGTCCTCGGTCGCGGCTTGTGCCGCTTCGACACGTGCGATCAGCGCCTCTCGCTCCGCCCGTCGCGTGGCGTTGCTGCGCACCCATAGCACCGCCACCACGGCGATGAGCAGCGCCAGCGCCACGCAGAGGATGTTCAGCTTCCGCCTCACGTAACCGCCCCTGTCGCTTCGGCCCCGCACTCGGGGCACCGGCCGGGCGTGGCGCGGAGGTCGTAGCCGCAGGTCCGGCACAGGCCGACGCGGGCGCGCAGCTGCGTTCGGATCATGCGGTGGAAGGTTCGCGGCCACACCCAAAGCGCGAAGCAGATTCCGACGACGGTACTCGCGACCCGGTCCAGGTACCGCGGGCGTGTAAAACCGATCCCGTCGAGGATTCCGCCGATCAACGCGAACGCAAGCCCCATCAAGATCCCCATCCCCGCGAACGCCGCCCACGTCTGCCACCGTCGCTCGGCGAGGCGGCATTGCTCGTGCCATACGCGGGCTCGCTCATCCGGCGGCAGCCCCGCCAGTTCCGGGATCGATTCGAAGGACAGCGGAATGGCCATCAAATGGATCCCTCCATCGCACCGATGCTCTTGCGGCGGGGCGGCGCGGCTTTCGTCGGTTCCACCGCAGGCGCGTCGCGCTTACGTCCGGGCACGCTCGATGGTACAACCCGGCTCACATGTCGTCACCGCCGACGAACCGGCAACGTGGCGGTCGGGTCTCGTGTAGCAACAGGCGGAGCGTCCCCGAACGGTCCGTCTACCGAGGTAATACACGTCATGAAGCGAAGCGTTCCCCTCCTCGTGGTTTCCTTATCTCTCCTCATCGCGTCGGCGGCCCGGGCCGAGAACTGGCCGCAGTGGCGCGGGCCGAACTTCGACGGCTCCAGCGAGGCGACCGGCCTGCCGGACAAGATCGGGCCGGACGAGAACGTCGTCTGGAAGGCGACGATGCCCGGCCCCAGCGCCGGCACGCCGATCGTGTGGGAGAACCGCGTGTTCGTCAGCGCGGTCGACGCGGCGAGCAAGAAGCTCCTGGCGATCTGCATCGACCGCGCCACCGGCCGCGAGGCGTGGCGCAAGGAGGTGGGGATCGGGTTCAAGGAGAACAACCGCAACAACATGGCCTCGCCGTCGCCGCTGACCGACGGCAAGCACGTCTGGTTCCACTACGCCACCGGCGACCTCGTCTGCTTCGACATGGCGGGCGAGCAGGTCTGGACGCGGAACCTCGTCGCCGACCACGGCCCGCTCAACTTCATGTGGATCTACGGCTCCACGCCGCTGCTCTACAAGGGCAAGCTGTACCTCCAGGTCCTGCACAACGCCAAGCCCTACCCCGGCACGCCGCCGTCCGACAAGCCGGTGCAGTCGTACCTGCTGGCGATCGACCCGGCGACGGGCAAGGACCTGTGGAAGCAGGTGCGCGAGGACGCGGCCGAGAACGAGACGAAGGAGTCGTACGCGACGCCGATCCCGTTCCTCTCGAGCGAGCGGGGCGAGGTCGTGGTGATCGGCGGCGACGTCGTCACCGGCCACGACGCCGAGAGTGGCAAGGAACTGTGGCGGTTCGGCAACTGGAACCCGGAGCGCGAGCCGTTCTGGCGGATCATCACGTCGCCGGTCACCGGCGGGGGGCTGGTCTTCGCCAGCGCGCCCAAGGGCGGGCCGGTCATGGCGATCAAGGCGGGCGGCGAGGGGAACATCACCGACACGCACACGGCTTGGAACACGAAGGAGTTCACGACGGACGTCTGCGTGCCGCTCTACTACGACGACAAGCTCTACGTCCTCAACGGCGACCGGAAGAAGATGACGTGCGTCGCCCCCAAGACCGGCAAGGCCCTCTGGGAGGAAGCCTCGGCGGGCGGGCCGTCTTCCGCGCCCTCGCCCACCGGGGCCGACGGCAAGATCTACTGCGTGAACGAGGCGGGCAAGGTGTGGGTGCTGTCAACCGAGAAGTTCGAAATCCTCAGCGAGGCCGACCTCGGCGGCGACCCCACGACCCGCGCGTCGATCGCCCTCGCCGACGGCCACGTCTTCGTCCGCACGTCCGACACGCTGTACTGCTTTGGCAAGAAGTAACGATCGTGCCTGTCACCTGCCGGCCAACAGTTTGGCCGCCGCCCCGACTGCGCGCGGAGAACGGGAACTTATATGGCGATGCTCGTAGGCATACCGGACACTCACGACGACAGCATGAACACCACCGGCCCCTGGTGGAAGCTGCTGACGAAGTACCACTGGTTCGTGTTCGTCGTCGCCGCGCTGGGGTGGCTGTTCGACTGCTTCGACCAGCAGATCTTCGTGCTGACCCGCGTGCCGGCGATGGAGTCGCTGATCCCGCGGGACACGCCGAACCGCGCCACCGTCGTCCAGCAGTACGGCGGGTACGCGACGAGCTTCTTCCTCATCGGGTGGGCCATCGGGGGCCTCTTCTTCGGCGTGCTCGGCGACCGGTGGGGCCGCGCCAAGACCATGCTGGTGACGATCCTGCTCTACTCGATCTTCACCGGGCTCTCCTCGCTCGCCACCGGCTTCTGGGATTTCGCGGTCTACCGCCTGCTCACGGGGCTGGGCGTCGGCGGCGAGTTCGCCGTGGGCGTGGCGCTGCTGGCCGAGACGATGCCGGCCCGGGCGCGGCCGTACACGCTGGCGGCGCTGCAGCGCTTTCGGCCGTGGGCAACGTGCTGGCGGCGACGACGTTCATCCTGTTCGGCCTCTGGGAGCAGAGCGGCCGGACGACGCCGATCGACTCTTGGCGGATGATGTTCCTGATCGGGGCCGCGCCGGCGCTGCTCGCGCTGGTCATCCGCCGCGGGTTGAAGGAGCCGAAGCCTGGCGCGCGCCAAGGGCTTTCGACCGGCGCCCGCGTCGCCGGTGGGGGCTTCGAGCCGGTCGTCAATGCCGGCGAGCGTCGCGCCGTCGAGAACGAGGGCCGGGCCGCCGACACCGCCGTCGCCGACCCCGACTCGCCCGCCGCATCGCGCGACTTTCCGCCGGTCGCGCGCGCGCCGCAGATGGGCTCCTACACCGCCATGTTCGGTCACCCGCGGTGGCGCAAGCACGCGCTGCTCGGCCTCGTGCTCGCATTCAGCGGCGTGGTGGGCCTGTGGGGGTGGGGTTTTTCTCGCCGGACCTGATCCAGCGCGTCCAGCGGCCGGCGGTCAGCGAGGAGGTCTACAACGCCGAGATCGTCGCCGCCCGCGCGCGCCGGCAACGAGGTCACCGCCGGCCATTACGCCGCTCCTGAACATGGCCAAGGCCGGCACGCTGCCGCTGCCGGCGAAGGCGGGCGAACTCCCGGCGGACCTGCAGCCGGCCTACAACGCCGCCGGCCCGAAGATCGGCGGCGAGCTGAAAATCCTCGGCGGCGTGACGTCGTTGATGATCAACGTCGGCGCGTTCCTCGGCATGTTCGGGTTCGGCTACCTGAGCCAGCGGATCGGCCGGCGCCCCACGTTCGCCATCGCGTTCGTCGGCGCCGGCGCGGAGCACGGCGGCGGTGTTCCTGTACCTCACGGAGTTCAACCAACTGTTCTGGATGATCCCGATCATGGGCTTCTTCCAGTTGTCGATCTTCAGCGGCTACGCGATCTACTTCCCCGAGCTGTTCCCGACGCACCTGCGGAGCACCGGCACGAGCTTCTGTTACAACGTCGGGCGTTTCATCGCGGCGTCGGGGCCGCTCCTGCAGGCGCAGCTGATCGGCTTGTTCGCCGCGGGCGAGGCCGGTGCCGGCCTCGCGGGCGGCGAGCTGCGCCGGGCGGGCGCGACGATGTGCCTGGTCTTCGTCGTCGGCCTGATCGCGCTCCCGTTCCTGCCGGAGACGAAGGGCAAGCCGCTCCCGGAGGAAGAGCCGAACCCCGCGGCGGACCCGCGAAAGGGGACCCTTCCGTCCGCCGTCCCCGCCGGCGCCCGCCCGTAGCGGCGTCAGATCGCCGCGCAGGCGACGCGGACGCCAGCGCACGTTCGCTTCGGGCGGTAAATGCCTGACGCGACGCGATCCATTGCGTCGAGGGAATCGCGTTCAAGATCCGGCTTCGGGGAAATTGCGACGCGCGCCGCGATGGAACGCGTAGCGGCGAGTTGGTCGGCCACACCGACGTGCAACTAAGCGGCGACGCATCGGCGGGTGTCGCAATGGCCCGCCGATGCATTCCAGCGACCGTCACACTTCGCCAGGTTGTTGAATAGGACACGGAGCAAACAGTGCTTGACCGGCTTCGCGGAACAGCCGTCAGCCCCTCCGCCTCCCCGCGAACGGCGGTAACGCCTCTGATTGTCCGGATGCGGGGGGATGACGAAGTAACGGCGGCGGGTTCGTGCGCTCTTGGTGATCGATCTCAATCGGCCAACGTTATTCGCCTTCGTACGGCCACTCGATCTGCCACTGCTCGAGCGTGTTGGCCGGGACCTGCTCGACGTGGAAGTCGGCGAACAGCACGCTGCGGCTGTCGCCGGGGCGGTCGACGATGTTGTAGTCGGTGTGCGGGTACCACCAGACGTAGCCGAGCGGCAGGCCCTCGGCGTTGTTCATGATCCAGCTCGACTCCGACAGCGGGCCGTGGTCCGACATCAGGATCGACTCCGACGCGGCCCGCGCCTTCGTGACGCGCGTCGGTCGACCCCAGGTGGCGGCGGCGTAGCCGTTGTAGAGGTAGGAGATGCCCGGCTTGGTCCGGTCGTCGCGCAGGTCGGTGTTGTTCGTGCAGGCGAAGATCGGGTAGACGCCGCCGACGTAGGGCATCAGCTTGAACGCCCAGCTGTCGGGCTGGTCGAGCGGCACGAACGAGTCGTACTGCGTCGGCATCATGCCCTTGTTGTCGGCGAGGTAGCTCGCGAACGCCTGGCCGACCTGCCGCATGTTGCTCATGCAGTTGAGCGTGACGGCCTTGGCGCGGGCGCGTCCGACGGCGGGCATCAGGAGGGAGAGCAGGATCGTGATGACGGCGATCACCACGAGCAGTTCCACGAGCGTGAAACCGCCGTGACGACGGGGGCGAACTGCCGAACGAACCCTCGGGGAGAGACGGGCCATTTCTGCACCTCCGGTACCTAGGTTGTGTAGGTTACCACGGGCGCGTTACCGACGGCTACGATTTAATTATCGTGCGGCGCACGAATGTAGGCCGCTGCATTCGACCGACATGCCGCGGCGCGTCACGGGGCCGGCGGCCGTTCGGCGAACATCACGCCGATGCCGCCGGCGAGCGCCAGCGACACGATCGTGAGGACGTTCAACACCGCCATCAGCCCGATCTCGTCCGACGCTTACCGGTCATCCCGCGGGACGAGGACGATCCGAACCCGCAAGTAGCCCATCATCGCCAGCGGGAAGAGCACCGCCACCAGCAAGTGCCGCGACGACGCGACGAGGCACAGCACGCCCGGGCGCCAACGTGAGCACGAACCAGGCGGGGAAAAAGCCGAAGCCGGCGTTCACTAGCGCGTGACCCGCCCCCAACCCCGCCGGCACTAGGAGCGCCAACGCCGTGCCGGTCCGCCAGCCACTGACGCGCGGTGTACTCCCGTACTCGAGCGCCCCGGGCCGCGAGGGCTCGCTCGACTGCATGGTCCGAGATCTCCCGTCGTCCGGGTGCCGCGGCCCGGGCACGGTCGCGACGTGGGGGCGCCCTCGGTCACTTCGCCGCGACGTCGAGCGCCACGGCTTCGATCGTGCTGCGGGCGTAGAGCTTCCCGTTCGCGACGGCGGGCATCGTCCAGCACTTGCCGGCCAACGGCTGAAGCTTACCGAGCTCCTTATACGACTCGGGGCTGGGGTCGACGAGCGTGAGCTGACCGTTGTCGTGCTGCACGATCAGCTTCCCGCCGGCCAGGATCGTCGCGCCGCCGGAGCCGAAGCCGGGCTGGCTCCACTTGGTCTTGCCGGTCGCCAATTCGATGCACGCGAGCGGGGCGGTGTTGTACTCCTTGAATCCGACGATGCCGTAGACGTGGCCGTCGTGGTAGACGGGGGTGGTCCAGTGGTGCGGCAGCTTGGGGTCCTTCCACAACTCCTCGGCCTTGAACCCGTCGCCGCTCCTGGTGATGCGCGCCGCGCCGGCGCCGTAGCCCGCCGAACAGTAGACGACGTCGCCGCCGACGAGCGGGCTGGACGCGGTCGAGACGTTGAACTTGAACGGGAACCGCCACAGCTCCTTGCCGCTCTTTGCGTCGAGCGACACGAGGCCCGACTGCATGAAGAACACGATCTGTTCGACGCCGTGGATCGTGGCGGGCGTGGGGGTGGCGTGGGTGATCTGCTCGTCGCCGCTCTTCCAGGCGGGCCGGCCGGTCTCCTTGTCGAACGCGAGGCACGCCTGCCCCGACCCGCCCCCGGCGACGACCACGAGGTCGCCGACGATCACCGGCGACGTCGCGTTGCCCCACTTCCTGATCGCGCCCGGCTGCTCGTCGCCGTCGAACTCGGCCTTCACGTCGTGCTGCCAGACGACCTTGCCGTCGGCGGCGCCGAGGGCCTGGAGCTTCATGTTCGTGCCGTAGACGTAGACCTTGTCGCCCGAGACGGCGGGCGTGGAGCGCGGGCCGTTGCCGCCCTGGCGCTCGAAGATCGTCTTGTCGATCGGCGTCGCCCACGCCTCCTTGCCGTCGGCGGCGTTGAGGGCGACGCAGACCTCGTCGCGGTCGCGCTCCATCAGCAGGAAGACCTTGTCCCCGACGGCCGCGAACGACCCGAACGCCTCGCCGACCGGCACCTTCCACAGTTCCTTCGGCTGCCCGGCCGTCCACGGCGCCGCGATCGTCTCGGGCGTCGCGCCGGCGTGCCCGGGGCCGCGGTACTGCGGCCAATCGGCGGCGCGGGCGGCGGTCGTGCAAACGGTTGCGGCGGCGAAAGCGACGGCGACGAGCGCGGCGCGGCCGGCGGTGCGGACGAAGGCGGACGTGGTGGCGACGAATGGCATGTCTGGTGTTCTCCGTATGTGCGAGGCGCTGAATGAACCGGGGAAGTGTAGCGGCAGGCGTGGCGAATTGACTAGCGCGTCGTCCCCTCTCCTCCGTACTCGGGGGAGGGGGTTAGGGTGCGAGGTCGAGCAGAAGGGGTAGTGGGGTGATCGAGTTATGGAGTGGTGGTGGTGTGGTGGTATGGTGGTGTGTTTCGGTGGTCCATGTCGGGTGGCGGAGTGAATTTCTCCTACGCCACCACCTGGTCATACCACCAGCCGACCACACTTCCGTTCCGCCCCTCACCCCTGCCCTCTCCCCCGAGTACGGGGGAGAGGGGGTCGCACGGTGTCCGCCGGGTCGTTGCGTGAACGGGGCAGGAAGCCCGCCGCGTGACGGCCGTCACCCCTGCCCGCCGGTAGCTCAGGGGGGACCTGCGCTTGCGGGGCGAGGCTCACGCATTAGTCGACGATGCCGAGTTTCCCCTCGTCGGAGTTCGCCCGCAGTTCCGGGGCGTACATGCCCGAGCCCTTGGCCGGCAGCGCGCTGAATCGGCCCGGGATCTCGGCCCGGAGCTTGTACGAGACGCTGTGTTTGCCGCGGGCGAGCGCGCGGGCGAAGAAGCAGACGCGCTCGTCGCGGAGTTCCATGTAGGCGCCGAGGTCGTTGCCGTTGTAGCCGCTCTGCGTGTCGACCGCCTCGAAGCCGCTCGCCTTCATGTCCTCGAACAGCACGTACTCGTAGTCGTTCTTCGAGTCGATCTCGAGCTCGACCTCGACGAGGTCGCCGCTCTTGAGCGTGTCGCCGTCGTCGAGGAGTCGCCGCTCGAATTTTTCCACCTTCTGGTCGACGGCCTGCCCGCGCGCGCCCTCGGCCTTGATCGACTTGTCGACGCGCACGAGCTTGTAGAATTTCCGCTGCACCTTGATATCCAGGCCGGCCTTCTTGATCGGGTCCTCGAGCGTGAAGTTGGTGACGTAGGCGTTGAAGTAGAGCGGCCCCTTGCCGGTCTTCACGAACTCGATCCGGTGCTCGCCGGCCGGCACGTCGGCGCCCTCCAGGACGAACTTGTTGTCGAAGCCGAAGAAGTTGTCGGCGGTGATGCGGACCTCCTTCTGCTTCTTGCCGTCGAGCAGGACGGCGACGGTCATGTCCGGCTTGTCCTCGCCGCTGGCGGTGACGAACTCGCCGAGGGCCTCGATGCAGTAGGCCGAGTCGCGCGTGCTGTTCCAGTAGGTGGCGTTGCGGCGGTTGTTGACGAGGTACTTCGCCAGCCGCGAGGCAACCTTCCCCTTCGGGTCGGTCCGGGCCAGCAGCTTGAGGTAGAACGCGTTGGCCTCGGTGTCCGAGCCGTACCAGTGCCACCAGTGATTGCCCTCGGGCAGTTTCAGGTACGCCGTCTGGTTCTCCTCGTCCTGCACGAGGTACTGGTTGATGTTCTGCAGGATCATCCCGAGCTTCTGGTTCTGCCCCTGCTTGTGCAGGGCGACCCCGAAGACGGCCTTGGAGTAGACGGACAGGTCGTTGCGGTCGCGGAACAGGAACTCGCGCATGTCGCCGTCCGCCGCGCCGGCGTCGGCGAGGACCATGTAGACGAAGGCGTCGATGTCGTCGGCGCGGTTCTTATACGGGTCCGTCTGCGCCGGCGCGTTCTTGATGAGCATCGTCTGTTGCGCCTGGAAGCGCTTCAGCCACTCGACGCCGCGCTCGAGCATGCCGCCCGGCAGGGCGACGCCGGCGGCCCTGGCGACCTGGAGCCCGTGGACGACGACCGCCGTCGTGTGCGGCCACGATTGTTCGCCGTAGCCGCTGAACCAGCCCCACCCGCCGTCGGCGACCTGCTGGCTCGCGAGCTTCGCCACGCCCTGCGTGATCATCGCGTCGAGCATCGCCTCGTCGAATACCGGGTTGTAGTTCGCGCGCTGGCGGCGCTTCCAGTCGGCGGCCCGCTGCGCGTCGTCGCCGACCTGCTGGGCGTTGAGGTTGGCCCGCTTGGCGGCCACGTCCTTCAGGTCGATGCCCATGGCGATGAGCGTCTTGCGGGTGATGACCGTGGGGACGAAGCGGTTCAGCGTCTGCTCGGTGCAGCCGTACGGGAAGTCGGCCAGGTAGGGTGCCGCGTCGACCATCGCCGCGGCGACGCTCGGGCTGTAGCGCACCTCGAGGCGGCTCTGCTCGGGGAGCCGTTCCGCCGGCACGCGGAACGTGATCGCGCCGCTCGACTCCTGCGGGCGGATCGCGCCGGAGTAGGACTCGGTCCTGAGCATCCCGTGGACGTAAACCGGGAACGCCTGCTCGGTCGCGTCGGACTCCTCGTCGGTGCGCGCGACCACCCGCACGGTCGCGGTGCCGGGCTGCTTTACCTTGACGCGCCAGTCGACGCGCCGCTCGCCGCCGGCCGCCACCTCGACCGATTGGCTCACGGTGGTGGCGCGCGCCTCGGGCTCGTTCACGAGACCGCCGATCTGCCCGTCGCCGAGCACCGGCTCCAGCGCCTGGCCCTCGAGTTCCAGCGTCACGCTCACCCGCTTGTCCCCCTTCAGGTAATTGTGGACGTTGGCCGACAGGACGACCTCGTCCTTCTGCACGAAGAAGCGGGGGGCCTGGAGGCGGACGAGCAGGTTCTTGTAGGTCGTGACCTCGGCCGACCCCTCGCCGACGCGCGTGCCGTCCGACATCGACCAGACGCGGGTCTTCCAGGTCGTGAGGTTCTCGGGCATGTCGAGCGACACCTCGGCCTCGCCCGCGGCGCTCGTCGTGACGGCGCCGACCCAGAGGGCGGTGTCGGCGAAGTTCTTGCGGACCGTGGCGGTGGCGAGCGGGGCGTCGCCCGCCGCGCCGCCGGCGACGGCCGCCGGCTTGGCGCGGGATGCCTTCGACGCGGAGATGTCGTCCCGAAACGACTCGGCCGGGGACGCCGACCGCGCCGCCGCCGGGGCCATCCCGCCGCCGAACAGGCTCGCGCCCCCGCCGACCCCCCGCGCCCGCCCCTGGCGGTAGTAGGCCCGGCCGTCGTGCAGCGACAGGGCGGGGGCGTTGGCGAAACGGTCGCTCGGAAGCAGTGCCGTGTCGCGCTCGCCGAAGCCATCTCCCGATGCCAGTTGCTCCTTCCACTCCTCCTGCGCCACCATGTGCCCGAAGCGGCCGAGGAAGCTCATCTGCAGTTCGTTCTGCCCGTAGGCGGGATAGCCGTAGCGGCTGAGCGTCGCCTCGCCGTCGGGGTTGTGCTGCCGCCGCCACTTCCAGAAGAACGCCTTGATCTCCTCGACGTTCGAGCCGCCCGAGACGTACTCGACCGACTTGTCGTAGACGCTGATGACGGCCGACCCGACGACCGGCTTGCCGTCGGCGCCGGTGAGGCGGACCTTCACCGTCGCCCGCTCGCCCGGCTTGTACTTCGCCTGCGACGCCGTCACCTTCACGTCGACCACGCGCCGCGCCGGCGGCACGACCACCTCGCGCGTCTCCTGGTGCACGCGGCCGTCGGCGACCGTCAAGGCCTCGACGTAGTAGTTGGGCATGTCGCCCGGGGCGACCTCGATCTCCTCGATCGTCGACTTGCCGTCGAGGCGAATGAGCTTCGGCGGCAGGTACATGCCGTGCGCAGGCCGCACGAACAGCGCCACGGTGCCGCCGGGGCGGTTCGCGTTGATCATCAGCCGGACCTTCTCGCCCGGCGCGTACTCCTTCTTGTCGGTGATGAGCTCGAGGTCGTTGAAGCGGAACTCGCGGCCGTCGAACTTCGTGCCGCGGACGACGAAGACGTAGCCCCCCTCGACCGCGTGCCGCTTCGCGTCGGTCACGACGTAGCTCAGCCGGTACTGCCCGGGGCGGGCGGCCTTTACCTGCACGCGGGCGGCGCCGTCGGCGTCGGTCTTGAGGTCCCACTTCTGGACCTCGGTCTCGACCGGCTTCTGCCGCGCGTCGTACGTGACCTGGAAGAGCCTCAGCACGCCGCCGCCGTCGATTGGCTTTTGGTCGAGCGTCTGCGCCTTGAAGCTCGCCTCGACGGTGTCGCCCTCGGCGTAGTGCCCGCGGTCGGTCCACGCGTAGACCTTGAACGGCTCGCGGGCGACGGTGACGCTGCCCGTGCCGACGATCGTGCGGCGGGACTCGTCGGTCACCTCGGCGGTGATCTCGTACTTGTGGTCCTGGTCGCCGTTGATCGCCTTGGCGAGCGCGGTGTCGATCTCGACCTTCACCGTGCCGTCCTGGCCGACGGGCACCTCGTTCTCCAGCACGACCTCCGGCGGCGACTGCGGCGCGCCGTACCACCACGGCAGCGGCGCGCGGCAGCCCCAGCGCTCGAAGCCGGGGAACCACGCGCGGTCGGGGGCGAACCACCAGTAGCCCGGCTCGTACATCCAGTCCCACCGGGCGGCGGGGAACCAGCGGGCGTCGTGGGTGCTGCGCAGGACCTTGTACTTCACCTTCGCGCTGGTGACCGGCGCGCCGAAGTAGTAGCTGCTCTTGATCGTCGCGGTGATCTTGTCGCCGAGCGTCACCGGCTCGGTCGGCGCGTCGACCGTCACCTCGAACTCCGGCTTCTTGTACTCCTCGACGCGGAACGTGCCGCCGCCGTGGCCCTCGACCTCGACGGTGTACCGGCCGAGCGTGGCGGCGTCGCCGAGCGCGACCGCGCCGTCGAACCCGCCGAACGCGTCGGTCGTGAACGGCTTCTCCAGCACCTTCTCGCCGCGGGGGTCCTGCACGATGACGTTGAAGCTCTGCCCGGCGTAAGGGCTCGGGCCCTCCTGGTCGTACCTCGCCCGGCCGACCCAGAACTTGAACTTCACGGTCTGGCCCGGGCGGTAGACCGGGCGGTCGGTGATCGTGAAGAACTTCTGCGCGTCGTACGTCGCCTGCGCGTCGGACATCTTCCCGGACCACAGCCCGCTGAACCCGAGGTACGCGAGGCGGCCGCCGTCGCCGGTGGCGGTGATCAGGTACTGGTACTGCCCGTCCTGGTCCCCGTCCGAGCGCGTGACGACGCCGCCGGCGCCGTCGGTCTGGTGGGAGAAGTCCTTCGTGTCGACGCGGAACTTGTTGTCGCCCAGGTGCACCTGCCGCCAGCCGAAGAAGTCGACCGTCGCGCCGGCGACCGGGGCGCCGGTGACGGCGTCGGCGACGAAGCAGTAACTGCCGTCGTCGGACCGCTTCTTGACGATTACGGTGTCGGCAACCCACGCGACGATGCGCGTCGTGTTGCCGTTCTCCATCGTCGCCTCGACGAGGTACGCGCCGGCGTTCTTGATCGGCGTCTTCACGTCGATCCGGCGGTCGTAGTGCTGGTCGCGCGGCGGGAGGTCGAGGTCCCACGCCGCCACCTTCTCCTTCAGGTACTGCCGCTGGCCGTTGGTGACGATCCGGTGGCCGAGTTGCTCGACGTCGAGCCGCTCGTGCTGGAACTGCTGCGGCTTGCTGCGGATGTAGTTCTTCACGTCCTCCAGCACCCGCGGCACGTCGATCGACCACGCCTGGAACCGCACCTTCCGCCCGTTGCGGTAGACGAACGGCAGTTCGAGCGCGCGGCCGGCGGGGCGGGTGGAGACCGGCTCGAACATGCCCCAGTTGCCAACGATCTGGTCGAGTCGCTGCCGGCGGTGGTTGTTGTGGCCGGGGCCGAAGGCGGTGATCGTCGCGCGCCAGTACTCGGCGGCGCGCGCGTACTGCTGGCGGTCCTCGAAGACCTGCGCCAGCGACTCGCCGGCGAGCTGGCCCCACCCCTCGGGGTTGCGCGCGACGAGGTCCTGGAAGACCTTGATGAAGTTGAACTCGTCGGGCAGCTTGAACCGCTTCACGCCGGTGGCGAGGCGGGCGACGGTCTCGTCGTCGGCCAGCGTGCTGACGGCGTAGGGGCCGCTCTCGTCCTTCTCGCCGGCGCCGCCCCGGCCGAGCAGCGCCGCCGCGCCGTACCCGCCGTGGAGCATCGTGGTGACGTCGAACTGGCTCTGGAGGAACTGCGCGAACGTGTACCTCGCGCGGCCGACGAACGTCGGTGCGGCGTCGGCGGATTGCTCGAGGCACCACCGCCACCGCTCGCCGTCGGTCTTGGCCGCGGCCCAGCTCGCCGGCAGCTTGTGGTAGATCGGCGTGCCCGCCTCGTCCACCGGCGCGCCCTGGTTGCCGCCGAGGTCGTGCCCGTGGCGCCAGCCGTAGTTCGGGTCGAACTCCTCGTAGTCGGGGAGCTTTGACAGGTCGGTCAGGAACTGGAGCTGCCAAGCCCCGCCGCCTTGGCGGGAGTTGAGGAGCATCTCGGCCAGCTCGAAGTAGAACCCGCCGGCGAGGGTTGGCTCTTCGGCCGGGTCGAGCAGCCGCGCCGCCTCGTCCATCAGTCGCAGCGCTCGCACGCGGTCTCGCCCGACCGCGCTCACTTGCCTGCCCCCCTCGCCGCGGTGGCCGCCGCGGTAGAACTCATTCGCGATGATGAATCCGTAGCTCTCCCCATTCTGAAAGCTCTTGGCGGCCGTCCACTTGAAGCGCCAGCTGTCCTTGTGGGTCGCTATCGCCTTGTCGCGGAACGCGTCGATCTCGTTCGTCCGGCCGAGGCGCTGGAGGCAGGCGACGGCGTTGTTGAAATCGGCGTGCAGCTCTTCGGTGTCGTTGGCCGGGTCGAGCGCCAGCTTCGAGAACGTGTCGTACGCGTCCTTCCAGTTCCCGTCCGTCATCGCCTTGTTCGCCGACGCCCGCGTCTCGGGTTGGGTCGCCGCGTACGCGAAGCCGAGGCAGGTCAGGCTGACGAACACGAGGGCGGCGAGGGCGAGGTTCAGGGGTGTTGATCGCATCGGGTCACCTTTGGGATGCAGGGAGTGGAGCAGACGTTGCCGTCTTGCCCTCAGACGCGGGACCGGGCGGAGAGTTCCATCCGAGCGAGGAGTCGTCGCGACGCCGGCCTTATTTAGCCGACTCGCTTGCGAGTCGCGTCTCGGTGTGCGGGCGGCGTGGCATCCCAGTCAAACGGCGGGCGACCGGTCTCCGTTCTTCCGAATGAAGCAGCCCGTCCGTACCTCCCAGTGGCTGACAATCGGGCCCGCTGATACAGGGGAACAGTCTGCCAACTTCGTCAAAATCCTGCTAAGTCTTCGATTGCGGTAGAATCCGAACCGAATTGGTCCTATATTCCGTCGAAGGATGGCCCCGCCCATCCAGGCCCATGTTTTCTCTCAGGAAGACAACCACTTACGCCCTCACGAGCCTCGCCCACATGGCCGAGCGGCCGGGGCAGTGCGTGTCGGCCCGGGAGATCGCCGCGGCCCACGCGATGCCGCAGTCGCTGCTGATGAAGATCCTGAAGGTCCTGCACCAGAAGGGCATCCTCCGCAGTTCCCGCGGCTCCAAGGGCGGCTACCAGATCGGGACCGACCTCGACCAACTGTCGCTCTACGACCTGACGAACCAACTTCAGTCCGGCCTGCTCGAGAAGCCCGACGACATCTTCCAGACGCGCAGCCGGCGGTCGTGGCTGGGTGCCGACGGGCGGACGCCGGCGCCGGTGCTGGCCCTACAATACAAGCTCGTCGATTATCTCGACGGGGTGAAGGTGTCGGACCTCGTCGTGCCCGGCCGGCGCATCGAGGTGCCGATCGAGCGCGTCCGCCGCCGCAAAACGAACCCAACGCCGCCGCCGCCCGCCCTCGCCACGATGGCGTAGGGCGGCGACGCGAACCGGATCAACCAGAAGCACTTAGGAGACCAGATCATGGCCATCACGCTGTCCGAGACCGCCGCCAAGGAGATCCGCACGATCATCACCGACCAGGGCCTGCCGGCGGACAAGACGTTCCTGCGCGTCGGCGTCAAGGGTGGCGGATGCAGCGGGTTCAGCTACCTGCTGGACCTGACCGAGGACCCCAAGGCCGAGGCCGACGAGGAGCTGGAGAGCCAGGGCGTGAAGATCCTCGTCGACGACAAGAGCCTGCTGTACCTCGACGGCACCGAGATCGACTTCCGCGACGAGGTGATGGGCCGCGGGTTCGTGTTCAAGAACCCCAACGCCACCACGACCTGCGGCTGCGGCAGCAGCTTCCAGGCCTGATCGCCGGCCCGCCGCTCTGCGCCGAATCCATCAGACCCCGCGCCCTCGGGCGCGGGGTCTTCTTTTTTCCAGCGTCTCCGTCGCTTCACGCCGCGCGCCGACTGTCCACTGAGAATCGCTGAGTTCGGGGTGACAGGAGCGTGCTGCTACGAGGACCTGCAACCCCTCTAGCCGCCCATCCAGCCCGGGGACGAGGAGACCTACGAAGCTGGCGTACCACGTCGCGCCAGCCGTTCACGTCCCAGTTCAACGCCATGGTCTTCCGCCGCCACTGAGCCCTTCCGTCACGTTCCGGACGAAGGCCGGCTTCGACGCCGCGAGGTCCGATAACGCGAGTCGCCGAAGCAAACTCGCCTTGCGGTCCGATATCTCCGTCATCATCGCGCCCCCCGCCCATCCCGCGACGCCGCGTTCGACTCGCCGCCGACTCTGGCTCGGCGGGATTGGGCTGGCGCTGTTCCTCGGCACGATCAACCTGTGGCTGTTCGCGGTCTCGCCGGGGCCGCGCGCGTGTGCGGCGCGGCTCGGGTTCGACTTCCTCCCGCTTTACACGGCCGGCACGTTCGTGCGGCAGGGTCGGGCGGCGGACCTGTATGACCTCGACGCCGTCGCCGCGTTCGAGCGGGAGATCGCCGCACGCGAGGCGCTCGCGCTCGGCACCGCCGTCGGGCCGTGGTGGAACCCGCCGGTCCACGCGTGGCTGTTCGCGCCGCTGAGCCGCCTCGACTTCCGGCCGGCCCTGGCGCTGTGGACGGCCGTCAACCTCCTCGCCGCCGCCGGGGCCGCGGCGCTGCTGGCGGGCGTGATCCGGG
>JAUJNJ010000121.1:0-3028 GCA_030448225.1 Phycisphaerae bacterium
CAAGCCTGGCGGCCGGCGTGGGCTTGGCGTCGTTCGTCGTCGCGTTGATGTCGGACAACAACGGCGGCGTCCCGATGAGGAGCACCCGCCGTTCCAAACGCTAGACGACCGACTGCGCCGCCGCCCGGTTTGCGGCCGCGGGGATACCGCTCTGTCTAATCATCGCTGCTTCCCCCTGCCGCCCCCGTAGGGTGTCGAGCCTGTCCGAACTAACCAAGGCGCCACAAATGCGCGGCCGGACTAACGGCCGGCGCCTGCGACCACTCACTCCCGGGAGTGCAAGAGGCTATCGACTATACCCGAAATGGACGGCGCGGTTGACCGGGGCCGGTCCCGAAATCGCCGACGCAGGGCGGTCACGGGCGCCGAATCCATCGACGCGGTCCCTAGCGGCTGACGCCACGCCGGAGCCGGTGACGATAATCCAATGGCCGCGGGAACCGCGATCGGAGCGGAGCGGCCCCGGCGCTTGACCGTGGCGTGAGATGGACCGATGCCGTCGGGTTGCGTCCCGAAATGGCTGCGACTCAGCGCACCGCGCTCACCATTGCGGCCCGCGGGCGTACCCCGGCTAGTGTGCTGAACGGCGGGGCCTGTTCTCCGCCGCCTTCGCCGCGGCCTCCGCCGCCTGCTGCTCCGCCACGCGCCGCGCGCGGGTCGCGACGCGGTCGATCGCGTTCATCAGGCGGAACAGGTTCTGGCGCTCGAGCCCCGTGGGGATCAGGTCGTCGAACTCGTCGAGCACGGCCCGCGCGTCGTCCCCGGTCAGCGTGCCCTCGAGGAACGCGCCGCCGAGCCCCGCCCCGACGTACCGGTCGCGCGCGGCCTCGGCGTAGAGGCGCGCGGCCAGCTCGTTGCCGGGGTGGAGCCCGAAGTTGTCCGGGCAGAGCTTGTGCTTCGGGCACTCGCGGCACGGCGTGACGACCCGCAGCGGCACCGAGCGCGGCGGCGGCACGAGGCCGCGGACGATGAACGCCGCGGCCTCGTTGCTGCCGGCCATCTTCCGGTGCCGCGCGGCGCAGGCGTCGCAGTTGCCGGGGAAGCCGTTGGGGAGCGTGCCGAACTCGTAGTGCGCCCAGCCCTTGTCGTCGGGCCCGGCGCCTACGAGTTTTTTAGCCGCTGCTCCCACTCCTCGTCCTGGAAGAACCCGGGGTCGACCGCGATCCCGCTGACCCACTCGTGGAACCGCGGGCACTCCTTCACGAGCAACAGGACGTTCCGCGCGGCGACGTCGCCGAGCGTGCGGACCGTCGGGTCGGGCTGGCCGTCGTCGCCGACGCGGGCCTCGGCCGGCGCGTCGGTCGCGTCGGTCGTGTCGAACGCGACGGGCGCGTCGATCCCGCCCAACTCGCGGATCGCCTCGGGCGACAGCCCGCCGATCAGCCCGCGCAGGTGGCGGAGCTTGACCGGGCCGCCGTCCTCGGCGTGGACGCTCTTGACCCGCGAGGCGATCATCGCGCTGACGATGTCCTCGAGCTGCTCGCTCTGCTCCTTCACGTCGGCCAGGCGGTTGAACTTCTGCTGTCCGACGATGCGGGCGCGATCCCGCTCGGCCTGCTCCTTCACGTCGCCCTGCGGCGCGTACTCGATCGCGACGCGCAGCGCGACGTCCGCGGCCCCGCCGGGGACGAAGACGAACGTGCGGACCGTGGGCTTGGGGTTCTTGTCCTTGACCCGGTTGAGAATGAACGACATGGCTGGGCTGGCTCCTTCTTCCCCCGCGTGACCTCGGGCGCGTCCGCCGGGACGCTCCTTTGCGGCGGCCCGGACGCGACGATCGCGGGCGTTACGTGGTGATGTCTGCCTCGGGCGTGACGATCGTGACCTCGACGTCCGAGTCGAGCGTCACGTCCTTCGCGGCCTCGCCGGCGAGCTGGACGCTGATCGGCCCGTCGTCGCCGATCGTCGGGTCCTGGTTCGGCAGGAACTCGAAGTTCGGCCGGTCGATGCGGAAGCTGCTGGCGCCGCTCGTCGCGAGCATCGCGAGCTTCGTGCTCGTGCCCGCGCGGGCCTTCTCGTACAGCGTCGTGTCGTTGAACATGAACGTGCCGCTCAGGTCGACCGTCCGCGTCCCCGCCTTGAGGTTCTTGCGTTTCTCGTCGCCGATCGCGAACCCGCGGTCGGCGTAGTAGTTATTCGCGATCGTGATCGACGCCTGCTCGACGACGGCGAGGACCTCCAGCGTCGCGCCCTCGTACAGCACGCACTGGGCGCTGGTGTACGGGTCGTCCTGGAACAGCGTCGGGGACGCGCCGGCGTTGAGGCTCGTCAGCGACGGGGCCTTCGCCTCCCGCATGAATACGTCGAACGCGCCGCCGGCGATCTGGTCGACGTTGAAGTTGAGCGTCGCCTTGTCGACGCGGCAGCCGAGGTACGCGAAGAAGCCCTTGGCCCCGGCGTCGAGGTCGAGGAAGCCCTTCTCGATCGTGAAGCCGACCGGGAGCGTCCTGCTGCCCTTGATCTTGTGCGTGTACGGGCCGGTGCCGGTCGTCGTCACCGTGCCGCCGAGCAGGTGCCACCACATCGGGTTCCACCCGCGCGGCGACAGCTCGAACGGGATGCCGCCCGCCGGGCGCTGCGTGCCG
Source organism: Phycisphaerae bacterium (assembly GCA_030448225.1). The sequence goes on from JAUJNJ010000121.1 coordinate 2,586, forward strand.
CGCACCGAGAGGTTCCGCATCCGGTCGTCGCGGATCTCGTTGCTGCGGTAGATCGTCAGGTTCTGGCTCAGCGACTCGCCGCCGACCACGCGCAGCGCGCGCCACGCGTCGGCGCCCTTGACGCCCCAGTCCGTCTCCTTGTTCATCCACATCTGGGTGCGGGAGCCGGTGGCCTGATTCGCGTCGTACGTGCCGGGCATCGCGGTGTCCTCGTCGTCGTCGGCGGGTGCGCCGGCCCTCGTCGTCGGTCAGGGGAACGCGCGCGGGGGCGGGCTCTACTCGTCGTCGTCGGCCGGGGCCGGCGGCGCGACCGGCGCGGCGGCGACGGCGACCGGCGCGGGCGTCGGGGCCGTCACCGTCAGCCGTGCGGCGCGCCCGGCGTCGGTCTGGCCGACCCACTCGGCGAGCGGCAGCGTCGCGCCGTCCGGGAGCCGCACCGCGGC
>JAUJNJ010000121.1:3128-12744 GCA_030448225.1 Phycisphaerae bacterium
GGCCGACCCACTCGGCGAGCGGCAGCGTCGCGCCGTCCGGGAGCCGCACCGCGGCCGCGGGCGACGCCGCCAGCTCATCGTTCAGCAGCGAGGCCGCGCCCCCCCGCGCGGCCTCGCCGAGGTCCAGGTAGTGGAGGCGCATGTCGCTCGTGTCGACCGGCGCGGGGCCGGTCGCGCCGGGGGCGGCGGACGGGAGCGGACGCGTGCGGCCGGTGATGACGAGTCGCTGTTCCATCGAGCGACTAGACGCCGGGCCGGTACTCGTCGGCCTCGTACCGCAGCCGGATCACGCTGTGGACGTCGGGGTGGCGCCGGACCTTGTCGGCGACCACGTCCTCGACCTGCAGCCCGATGCAGCTCGGCGGCGTGTCCCCGAACGCCGGCCGCGCGGCGTACAGGGCGGCGTGGGCCCCGTGCAGCTTCACGTCCGCGTCCAGCGCCCACGTGACGTCGTGCTCGAGCCACGCGTGGAGCTGGTCGATCGTCACGCCCGCGCGGTCCTGCTCGGTCGTCAGCGTCTGGAGGCACAGCAGCTCGACCCACCGCTCGCGGCGCTTGACCGGGCCCATGCTCGCCGCCGACATCCGCTTGGAGTCGTCGGCCCGCAGCGTCACGAGGCAGTGCTTGCGCCGGTACTCCTCGGCCTTGTCCTGCCGCGCCACCCGCGGGTCGCGACTGCGGTCGACGACGACCCCGGCCGTGTAGCGGCCGGCGGCGTGGCTGATCTTGTTGGCCAGGAGCCACTCGAGGCAGTCGATCACGCGGGTCTGGTTCGGCTGTAGCGTCGGGGCGGGCATCGGCGGGCTCTCCGGGGGTGTCAGCGGACGAAGTTCGCGAACGTCACGGCGACGCGCCGGGCGGCGAGTGGGCCCTCGCGGCGTAGGGCGGCCTCGATCATTGAGCGGGTCGCGCGCAGGTTGTGGTTGCCGGCGAAGCCCGGGTGGCTGACCGCGCCGGTCACGATGTCGTCGGTGTCCTGCCCGTCGTTGACGAACGAGCCGGCGACGACGCCCCCCTCGGTCATCGCAGTGCCGACGAAGTCCGACGCCGATTCGCCCGGCCGGCCGGCCCACGCCAGCGCGCCGGCCGGGTCGCGCGGCAGGATCTCGTGGGCCGCGACGCCGTACTCGAGCCACCGCACCAGGTCCTCGCCGTCGACCGGGTACTCCGCCCGCCGCGGCCCGTCGCGGCCGCCGTCGCGGTTGTAGAACGTGCGCTCCTCCGCACGGCTGTAGACCTCGGCGGCGTACGCATCGGGGCCCTCGGGCCGCGGCGGCGTGTGCGACCACAGGCCGGCCAGCACGTCGTGGCCGAGCCCGCGCTCGAGGCCGGCCATGAACCGCACGCCCATCTCGGACAGGCGGCCGACCAGCCGCTCGCTCTCGGCCGCGACCGCGCGGTCCAGCCCGCGCGCCACCGCCCGCATCCGGGCGGCGTCGAGCGTGACCGTGAGCTTGATCGGTCCCTTGGCCAGCGGCATCGCGTGCGTCACCCGTTGGGCAGGCGGTTCTTCGCCGCCTCGTACTTGCGCTCGTAGCGGTCGCGCTGCGCCTGCAGCGCCCGCATCTGCACCAGCAGCGCGTCGGCCGCGCCGCGGACGTCGGGGCGGGTGTGGTTCAGCCGGTTGATCGACCCGTCGAGCAGCGCGACGCACGCGGCGTACGTCACGGCCGCGCGGGCCTGCTCCGGCAGCGTGGCCATCGACTGGCCGGTCGTCGTGTAGCAGACGACGACCGTCTCGGCCGCGCGGGGCACGGGGAACAGGCGCAGCCGCTGGTCGGGCGTGACGGCGAAGTCGAACTCCGCGACGTGCGCGTGGCGGGCCATCGCGACGATCGTGTCCGTCGCCGACCCCTGGTACCCGTCGGGGATCACCCCGCCGTTGCCCATCGGCACGCCGGTCAGCGGGTCGACGTCCGAGGGGCTCAGCACGTCGTCGGGGACGAACGAGCCGGACCGCACGACCTCGTCGACCGCCAGCACGTCGGGGCCGACGATCGCGGCCAGGTCGTACTCCTGCACGTTCGGCGTCGCGGTGAACCGCGCCTCCCTGCGGCCGGTGCTGTTGCCGAACGCGGCGTTCAGCTCGAGCACGGCCTCGGCCATCTGCGCGAGGACCGCCTCGTCGGGGACGTACTGCTCGCCGATCGCGTCGTCCCGCTCCAGCCCGGTGACGCGACGGGCGGCGGCGATGATCTCGGCCTCGTGAATCGCCATCGGGCGTCTCCCATTGAAAGCGGGCCGCTCCCGCGCCTTTCGACGCGTCGGCGGCCCGCTCGGGGAAGGAGGTTCGTGTGCGCGGCGGCGGCGGGCCGCTCAGCGGGCGGCGGCGGATCAGGCCTCGGCGGCCCAGGCGCCGCTCTGGTTCGTCGCGACCCAGTCACCGTTGCTGTCTGCCATCAGGTCCACGTGCTCGCCGACCGCGCCGCCCTCGATGTACTTCGCGTCGGCCTGCTTGCCGTAGGCCGCGCCGATCAGGGCGTGGATCGCGTTGCCCGCGCCGGGCTTGATCTGGAACGCCTGCGCGGCGAGCGTGCGGAACTTGAAGACGGTCCCGGGCGCGGCGTTGGTCGGGAGCGTCACGGGCACGGTGCCGGTCGCGCCGAGGTTCGTGTAGAGGCCGCCCTCGTCCTTCTGCTTCAGCGTGGTGGCCGCCGTCAGATTGTGGGCGTTGCCGTACTTCTCCCGGCGGACGTATTCGGCGTGTCGACTCATGGCGTTAGCTCCTCGGTGTCGTCTCGCGGGTGCGGCGGCCCTCGTGGGGCCGCCGCACCGGCTCATTCGTCTCCTGCGCTCTTCGCGTCCTCGGCCGTCCGCGCCGCTCAGGCGTTGGTGACGGTTAACTCGCCGTAAACCTCTGCGAGTTGGCTCGACCGGGCGTTGGCCGCGTCCGGCTTTCCGACCGCGAACCGCGTGCGGGCCGCCTTGGTGGTGAGGCCATCGTCCGGGCTGTACGTGTCGCGGGTCAGCTGCAGCGCGACGTACGGCATGAAGTAGATGGCCGTGTCGCGGCGATCGGTCGGACGCCGCCCGAAGACCATCTTGTTCGACGCCGGAGCGGGTCGACGATCAGGCGGAGGCCGTAGTCGGTGAGCACGCCCATGTCGACCTTCGCGCCGGTGTCGATCCGCATCGCGTCGGCCCCGCCGTCGATCGCCTTGAATCCCTTGAGGCGCGCATCCGCTTGGCGACGGCGGTGCCGACCAGGGCCCAGTTCGGCGTGCTGTCGTCCCCGAACTGCGCGCGTGTTTCGGATCGACTCGATCGTGTCGACGATGCCGACGCTGAACAGCCGCTGGTCGTACGCGTCCTGCTCGCTCGGCGCCAGGCCGCCGTACGTCGGGTTGGCCGCCGGCTGCGCGTCGAACGTCACCTTGTTCGCGGCCGGGATCGCCGCGATGCACAGGCTGAGGATCCTGCGGTCGATCACGCGGCTCATCTGGTCGCCCATGTGGCGGTCGATCACGGCCTCGGCGTCCTCCTCGAACACCGCCTCGGCGTCGTCCTCGAACTCGTCCGACCGCTCGCCGACCACGCGCTTGTTCTCGACGCTGACGTCGAGGTGGCTGTAGGCGAACCGCAGCTTGTTCGCCGCCTGCCCCTCCTCCACGGCGTAGTAGTCGACGTTGAACTTCGCCTGGTCGTCGGTCCGGTCGCCGGCGGCGACGTTCGGGGCCGAGCCCGTGAAGTCCGAGTCGTACTTGAAGTCCTTGAAGAACATCCGGCCGGTCGGGCATGTTCAGCGGGATCACCCCGAACAGCTACGGCCGCCCAGGTCTTGGGGTACGCGGCCATGATCGTGAGCAGCTTCTGCGTCGTGAACGTCGGGAGGTCGACGCCGGCGGCCGCCGCCTCCTTCGTGCCGGTGCAGCATCGCCCGGTGCATCATCAGCGGTGACGAGCTTGGCCGTCTCGGCGAACTGCTTGCGGCCTCGAACTGGCCGGCGAGCTTCCGCTCGAACCCGACCATCTCCAGCAGGGGCTTGTACAGAACGACACGCGCCGGCTCGCGCCGGGGGTCAGCTCGCCCTCGCCGACGATCTGCGTGCCGCCCTCCCGGTCGAAGTCCTCCACGCTGAGCGGGAGGACCTCGAGCTCCTCGCGGAGCGTCGGGGACGACTTGCGGATCTGCGTAACCTTCATGGCGTTCGCTCCGGCGGCTTTGGCGGCTCGATCTCCCTTGGGGGACCGCTCACTTCCTGGGGGCGACCATCGCCCACCGCCTCCTGCTTCCCAAGACCCCGCGCGCGCCCCGGACGCCGGTCGTGATTCGAGCGGGGGGCCGCGCTTGCCCGGCCGGCGCGCGGCCGCGTGCTTACGACTTCAGCCGCGGCCAGCGCTGCCATCTCAGCGCGGCGGACGTTTGGCCGAACGTCTCGTCCTCGTCGACCTCCTCGTCCTCGCCGACGCCGGCGTCCGATCCGGTCAGCCGGTCTCGGGAGCCACCGGCCGGCCGCTGCCTTGCCCGGCTTCACGCCGGCGGCCTCGAAGATGCCGACGGCCTCGGCCACGAACGCCTCGACCTTCGACTCGTCGAACGACGCGTCGCCGAGCTTCGTCGACTCCGCGAGCTTCAGGATCGCCGGGGCGAACGCGTTGTCCTTCGTCGCGGCGGCCAGCTTCCTCGACGGCCTTCCCTGCGGCGGTCGGCATCGGCGCGCTCGACGGCGGCGGCGTCGAGCTTCTTCTGGAGCTCGGCCCTCTCGCCGGCGACCTTGGCGGACTCGGTCTTGGCCGTGGCCAGCTCGCCGCGGAGGTTCTCGATCTGCACGGCGGTCTCGCCGGGCAGGACCTCGCTGCGGCAGCTCGACGCCCGCGGCGTCCTTCGACCCCTTCAGCAGGGCGTTGACGCCCCTGGTCAGCGCTCGGCCGCCTTGACCTTCGGCGCGTCGGCCGCGACCTGGTCGCCGCAGCGGCTTGACCGCCGCCTCGACGGCGGCCTCGTGGAGCGCGAACACCTGGTGCTTGTCCTTCAGTTCGGCGAGCGTCTTCATCGTCTGCTTCTCCTGGGGCGGCATGGGCGTCCTCGCCGCGGGGTCAACGTGCTGCTGCTGCTGCTGCGTCGTCCCGCCCGCGTTCTCCGTGGCGGCCGCCGGACGCTGCTGGGCCGCTAGACGCGACCTGGGGTTCCGCCCGCGCGCGAGCGTCTCCGCGCGCTCGTCGCGGCGGTCCCACGCGTCGGCGACGCTCGGGTCGTCGACGCGCGTCGATCTTTCAGGCGGTAGTTGCGGTCCATCACGACCGCCCACTCGTCGGGCTCCAGCCCGTACTCGGCCCGCTCCTCGTCGCCCGGCTCGTGCGCGCTGCCGTAGCCGTAGGTCGACCAGCCGATCGCCATCCCGGCGTCCTTGTTGGCCTTGAGGTCGCGGCCCTTGGAGTGCTCCTCGACGACCTCGTAGTAGCTCATGACCGAGCCGTCGGACTCGGTCCACAGCTCGCGCCAGATCACGCAGGTGTCGCCGAGGTTGCCGCCGTTGAAGTAGCCGAGGTGGTCGACCGCGCGCGCACAGCCGGCCCTCGGCCAGCAGCTCGCGGTAGTGGTGGATCTGGTCGTTCCAGACGGCGAGCGGTAGACGCGGTCGTCGGGTTCTTGCGCTTGTAGTCGCCGATCTTGGCGGGTAGAGAGCGTGCGGCCGTCCTGCTGCTTCCTCGAAGACGCGGCCCGCGGCCGCGACCGACTCGGCCCGCGCGCAGAAGCACGCGCTGGCGAGGACCTCGCGGACGGGCTTACGCTCCCGCGCCGGCCCGGCACAGCTCTTGGTTCTCCGCCAGAGCCCGTGGGTTGCCGATCTTCATCGTGCCCCGCTAGACGCGGGGCCGGTGTCGCGGCCACGCGCTTGCAGCGCGGTCAGGCCTGGGTGACGCCGCGGCCCTTGACCTGCGAAGCTTCAGCGCGGCGTCCGGGTGCCGGTCTCGATCACGACGCGCTTCGGCCGTCGCCGGACCAGAACTCGTACGACGCGTTGCGGAACAGCGGGACCACGATCCGGCCGGCGGCGTCGCTCGGGTCGGTCAGCTTCTCGCCGGCGTCGTGGTGGAGCCCGTCCTCGTCCGGCTCGGCGTAGAGCCGGGCACGAGCCGCACGCCGACGTCCGGGCCGGCGGGGGTCACGCAGTCGATGTAGGCCGAGGTCGTGGCGGGGTCGACGCTGATCGGCAGCGCCAGGGCGGCCAGCTCGTACGACGATACGCCTCGTCGCCGTTGACCAGCAGCGTCGCGCCGGCGAACGCGCCGGCCTTGGCGATGCCGACCGCGTACGTCGCGTCGTCCCTGAACGTCGCGACGCCGGTCGGCCCCGGTCGGGGCCGTGACGGACCCGCCGTCGCCGGTCAGGCGGACCGAAGGCGTTCTCCACGGGGTCCCGCCCGACGAGACCGTGACCGTGACCGTGCCGCCCGTCGCCGCGGCGGCGGCGACCGCGACGAACGACTCGATCACGTGGTCGATGCCGGCCACGTCCCACTCGACGTGCCCGGTCCACGAGTCGGGTAACGCGACGTGGTAGTTGCCCCTGACCGTCTCGGTGACGCCCGTCCGCGTCCGCGTGCGGAGCACGGTGACGCCGTCGGCCGCGGCGTGGACCGCGTGGAACACGGCCTTGCCGGCCTCGGCCAGGTTGAACGTGAGGCTCTGGTCGGGCATCCCGTGCTCCTCCTGCGCGTCGTCGCCATCGCCGCCGCGGTCCGGCGGCGGCGGCTCAGGCGTACCGGCTCAGGCGCTTGAACGCCTTGCGGCACGCCGTCGTTGGCGTTGAGGATCGCCGATCTCCGCGATCGCCCGCACGGAGATCGCGAAGTCCGCCGGGTCCATGCCGGCGACGGGGCCGGCCGCGTCCGCGGCGACGATCGGGTCGGCGTCGAGGTCCGTCATGCCGGGGAGGTACTTCATGTCGACGCTGTCCTGGGCGAACGCCTCCATCTCGCGGAGCACCTCGACCCCCGTCCGGCTCTGCCCCGCGCCGCGCTGCAGGTGCTACGTGTGCAGCCGGTCGGGCCGCCCGGGCTCCTCCGCCGCCGTGTCGGTCGTCGCCGTCGCCGTCGTCGTGGCCGTGGTCGTGGTCGTCGTCGTCGTCGCTTCGCTCATGTGGGTTTGCTCCTCAGAAGATCTCGATCCACTCGACGTAGGGCGGGGTCCCGCCGCCGTCGGCGTAGGCGTTGCCCGCGCGGAACCACTCGAACGACGGCGCGTACGCGGGCGGCGTCGTCCCGAAGTTGCCGGCGAACAGCCCGACGTGCGTGACGGTCGTCGCGAACGTGAACGTCGCTAGCGCCGCGCCCCACGAGACGCCGTCGGTCGACGCGTAGAGCGTCCAGGTGGCGCCGACCCGGGTGAGCCGCAGGCAGTTGGCCGTGACGACGGCGCCGCCCGAGCCGAGCCGGGCGGTCGCGGTCCCGTTGTCGATCGTCGCGCAGTAGACGCGGCCGGTGCCGGCCGAATGCTGGTGGTTGAACCGGACCCAATCGTTGCCCGCGCCCTTGACGATGATGCCCGCGAGCTGGCCCGCGACGGGCAGGTTGGCGAGCTTGCAGGTGAGGTCCAGGTCGAGGTCGCCGATCGACTGGACGACGCGCGGGACGTCGAAGATGCCGGTGAACAGGTCGTGGGCCGTGCCGCCCGGCACGACGATCTTGAGCGTCGCGGCGTCGCCCGTGTCGATCGAGCAGTCGCCGAGCGGGTCCTCGTCCGCCCAGTAGGCCTCGAGCGCCGCGCCGTCGAACTCGTCGTCGTAGGGCACGCCGGCCGTCGTCGTCGTGGGCACGAACGCGGCGCGGACCGTCGCGAAGTTGATCGTCGGGTTCGTGGTGTCGTCGCTCAGGTCCACCGTCAGCGCCGGCGCGGGCGTCGCGCCGGCGTACTCGCGGTAGGCGATGCCGATGCCGTGCGCCCGGTCGGCCTCGGCGAGCGTGTCGAGCACCTCCGTCTGCCCGAAGTCGTAATCGAGCTGGCCGACGATGTTCACGCCGTCCCGGGCGGCGACGATCGCCACGGCGACGCCCCCGGCCGGGACGGCGATCGAGGGGATCGACGCCGAGTTGCCGGCGGGCGGCGTGCTGACCCCCGAGAAGTCCAGCGCGTTGCGGTGGAATCCGCCGAGCTTGTAGACGACGCCCCAGCAGGGGGCGACGCCGCTCAGCGTCCAGACCAGGTCGGGCGCGCTCCCGTCCGCGACCATCGTGTAGACGTGCATCCGCGGCCGCGCGTTCGACCCGGACAACCCGCCGGCCGAGCGCTGGGTGGTGATCGCGGGCTGCGTGGCGAACGTGGCGTTGGCGCCGCAGCACGCGACGACGAGCAACAGGTCCCCGGCGGCGGCGCCGGCCGTGCGGAGCGTGATGCCCGTCGTGTCGGACGTGCCCAGGGAGCGGTCGATCTCGGTGAAGGTGTACGACACGGCTCAGCGCTTCGCCCCGTAGAGGGTGACGGCGACGATCGAGGCGATCGTGTTGGCGGTGACGTCGAACGTCACCTCCGCGCCGGCGTCGACGTCCGGCGTCCACGTCCCCATGCTGCCCGTCGTGCCGCTGCCGGCGCGGACGGCCGTCAGCTCGATCGGGTCGACGCTGCTGATCAGCGCGCCGTTCACGTAGACGTCGATGCTGAGCGTGGTCGCCGCGTCGCACGCGACCGACCATCCGGTGAGCGTCACGTCCGCCTCGAACGTGGTGCCGGGGAGTTTCACGCCGGTCGCGACGACCGCGCCGTTGCCGTTGATCGTCACGCCCGCCTTGGCCGTCTCGCTGACGAACCGGCTCGCCTTGATCGCGCCGTAGCCGGTCGAACCGTCGGTGACCTTCATGACGCCCGCCCCGTCGCGTCCGAGGCCCGCGTCCGAGGTGCCCTCGTACGTGGTATGCCCGCACCACTTCAACTCATAGGAACCCGACATGACCATTACATGACCGGCCATGTGAACGCCGGGGGCAGCTCGATACCCTCCGACCAGAGCCATGACCGGATAGCCGAACCACAGGATCGCCCCCTCGATTACGTTGTCACTGTTGCGACGAATGGCGAACGGCGTCCCGGTGTCCCATCCCAATTCCACCGTGTAGCCGGCGCCGGGGATAGTGACGGACTGTTTGCCCGAGAAGGAGTTGCCGCCGACGAGGGCTGCCTTGGCGTCGAGCGCGGCTCGGAGGCCCTCCACGTCGGCCGCCGCCGCCGCGCCGACCTGGGCGGCCGTGATCCCGGTCAGCGACGCGCCGCTGCCGGCGAAGCCCGCGGCGGTGATCGTGCCGGTCGCGGCGACGTCGCCGGCCGCGTCGATCGTCAGCCGGGTAAGGTCGGACGTGGTGATCGCGATGACGTGGTTCGTCGTGTCGACGAAGACGCCGTCGAACGACCCGCCGACGAACGCGTGGGCGTGCCCGATCGCCGCGAACCGGGCGTCGGCCTCGGCCTCGGTGAAGTAGCGGTCGTCGTGCGCGTGGAGGACCGGCGCGTAGAGGCCCGGGTGCGCGTGGCCCGCGACCGCGGCCGCGATGGCCGAGTCGACCTGGCCCGCGGTGTAGAGCGCCCGGAGCGCGAACACGGTGCCGTCGCTCATCGGCACGAGGCCCGCCCCGTGCACGGGCGCGCCCGCGCCGCCGGCGTCCTTCAGGTCGGCGAGCTTGAT
>JAUJNJ010000122.1 GCA_030448225.1 Phycisphaerae bacterium
CGTCGGTTCTCCGTCGGCTCCATGACGCGGACGGCCACAGGACGCTCGTCCGGGACGTCGTCTTCCCAATCGGAGGGGCTTCCCGGCGCGGCCCGTGGGCTACAGTCGCGTCCATGGATGACGCCGACGCCGCCGAGGACCCCGACGACTTCCTGCCGGCGTGGAGCCTTCCTGCCGCAGCAGTCGAAGGTGTGGCGCAGGACGGCCAGTGGCCTCCCGGGGTGGACCGCGACTGGGCGTGGGGCGGCGTCCGCTTCAGCCGCAGGGAAGGGATCATCGTAACGAAGGTTCCCGACGGGACGGGCGGCAGTCGGATGGTCGTCGACTGGACGCCGATCCCGAACTGGTCGCTGCACGTCCCCTACTGGCTGTTGGCGGCGCTCTTCGCCGTCCCCGCCGTTCCGCTGTTCGTCCGCGCCTGGGGTGCGTCCCGTCGCCCCCGCCCCGGCCTCTGCGCCGCCTGCGGCTACGATTTGCGCGCGAGTCCCGATCGCTGCCCGGAATGCGGGGCGGCGGCGGGTTCGCGTTGATGCGGGCGACGAGGCGCGACGTGGGGCGGCTTGTGCAGGTGTCCGTTGAACGGCCTATACGTGTGGCCCGATGTCTGGTCCCGGAGGATGCGGTGCGGTGTTCGCGGCGTCGGTCGCGCGTGCGACGCGGAATGCTCGCCGCCTGCACGGGTTCGTCACTATCGTTGCGGACGCGCGGCGAAATGGACGACCGTCCGTCACGGGTGCAAGTCATGATCGAGCCGACACCACACTGGACGTTCAATGCGCGGCCCACCCTCACCCAGTGGTACGGCCACGTGCACCTGCTGCCCGGCCACGCGCTCGGCCAGTGGTTCTGCGTGGACCGCGACACCGGCCGATTGCTGTGGGAGCGATCGTTCACGCGGCCGAACTCTGTATCCGGCGTGGCCGACGACATGATTGTTGCTACCGAGACCGTGTCCCGCGGACCGGGAACCTGGAGCGCCGGCTGCTACGGCATCTCGCTCGCGGACGGGCGGCTCCTGTGGGAGTCGCACGGCTCCGAGCCGCCGGAGCACGCGGCCGCGGACGGCGAGGCGGACGGCGACGCCGACGAAGCGCGGTACGCGTGGGATTCGCCCTCGTCCGTCGAGGGGGACGAGTGCGTGTGCCAAAGCGGCCGGGTGATCTCCGTGCGAGACGGGCGCCTCCTGCGGCGCGTGACGCCCGAGCAGATCCGCGACGCCGAGCGGCACCGATTCTTCCACGGGCCGTGGCCCGACGCGAGGGTGCTGTACTGGACTCGCGGCGCGGCTCCTCGCATGCACACCCGACGGCGGATTCGGATTGATGGCGTCGGGTGGCTGTCCCACCGGCGGACGCCGGACGAGAAGAAGGTGAGCGAGAGGTTTCGGCTCCACGCAACGGACGACGCCGGCGACATCGTCTGGTGATTCGACTTGGCGTCCACCGGGTACGTGATCAGCCACTGGAACTACTACGCCTACCGGCTGGCCGGGCGGTACGTGTACGTCGTGGCGTCCGAGGCGCCGAGCCGCAAGCCGAACCCGGCGCGGCCAAGTCGCATGCTGCCGGCCGATGCGTCGTTTCATCTGCTGACGATCGAGTTGACGCGGGGCGCGGTGGTGCAGGACGTGCGGCTGACGGACCGCCTCGTCGCCGAGTGCCAGATCGAGGACGTGGACGAGCGGGCGGTGCTCGTCAGCCTCGGCGAGCAGGAACTGCGGTGTTACCGGCGGGTCCAGAACCCCGGCGCGTGATCACGCCGCCGCGACACCGAGCGCGGGGCGGCAGCGGCGGGCGGACGAGCCTACCCTCCATCATGTCGCTCCACGTCACCGAGGCCGACATCCGGCAGATCCTCACGCGCACGGGCGGGTATCTCGCGACCGTGTCGTCGCACTCGCTTCAGCCGTACCGGGGGTGCGCGCTCGGGAACAGCCTGTGCGGCGCGGGGTGCTACGTGCGGCATAACGTGTACGTCACCCGCGGGGCGGCGTGGGGCAGCTTCGTCGAGGCGCGGCGGAACGCGGCGGAGGCTTACGTCGCGCAGTACGAGCGGGAGCGGCGGTGGGCGCGGGGGCGCGTCGGGCGGTTCGCGATCTTCATGTCGAGTTCGACCGAGCCGTTCCAGCCGCTGGAGCGGACGGCGCGGGTGACGCGGCGAATGCTCGAGGCGATGGTCGAGCGGCCGCCGGACGAGTTGATCGTGCAGTCGCACTCGCACCACGTGGCGGACTACCTCGACCTCTACCCCGCGCTGGCCGCCCGGTGCGCGCTGCGGTTTCACGTCAGCATCGAGAGCGACCGCGACGCGCTGCCCGGCCTGCCGCGGGCGGCCAGCCCGGTGGCGAAGCGCATCGCGGCGGCCGCGGCGCTGCGGGCCGCGGGGCTGCGCGTGGTGGCGACGGTCTCGCCGCTGCTGCCGATCGACGACCCGCCGGCGTTCTTCGCCCGGCTGGCGGCGGCGGCCGACGCGACCGTGATCGACCACTTCATCGGCGGCGACGGCTCGACGACCGGCGGCCGCACGGCGCGCACCGCCCTGCCGCAGGCGATGGCGGCGGTGGACCCGCGGTCGGTGACGATTGCTTATCGTGACGAGATGATCGAGGTGGCCCGCCGGGTGTTCGGGGATGCGCGGACGGGCGTCGGCATCGACGGGTTCGCGGGGCGGATGCTGGGCCGGTGAGGGGCCGCCGCCGCGGTAGCCGCGGTCGCGGCCGTCTCACTCGTGCGACGCCTTCCAGTCGATGCCGGTGACGCCGGAGGATTTGAGCGCGTCCGCCGCCGCCTCGGACGCGACGACGATCGTCATCCGCGTCGACGTCTTCTCCGGGCGGACGGTCGGCATGAAGAGCGACCGGGGGTCGGCCGGGATGGCCATCGACGCGACGGCCGGTCGGAAGATGCTTTCGCGGTGGCGCCCGCAGCCGGGACAGGGCACGCCGAGGTACTTCATCTGCGTCAGCGTCGGGTCGGTCGCGACGAGTTGCGGGACGAGGACGTACTGCCGCGGCGTGGCGGGCATCGGGATGAACTCCGCGCCGCTGATGCGCTCGTCGGCCACGACTTGGCGGAACCGCTCGGAGACGCAGATGAACCAGTCGCCGGTCGCGACGAAGTCCTTGCGGCTTTGGAACTTCACCGCCGGCGACACGCCGCCGCGCACGGCGGCGACCTCGTCCACCCGGCCGCATGCGGGGCAGCGGAGCGACCGGTACTCGTGGCGAAGCTCGAGCTTCCCGCCGGCACCCGACCCGAACAGGATGCACTTGGGGTACGGGTTACCGGCGGGCGTGAGATAGGCGAAACGCATCGGCGTGTCTCGGGAGTCGGCGATCGGCGCTGCGGCGAACGGGGCCACGCGCCGGGACGTCGGGAAACGCGTGATCCCGGGGCTCCGCGAACAGGGCTCGCCCCGAGACGCCGCACGGACGCCCGTCGTCGCGCCGCCGCTCGGTCTTAAGGTGAGCCGCGGGCGGCGCCGGCGTCAGGTACGAGCGTCTGACATTTCCCGGGGCGCCCGCGCCGTTCGGTACGCGGTCACGACCTCCACCTTGCCGGTAGCGGCCGTCGTTGCCGTGCTCGATGAGGCCGAGTTCGGCGAGGGCGTCGAGGTCGCGGTTGGAACGTCTTCTCGTTGAGCGTGCGGCGCACGTGCGGCGACGCGGGGCCGACCTGGGCAGATCGTACCTGTCGAGCGCGGTGCTTGGCGAGGTCGACGACGAGGTGGCGGCGGCGGCGGCCGGGTCGCCGTCGCCGAGGATCTGGCGGACGTGGGTCTGCCAGAAGATGGCGGCGCTGCTCGCCGCGGATCACCTTGAGTTGCTTCGCAGTTGGTCGACGAACTCGCGGACGGCGTAGAGGCAGAACTTGATCACGTCGCCGCCGAGGCCGCCGGTGTCGAGGAGCTGGCGGTCGAACTCGCCGCGGGTCTCGTGGTAGTGCTTGGCCAGCAGGTGGGCGGCCGGATGCGGGACGCCGGCGGCGATGAGGATTCGAACCCGACGAGGCGGGCGGTCGGCCGTTGCCGGCGTCGAACGGGTAGATCCACATCAGGTACGCGTGGGCGAGGACGGCCTTGAGGATCGCCTCCATCCAGCGGACGTCGGCCGGCTGGAGCGAGTCGATCGTGCGGAACCTGCGGGCGGCCGAGCCAGTCGCAGAGGCGGGCGAGCAGTTCCTCGAGGTCTTCCGCCGGGCGCGCCGCGGTAGTCGGCGATGCCGATCGAGCAGCTGCGGGAGGCGGCCGGGGATCACCTCTTCGTCGAAGTGGAGCCCCTGGCAAGAGTTGGCGGTTGAGATCGGTGATCTGCTCGGGCGTCAGCGGCGGGAGCCGCGCTGGCGGCGAAGGCCTGCTGCACGCCGTTGGCGGCGGGCGACGACGTTGTCGATCTCGACGCCGAGGTACTCCTTCGACGGCGGCAGCTTCAGCTCGCCGGTGAGCCGCTGGCAGACCTCCTCGCTGAGGTTGTTCCTCCTCCATCGCGCGCGCGCGCTGGTGGGCGCCCTTGACGGCGTAGAGGGCGGCGAGCCGCGCCGGTTCCGGCGGGAGCCGCGACGCCCTTGAGCTGTTCGATGGTATGATCGCCTCGCCGGTCAGCAGGCAGAAATCCCACGGGACGCGCCGGAGCTCGAGCTCGAACGTGATCCAAGGGTGGGTGGTGTGATATGTCCGTGTCGCCACGCTTGACTCCAGCCGGGATGTTTCCGTGTCCTGCGCCCAACTGCTCGCCGTATCAGGCTTCTGCCCGATCGCCCCAAAGAGATGTCCGCCCCGCACGTCGGGAACGGGCGCGCTCGTCCGCGATTCTGTATGGAAGCGGGCCGGGCGTCAAATTTTGTGGGTCATTCGGGAGGTCGAACCGCAGCGACGGAGGGGGGACGCGGAGAGGGGAGATGGCAGAACGAAGCCACCGATGGGGCACCGATGGACACCGATTTGAGCAGGTATGGCGGCGGTCGCTGCGTCTCTGTTCGATAGCGCCTTGCAAGCGCGCCTTGAAGAGGGCGTGCGCGGTTGGCACAGTTCTCCGTGGCGGCTCTGCTTTGCCGGGCAGAGTGCTCTGTCGCGGCCAGAGCGTCCGGTCGCCCGTGTGTGATCCGCCCTTCAATCGGTGTTCAACGGTGCCCCATCGGTGGCTAAACCTTCCTAGGGCTTGGCGAGAACGCTTCACTCGTCGATGTCGACACGTTGGTAGCGGTAGACGGCTTTGTAGAGGCCGGAGACGTCTTCCGGGTGGAATGGTTTGCGGGCGGTACTTCTCGCGCCGCGCGGTTGCAGGCGGATCACGCCGCGGCCTCGTCGCCGCTCTCGAAGAAGACGCGCTTGAAGGTGGTGGTGCTGTCGGCGAAGCGGACGAAGCAGTCGTCGCCGTCGCGCGGGGCGGCGGCCGGGGAGAAGATGATGTCGCCCTCGCGGTACTTGGGCGTCATGCTGTCGCCGTGCACGCGGCGGCGAACGCGTCGGTGTCGCACGTCGTGGGGCAGCCGACGTACTCGTCGGCGACGCGCGGCGGGTAGGACAAATCGGTGAAGTCCTTCGGGTAGCCCGCCGAGATGCGGTTGATCACCGGCACCGCGTTGGTCCGCACCGTCTTCGATGTTGCCGGCGTGCCGGTCGACGAGGTCCTGCAGCACGCCGGACAGGTAGGCGTCGTCGAGGTTGACGACGGGGACGAAGACGCGACGGAGGCACGGAGTGCCGAAGCGACGGAGGACGCGCCGGCCCCGACCGTAACGGGCTCTCCCCTTCGTCGCTTCGTCGCTCGCTGCTTCGTCGCTGTTCCGCTGAATCAGCTTCCTGCAACACCGCCCGCAGGTCGCGCGGCGTGCGCTGCAGATGCGCCTGCGAGATGAGTTCGCCCGGCGTGAAGCCGAGCGTCTGCTCGAGCCGCCGCAGTTTCTCGTCGCTGGGCGGTTGGGGACGCGCCGGTCTCGATGAGCGAGAGGTACGGCTTCGAGATGCTTGAGCGCCCGGCGAGCTCGTCGAGCGTCAGGCCGAGCCGACGTCGCTGGCGGCGAATTTTGGGTCTGAGCCGCTTCCATCACCACATCTCACCCTTCGCCCGCCAAGCGGGTTCAACGGGCGCGGCGGACGCCCCCACAATTAGTCATGCGGAAAAACGCAAGGTAAATATCGTACAAGTCCCTAACTTGCTTCGCTGGGCGATTTTAGGTTTGATGAATATTCGGGCCAGGTAGCGACAAGTTGCGCGTCCGGCGAAGCATAAGTCGGCTTCGCAAGGCATAGGCTTTGCCAGACGGCCCGGTCGCATGAAGACGTACACGTGGTTGGCCCAGGTGAAGTTGCCGGACCGGGAGGAGACGATCCAACAGGTCGTCGAGCGGCTCGGCGTCCGCCGGACGTTCGCCGACACCGACCGGGTCGAATGGCTGCTCCTGCTCGCCGCGATCTTCCTCGGCATCGCCGGCCGCGTCGCCGGCATGGTCCTGCGGTGGCCGGGCGGATGCTCGGCGCGCGGGTGAAGACCCGCGCGACCGCGTCCGTCGTCGGCCGGGCCGCCGCAACTCGTGCTGTTCACGATCGGCTTGAAGATGGGCTCGATGGTCGTCGCGCTGTCGACGCAGGTGCGGTTCTTCACCGACCGCCTCGTCGAACTGCTGTACATCGCGGCGCTGGGTGGTTCCTCGACAACCTCGTCGACGCGGTCGACGTCGTGCTCCGGCGGTCTGCCGCGAAGCGGACGAAGTCGACGCTCGACGACGAGGTCGTGCCGCCTGTGCTGCAAGAGCCCGCGTATTCCTCGTCGTCGTCTTCGCCGCTGTTCGTGGCCGAGAACGTGTTCGGCCAACATCACCGCGTGGCTGGCCGGGCTGGGCATCGCGGGCCATGCGCGCTGGTGCGCAGGACCCGATCAAGAATTTGTTCGGCCTGCTCACCGTGCTACTCGACCGCCCGTTCGGCGTCGGCGAGACGATCAACTTCGACGGGCAGGAGGGGGAACGTCGAGGCGATCGGCTTCCGCTCGACGAAGGTGCGCGGCCGACAACTGGCTCGTGACGATCCCAGCGCCCATCGTCGACGGCAGCGTCCGCAACATCGGGCGGCGGCCTACATCCGCCGGACCGTTCGCTGTCGGTCGCGGCCGGCGAAGATGGAGCAGGCCGTGCAGATCGTGAAGGACGTGCTGGCCGAGCCGGAGATCGCCAGGGCGTTCGACGTCGCCAGGACCCGCCGCGCGTGGCGTTCGAGTCGATGTCGGTCGACGCGTTCACGGTGAAGGTCTTCTACTGGTACACGCCGCCGAACTACTGCAAGGAGTACCTCGAGCACGCCGAGCGGGTGAACCTCAAGATTTTGCGCGTTCGCGAGCGTAGCCGATCCGCCTGGCGCTGCCGTCGCGGACGGTCTACCTCGCCGACGACCCGGCCGGCTACTCGGTGAAGATGATGCGCTGAGCCCGCCGACAACGGGAACGGGTACGGCGACGCGAAAGGCCGAGCGAACCACGCCGGCCACGCCGCCGCGCATACCGGCAATGAGACGGGTGACGCCGATGGAACCGGTGACCTTAGAGTACGAGACTCCCGACCCGCCCGAAAAGCCGCGGCGTTCGCTGCGCGTCGTGCTCCTGACAAGCTCGATGGCGACGATCAGTCTTCTCGGCGTCGCGGCGGGCGCGTTTTTCGAACGCGACACGCTCGCAGGCGTCCGTACTGGGACACCTCCACGTGGACCTCTTTGGCAATAGCCTTCATCGGCGCGTTGATGACAGCCGGCGTAGGGTCGCCGCTTGCCGAATCGACCGAACGGGTCGTTGGGACAAACCGGCGTAACCCGTCCCCTTTGCCGCATGTCCAGGGCGGAGGGAACGAGCGCGCGCATCCTTCGAGTGATGCCGCCGGTCACGGGAACGCCAGCGCCCTCTCCCTTCACGCCCCCTTCGGCCCCGCCTCCAGCGGCAGCGCCCGCTCGACGGCCGGCGGGATCCGTTGCCGATGCCGGCCCGATCCGCAACGTGGCGATCTCGTCGTATGGCGTCTCGCCCTGCGCAACGAGCACCACCCGCACTTCGGCCCGCAGCGCCCAGGCCCACGAGCGGGGCGGCCGGCTCGACCGTGAGCGAGGAGCCGAGCACTCGAGCATCGGGTCGCACCGCCAGGTAGCTCGGCCGACAGCGTCAGTTCCTTCTCCGGCATCGGGTCGCCGAAGTTCACGACCGGCAGATCAGCCGCCCGCCGCACGCAGGGCAGGCAGGCCTGGCCGGGCACCGGGCGGCGCGTGCAGCCGGGCCCCCAACGGCGGCGTCCACGGCTCTGGCGCGTGTGGAGCCGGTCGCACCCGAAGCAGCGTAGGCTGCCCGTTGCCGCTCGGCCAGCAGTTCCGGGCGGATTGCCGGACGCGCGGTGCAGGTTGTCGGTGTTCTGCGAGATGAGGGCTTCAGCCGAGCCGCTGAAGAGCTCGGCGAGGGCGAGGTGCGACGTTGGGCCGCACCTGCCCCGGCGCGTGCTCCACCGCGGCCGGCAGCCTTGTCGCGCCGCGTCCAGCCGTCGGGCCCGCGGAAGTCGGGGATGCCCGAGTCGGTGCTGATGCCGGCCCCGGTAAACCCGGCAGAGGTGCTGCGACGCCACGATCCATTGCGCGTCCTCGTGTCGATGGCCTGTTCAGTTGCCGTTCCTCATCATCCATGGTGGTCCCGCCTCCGGGAAGAGCCGGCGGCCCCACCAGCAACAACGGGAGTCGCGGCGCGGCGGACATGATCAGGAAATTGGGCGGAACCGAGCCGTTGCGCTGACCCGACGCGGGCGGGACAGCCGGCGGGAACGCGGCGGCTGCGACGCCACATCATGGCCCCACCGACGCGCTTCGCGGCGGCCCCCGCCAGGCGACGCGGTCGATCTCGTCGGCGGCCGATAGCGCGCGCGCGGCGGCGGCGAGGCCGCCGAGGGTGTACCAGGCGACCGTCAGCAGTTCGGTCATCGGCGTCTTGCGGTGCGGCTGGCGGCCCAGGCCCATCACCGGCGGCAGCACCACCGCCCCCGCCCCCGACGCCGGCGGCCTTCCAGCAGCAGCCCGCCAGCTCCACGCCGCTTGCGGCGCCGACCCGCCGAGCAGGCCGACGAGGCTGTAGTAGAGCGAGTTGGACACGAGGTCGCCGGCCAGCAGCGTACTTGTGGGGCCGGTTCCAGTGCGGCGGCGTCTTGCCCCAGGCGCGCATCGGGCGGGCGATGGCGCGGGCGCTGATCACGTCCATCCGCGGCGTGCGGCGGTGCCGGGCCGTCTCGTGAACCGCCGTCAGGGTCATCGCCCCCACCACGCCGCTCGTCAGTTCTTTCAGCATCGTCGGTGCCTTTCTCGGGTGAACGAGTTCGGTCGGTGCTCCGCGCGTCCGATAACGTCCGTGACAGGCGCGGCGGGCGGGCGAGCCCCTCGCGGCGTCCACGCCTCGCACAACGCTCACGGCAGACGCGCCGGGCAAGCCCGGCGGCTCAACAACGGCGCGCCGCGTTTCGATTCGACCCGCGTAACTGGTGGGTTGCAAAGGCGGTACCGACCCCGCCGGCGCTCGCGGGCGCGGGCGGGATTTGACCAACCCCCGAACGTGATTCACTATGAGGGTAATCGACATGTCCGACGCCGTCCGACCGGCCGAGCCGACGCTCGACCGGCCGCGGGGCGCGGGCCCGGTCGGTCAACACGTACACGCACGCACCGCCCACAACTCGACGCCGACGTCTCCGATCGACCCCGCCCCGCGATGGGGCAGCGGGCACGATCCGCGCGCCGGCCGAGGGGGCGACGCCCCGGGCGTCCGTCGAGGTACGGGCCGTTCTCCAGGAGCAACTTTGATGCAGAAGATGTGGTCCTCGTCGTCCGTCTCGAAGCAGGCCCGGCTCCGCCAGGCCTCGGCCCGCGCGCTCGGCGCGGCGCGGCCGTCCGCGGGCGTGGTGATCGAGAACCTCGAGGGTCGCCACCACATGGCGGCGCAACGCGACGACTGGTCGACCGACTCGACCGCCTCGGCCGGCGACGCCACCGTGATGCCGCTCGCCGCCACCTCGACCGGCCTTGCGGCGACGGACTTCCAATCGACCGGCACGACGACCGTGATCGCCGAGGGGACCGACTACAGCCTCACGAGCACCGGCGACGGCATCGCCGGCGTCAACGACTCGTTCCGCTTCCAGCACGGGGCGGTCACCGGCGACTTCGACGTGGTCGTGCGGGTGACGAACGTGTCGGGCATCGACCCCCGGAGCAAGGGGGGCCTGATGGCCCGCGCCGCGCTGACCGACGTCAGCCGCAACGTGTTCGTCGGCGTCAGCCGGGCCGACGGCTTCCGATTCTCGTACCGCACGAGCGACGGCGCGGGGTCGCCGAACTACCGGCTCGGCACGAGCACCACGCCGGTCTACCTGCGGCTGCAGCGCTCGGGCGACACGTTCACCGGCTACCGCAGCGCCGACCGCGCGACGTGGACGAAGCTGTACGCCACGACGATGTCGATGCCGGCGACCGTGCACCTCGGCATGGCCGTCAGCGGCACGCCCGTGTCGGCGCAGGCGACGGCGACGTTCCGCGGCTACGGCCCCCGCACGTCGGCGACCCCCACGCCCACGCCGACGCCGACCCCCACGCCCACCGCCCCCACCCTCAACTGGACCAAGGGGAGCGTGAACGCGCCGTACCCGACGATGGAGGGCGTCAGCGGGCAGATCGGCGACAAGGTCTACTACATGGGCGGGTACACCGACGACCGCTACAACGTGACCAACGCCGCCTACGTCCTGGACCTGCCGACGGGCACCTGGAGCCGCATCGCCGACCTCCCGCTGGCGCAGACGCACGTCGGGTTCGCCAGCGACGGCCGGTCGATCTGGATCGCCGGCGGTCAGGTCGGCCGCGCCGGCACGCTCAACGTCCGCAGCGAGTGCTTCCGCTACGACATCGCCGCGAACACGTGGGAGCCGTTCGCGTCGCTCCCGGCCAAGCGCATGGGCGGCGGGCTGGCGTACGTCGGCGGGTCGCTGCACTACTTCGGCGGCGACCTCGAGGACCGCACGACGATCTCGGACAAGCACTGGGCGATCCCCGTCGGCGCCGACGGCCGCGCGACCGGCGCGTGGACGGCGCGGGCGGCGATGCTCGGCCCGGGCGACCACGTCGGGGTCGTCACGCACGGCGGCAAGATCTACGCGATCGGCGGCGAGCACGGCCACAGCGTCGACTACCGCCAGCACGCCAACCTCAGCGAGTACGACCCGATCACCGACACCTGGCGGGCCCGCGCCCCGATGCCCGTGGCGAGCAGCCACTTCGAGTCGTCGGCGCTGATCGTGCACGGCCGGCTCGTCGTGATGGGCGGGATGAAGGACGACGGCAAGTTCCTCAACGACGTGCGCACCTACGACTTCGCGAGCAACACCTGGCAGGAGACCACCGACATGCCCGTGAAGCGCAAGGGCGGCGTCGGCTACTTCCACGACGGCCGCCTGCACTACGTCGCCGGCCGCGAGGACACCGCCGACGGGCCGAACGTGACGATGCGGAGCAGTTGGGTGGCGACGATCAACGATGAGTGGTGGTAACCGCCCGTCGGTACCGCAGTCATCCCGAAGCGCGGGCGCCGCGGCGTGACGAACGCCGCGGCGCCCGCGGCCTTTGCCGGCGGGATCGTCGCCGCACGTTCGGCCGCGCGGGCGTGACGGTCAACGGGTGGAGGATCGTCTTCGGCTCGTCG
>JAUJNJ010000005.1:0-30308 GCA_030448225.1 Phycisphaerae bacterium
GAGGCGGCGGACCTCGGCACGTTCTACTGCCCGGTGCCGCTCGGGCGGATCGTGTGGAACGACAAGTGCAAGGAGCACTTCTGGCTCCCGCCGGACGCCGACGTGGACATGGAGCGGTTCTACGCGATCATCCACCCCGACGACCGCGAGCCGACCCGGCTGGCCGTCGAACGGGCCGTGCTCGACCGCCAGCCCTACGACGTCCAGTACCGCACCGTCGCCCCGGACGGCGGCGCCCGCTGGGTCCGGGCCAAGGGACGGGCGTACTACGACGCGGCCGGCAACCCCACGCGGTTCGACGGCGTGACGCTCGACGTCACGGCCCAGAGGCTGGCCGAGGCCGACCGCCTGGCGAGCGAGCGGCAGTTCCGCGAGATGGCGGACACGGCCCCGGCCATCCTCTGGATCACCGAGGCCGACGGGCGCTGCACATTCCTCTCGCGCGGCTGGTACGAGCTGACCGGGCAGACCGGGGCGTCCGCGCTCGGGTACGGCTGGGCCGACGCCGCCCACCCCGACGACGCCGCCACCGCCCGCGACGCCTTCATCGCCGCGACCACGGCGAGGCAGGCGTACGCCGTCGATTTCCGGGTCAGGAGCGCCGACGGCACGTACCGCTGGGTGATCGACGCGGGCCGCCCCCGGTTCGACCCGGACGGCACGTTCCTCGGGTTCGTCGGCTCGGTCATCGACATCACGGCGCGGAAGGTGGCCGAGGACGAGCGTCGCCACCTGCTGGACCGCGAGCGTGCCGCGCGGGCCGAGGCCGAGCGCGCCGGGCGGATGAAGGACGAGTTCCTCGCCACGCTCAGCCACGAGCTGCGCACGCCGCTCAACGCGATCCTCGGCTGGTCGCAGATCCTGCGCGCCGGGCACGACGCCGACGACCCCGCCACCCTCGCCGAGGGCCTGTCCGTCATCGAGCGCAACGCGCGGGCGCAGGCGCAGATCATCGAGGACCTGCTCGACATGAGCCGGATCATCTCCGGCACGGTGCGGCTCGACGTGCGGCCGGTCGACCTGGCGACGATCGTCCGCGAGGGCGCCGAGACGCTCCGCCCCGCCGCCGACGCCAAGGGCGTCAAGCTCCAACTCGTGCTCGACGGCGGCGCGGCGGCGGCGGCGGTGTCGGGCGACCACGGGCGGCTGCACCAGGTGTTCTGGAACCTCGTCAGCAACGCGATCAAGTTCACGCCGCGCGGCGGGCGCGTGCAGGTGACGCTCGAACGGGTCGACTCGCACCTGGAGGTCCGCGTCGGCGACACCGGCGAGGGGATCACGCCCGAGTTCCTGCCCTACGTGTTCGACCGCTTCCGACAGTCCGACGGCTCCACCACCCGCCGCCACGGCGGGCTGGGGCTGGGGCTGGCGATCGTGAAGCAGCTCGTCGAGCTCCACGGCGGGTCGGTCCGCGCGATGAGCCCCGGCGCCGACCGCGGCGCGACGTTCGTCGTGATGATGCCGCTGAGCGCCGCCGCCCCCGCCCCCGACCCCGACGGCCCGGCGGCGGACGGCTCCCCCGGCTCGTCGTCATCGGCGTCGTCGTCGTCAGCCGGCGCCGCCGCCGGCGCGGCGGGGTCGCCGCTCCAGATCCCCGACGCCTACGCCGACCTGAGCGGCGTCGGGGTCCTCGTCGTTGATGACGAGCCGGACGCGCGAGCGCTGATCAAGCGACTGCTCGCCGACCGCGGCGCCGCCGTGGCGACGGCGGGGTCGGCGGGGGAGGCCTTGGTGCTGCTGGGCACCGACCGCCCGGACGTGCTCGTGAGCGACATCGGCATGCCCGTGGCCGACGGCTACGACCTGATCCGCCGGGTGCGGGCGCTGGGCCCCGGCCGCGGCGGCGACGTGCCCGCGATCGCGCTGACGGCCTACGCGCGGGCGGAGGACCGCCTGGGGGCGATCGTCGCCGGGTACCAGATGCACGTCGCCAAGCCGGTCGAGGCGGCCGAGCTGGTCGCCATGGTCGTCAGCCTCGCCCGCCGCCCCGCCCGCGCCGCCCGCGAGGCCGACCAACCGGCGCCGGGACCGACGCCCGGGTGAATGCGCCGCGCGGCTTCGCGCAGGACGTTCGTCTCGTTCAGGGAAACCGTGGGAGCAAGCTCTCACGGCGTTCGGGGACGTAGCGGCGCCCGCGCGCTCAATGTGATGACGCCGCGCGGTTCGCCACGCCGTTCTCGAACAGTTCCAGCCGCGGAACGGGCCACCCGTTGACCGTCAGGACGGCACGCCACGCCTCCCGCCCGGCGGGCGTACGCACGTCGACGGCCGTACATATGTCCAGGCGAATCCGCAAAGGCACGACAATTGCACCGCCCCTTTCGGACACGTCTGGAGGCAGGAGAACGCGTCGAAAGGTCCGGTCCGGGGTGCCGCCCCGGCCGATCCTGACGCGGCAGGACAGGCGGGAGAGGGTGCACCGAGGAATGACCGCGACCGGATTCAAAACGAAACTCACGGCCCCCTCGCCGCTTCCCGGCCCCCTGCGCGACCGCCTCAAGGCCTACTTCCCGCCGCGGCGGATCGACTACATCGCGCGGGTGCTGACGGCCGGCGAACTGTCGGTGATCGCCGACCTCGCCGACGCGCTGATCATCGCCCGGATCAAGCGGATGCCCGCCCGACGCCTCCGCCGCCGCGACGCGCTCGAGCCGGCGTGCGCCGAGGACCGCCGGCTGTTCGGCCGGCTGCAACTCCACTGGCTGCACGCCGAGGAGTACCTCCTCGCCACCCGCCTGGGCCGCCGCCCGTCGCACCGCGAGTTGTTCGCCGACTTCATGCGCAACGAGAACGGCCCGCGGTTCCGCGCCTACTTCGCCCTGAAGTTCCCCGACCGCGTCCGCCGCGTGCGGCGGTGCGAACCGTCGGCTTAAGGCGCGGTCGATTTCTCCACCCCACTCCTGATCGTCTCCGACATCCGAGCCACCGGATCCCGCGGTCCCGCGCCGACCGGCAGCGAGCCCTTCGGGCGTGCGGCTAAAAGGGATGCTGGCGCATCGCGAACAGGACCTCGTGCGATCGAGGCACCCGCGGTCTGACAGGCCACGCATGATGCGCCGGACGGGCGGCACGCACTCGATTCGATCCGCAAACCCCTATGGCAGTCGCTTGCGGTTTCGCAATGCGAGTGCGCCGTCCCGCGCGGCGATCAGCCAAATCTAAGCAACACGTCCATCCACCGATCCCACGAGTTCGCTGACGTCGGGACGGTCGCAGAAGTCGATCGTCTTCGCGCCAGCGCCGTCCCCCCGCGCGCGGGCGAGGGGACGCACGCGCGCTCACCCCTCCACGTTCGACAAGTGGAACTTCACCCCCGCCGCCTCGGCGGCGACGCGCAGGGCCTCGACGGCCTTGAGATCCCGGAGGATCGGGCTCGGCTGCTTGAAGTCGTTCGGCAGCGTCGCGACGTGCTCGGCCAGCGCCCGGACCGTCCGCAGCCCCTCGGCCGGGTCGAACCACAGCTCGGGCGGGATGCGCATTTTCGAGGGGTCGAACCCTTGGGCCTCCATCTCCGCCCGCAGCGCCGCCGGGTCCTCCGACAGCAGCGCCGTCGGCGGCGTGGCGCCGCGGCGGCGGGCGACGGCGTCGAGCCGGTCCGACTCGCGGAACAGCGCCTTGCCGTTGCGCGCCTTGGCGTACGCCGCCGACGCCGCGGCGTCGGGCAGGTCCCTCTCGAGCGTCACCACGAATGCCTGTGCCATGTGCGGACCCTCGACTCCTGCCCGATAACCACGCCGCCGCTGCGACGGCCGGCGCGTACCGTATTCGCCCGCGCCCGCGCCGGCAACCGCGAGACGGCGCGGACCGGAGCCCCGGGGCTATCCGTAGAGTGTCTTCGAACGCCGTGGGAGCTTGCTCCCACGGTTCTTTTCGAACGATGTCGAAGGGGACTCGGATGCCTGAAGTGGTACGTGGTGCGGTTCCGTCGTCGCTCGGACGGCGCGGCGGTCGCTTGCGGTTACGCCGCATCGGCACCGACTCGGCGCCGCGCGCCAGGGAAACCGAATGTGTGTGACTCTGGCCGACGTGTCTCCCGATCCACAGTTGCGACGCCGAATCGCGAGGTCGTGCGCGGTGACGAGTCCGCCAGGCCCCACACCCATCCCGGGCGGAGTCGGACCGCGACGATCGGGTCGGGTTAATTTAACGAGCGACCGCGCGACGACCGATCGGCCGCGAGATGCGGCCGGGTGCTGGCCGGGGACCGTCACGTCCCCGTGCGGCCGGTCAGGCTGGCGATGACGGTGATCAGCTCGGCGGGCTCGATCGGCTTGGCGACGTGCATCTGGAAGCCGGCCATCAGCGACCGCGTGCGGTCCTCCGACCGCGCGTACGCCGTCAGCGCGACGGCGGGCGTGGAGCCGCCGCGCTCGGGCGACAGCGCGCGCACGGCGCGGATCAGCGCGTACCCGTCCTCGCCCGGCATCCCCAGGTCGCTGACGAGCACGTCCGGGCCGCTTCGTCTCCACGAGGCCGATCGCGTCGGCGGCCGAGGCGGCGGTGACGACGACCGCCTCGCACGACTCGAGCAGCCGCACGACCGCCCGGCAGTCCGGCTCGTCGTCGACGACGAGCACCTTCACGCCGGTGATCCACGCACGGGTCCGCCGGAACCGGCGGCAAGCAGCTCCGCTCGGTGGCGCCGGCGGCACCGCCGGCGGGGCCGCCGCGCCGGCGGCGCCGGTGGCGGCGACGGCGGTCGGCGCCGCGACGGACTCGGGCAGCAGTATGCCGCGGCCGCGTCGGCCGTCGTGGGCGCGATCGTGAACGTCGCGCCCTGCCCTTCGCCGGCGGCCGGCGACGCGGATCGTGCCGCCGTGGAGTTCGACGAGTTGCTTGACGATGCTCAGCCCCAGCCCCAGCCCGCCGTGGCGTCGGGTGCTCGACGCGTCGGCCTGGCGGAAGCGGTCGAACACGTGGGCAGGAAGTCGGGGCGGATCCCTCGCCGGTGTCGCTCACGCTCAACTCGAGGTGCCCGCCCTCCGCCGCCGCGGCGACCGCGACGCCGCCTGCCCGCCCTTGGGCGTGAACTTCACGGCGTTGGCCAGCAGGTTCCACAGCACCTGCCGCAGCCGGCTCGGGTCGCCGACACGGCCCCGGCGGCCGGGTCGATCGCGACGTCGAGGCGCACGCCCTTGGCCTGGGTGCCGGGCCGCACCGTCTCGACCGCCTCGCGCACGATCGGGCCGAGGCTGACCCGCTGCACGTCGAGGCGGATGCGGCCGCTGACGATCCCGCTCATGTCGAGCAGGTCCTCGATGATCTGCGTCTGCGCGCTCGCGTTGCGGCTCGATCGTCTCCAGGCCCTGGTCGAGGTCCTCGGCGTCGGTCGGGGCGATCGCAGGATGCGCGACCAGCCGAGGATCGCGTTGAGCGGCGTGCGCAGCTCGTGGCTGAGCGTGGCGAGGAACTCGTCCTTCATCCGCCCGGCGCGCTCGGCCTCGTCGCGCGCCCGCTCGTTGCCAGCAGCGCGTCGCGGCTCGCGCTCGGCGCGCTGCGGCTCGGTCACGTCGCGCGCGCCAGCTTCAGGTACCCCAACAGTTCGCCGCTGGCGCATGCGTCGCGGACAGCACGACGGCGGCGTCGAATGTGGTGCCGTCCTTGCGCAGCCGCGGGCCTCGCCCTTGTACTCGCCGGTGGCGGCCGCGACGTCCATCTCGAGCTGCGGCTGGCCGTTGGCGCGCGGTCGGCGGACGTGAAGAGCGCGCGAAGTCCATGCCGATCGCCTCGGCGTGGGCGTACCCCGTCATCCGGCGCGCCCGTCGTGCCAGGTGGCGATGCGGCCGTCGACGCCGACGACGAAGATCGCGTAGTCGCGCGCCGTCGACGAGCGCGGAACTGCTGGTCGCGCTCGCGGAACGCCTCCTCGCTGCGCTGGCGCGCGGATCAGCGCGTTGATGACGGTGGCGATCAGCTCGACCGGCTCGACCGGGCGGACGAGGTACGCGTCGGCGCGCTGTCGAGCCCGCGCGCGCGCCTCGCCGCCGACGAAGTTCGCCGACAGGTGCAGGACCGGGATGTTGGCCGTCGCCGTGTCGGCCTTGATGCGGCGGCAGACCTCGAAGCCGTCGACGTCGGGGAGGCACGTCGAGGATCACGAGGTCGGGGTGGTCGGCCACCTTCCGCAGCACTCGCCGCCGTCGGCGGCCTCGACGACGTCGTACCCGGCCTTGAGCGAGCGGGTGACCGCGTAGCGGTTGGCCTCGTCGTCGTCCACGTGGAGGATGACCGCCTTACGCTCGTGCACGCCGACCTCCTCTGCGATCCCGCCGGCCGCCGCCTCGTCCGCCCCCGCTTTCGACGTCGATGTCGACGCCGCCCTCGATGCCGCGCGCCGGCGACCGCCGTCTTCCACGCCCGTTCCTCGTCCGCCGCGGCGCGGTCGCCCGCCGCCGCGTCCGTCGCCGCCGCGTCCGCCGCCGCCGCGTCCGCCGCCGCCGGGTGCG
The DNA here is from genome assembly GCA_030448225.1 of Phycisphaerae bacterium. The sequence continues at coordinate 6,447 of JAUJNJ010000005.1, forward strand.
CGGCCGCGCCGGCGGCCGTCGTCGCCGTCGTCGTCGTCGTGCTCGACGTCGCCGTGGCGTCACCGCCGGGCGAATCGTCCGGCGGCGGGGCGGGGGTCGGGCAGTCGATCGGCACGGTGACGACGAACGTGGACCCGACGCCGACCGCGCTGCGGACGGCGACGTCGCCGCCGAGCAGGGCGGCGAGCTTCCGCGTGAGCGGCAGGCCCAGCCCCGTCCCGCGGACGCGCCGCTGCACGCCGCTGTCGATCTGCGTGAAGTCCGTCGAAGATCCGCTCGAGGTTCTCCGGCGCGATCCCGATGCCGGTGTCGGCGACGGTGAAGACGGCGGTCGACCCGTCGGTCCCGGCTCGGCCGTCATCGTAGTCGCGGACCTCGCCCTGCTCGGTGAACTTCAATGCGTTGGAGACGAGGTTGCGCAGCACCTGCGAGAGCTTGCGGCTCGTCGCTGTGCATCCGCGACAGGCCGGGGGCGGCTCGTCGACGCGGAGCCGCACCGCGCCGTCCACCGGCAGGAGCGGGCGGAACATGCCCCGCGCGCCAGCACGTCGGCGACGGCGAACGCCGCGACGTGCAGGTCGACCTTGCCCGCCTCGATCTTCGCCAGGTCGAGCAGGTCGTTGACCATCTCGCCGAGCGACGTGGCCGAGCGGTGGATCAGCCCGACCTGATGTTCCTGCTCGGCCGTCAGCTCGCCGTCGGTGCGGTCGAGCAGCAGGCGGGCGAGGCTGATCATCGCGTTGAGCGGCGTGCGCGCTCGTGGGTGACGTCGGAGAGGAACCGCGCTTGTACTCCGACGCGCGGCTCGAGCGACTCGGCCTTCTCGTCCAGCTCGGCGTACAAAGCGACCACGCCGCGGTTGGTCTCGGCCAGCTCGTCGTTGAGCCGCTCGACCTCGGCCTGGCGGCCCGAGCAGGTCGTCCAGCGCCTGGAACAGCTCCTTGTTCTGCTCCTGCACCGCCTCCAGCAGGTTCCGCGGCCGCTGGGCCAGCTCGTCGTGACCATGCGCGCCCACCGCCTGCGGCGTGACGGCCGGCGCGCCTGGCGGCAGCCGACACGCCGGCGTGACGACGGTCGTGCCCGGCCGGGGCCGCGGATCTCGAACTCGTCGCTGAGGCGGCTGGGACCCGGTCAGCCCGATCCCCATCCCGGCCGCCGAGCGGTTCCGCCCGTCGAGGATCTGCTGCAGGTCGGCGATGCCCGGCCCGTCGTCCTGCCCGGGCGAGCAGCAGCGATCGGCCGGGCGTCGTCGGTCCGCAGCGCGCGAACTCGGCCCGCCCGCCGCGGCCGGCGTAGCGGAACGCGTTGCGCGCCACCTCGGACACGGCCGTGGCGAACGCGGTCTGGCCCTGGGTGTTGAGGTTCAGCAGCGACGCGATCTGCCGCGCGCTGGCGGGTCAGGACCACGTCCTGCTCGTAGCGGATCTCGACCGTCAGGAGGTTGGCGGTCATGGCCCCCCTGCCGGCAACGGCCTCCGCCGCCGGCAATGACGACCCGCGCCGCACCCGAGAACAACTTCGCCGCCCCCGCCGCCGCCGGCGAGGTCACCAGGACGGTGACGTCGTCGCGCTCGCGGCGGAAGTCGCGGCCACCAGCACGCCGGCGATCGTCGCGGGGTGCGGCGGTGGGCGGAACCGCAGGCCGGGGTACTGGTTGAACTGCCACTGCGAGCCCAGGCCGTCGGAGTGCATCACGATCAGGTCGCCCGGCGGCCAGGGGTAGACGAACTCCTGCACGCGGCGGGCCTCGGCGCCGGCGGTGCCGTTGTGCGAGACCATGCTCCGCGGCTTGCCGTCGGCGACGACACGACGGCGGCGACGTTCCCCACGCCGGTGAAGCGCGCCACCCGCCGGCCGCGGCTCGACCTCGGCCACGGCGACGGCGCGCCGCGGGTGCCGCGCAGCCCGGCGTGGATCAGGCCGACGACGCGGGCGGTGTCGAGGTGGAGGTTGTCGCGGAACAGCCGCACCGCCCGCCGCGACGCCTCCGACGCCTGCAGCCCGTGCCCCAGCCCGTCGGCGACGAGCACCATCGTCCGCCCGTTGCCCGTCTCCTCGGCGTGCCACGCGTCGCCGCACGCCTCCTCCCCTTCTTCGGCAGGCACACGACGCCGAAGTCCAGCATGTGGCGTCCGGCGGCGGCGGCGTGCCGGACGCGGCCGACCCGCTGGCGGGTGGGCGCCCGTAAGGGGTGCGCGAGACGATCACGGTGCCGGCCTTGGCGGCGGTGAACGCGTCGAACGACGCCGACAGCCGCCGGACCGCCCCCAAGCCCGTGGTGGCGTGCCGCCGCCGCCGGTGGAGTACCCGTCCCGCATGGCGTCGGCCATGTTCGCGATGCCCGGCCCGCGGTCGATCGACATCACCTCCAGCCCCGCCGGGGCGGCGGCCGCGGCGGCGGCGGGGGATCGAGCGGACGACGATCTCGCCGCCGGTCGCGTGGCGGTGCAGGTTGCTCGCCAGTTCGGTCACGACGATCGCGACCTCGCCGCGGCGGGTCTCGTCGAACCCGAGCCGGTCGCGATCGACACCGCCGCCCGGCGGGCCTCGCCCACGCCGCTGGCGTCGGCGATCGGCAGGGGTTGCGGGGTCTCGGGTGGCGGCGGCGGTCAAGGCGTTACTTCCGGTTCGTCGTCTCGGGGCTTCGAAAATAATTGAACCACGGAGTCACGGAGGCACAGAGATCGGGACGGAGCAGAAATGAGAGCTTTGAAGAACAACGACGCGCGTCAGACTCGTGCCTGCCCGGCATCGGGTCCCACTCCGTGCCTCCGTGCCTCCGTGCGGACTCCGTGCGCTTCTTCCGATCACTTCCACTTCGTCACCGTCACGCGGGTTCCTGGCCGACCGTGCTGGCGATGTCGAACTCGTTCACAGCTTGGAGCCGCTGAGGCCCAGGCCCATGCCGCCGCCGCTCGTGTAGCCGTCGGTCAGGGCGAGGACAGGTCCGGGATGCCGGGGCCCTGGTCCTCGAACGTGAGGCGGATGCCCTTGCGCGAGCCCGCGACCGCCTCGAGGCGGCAGGTGCCGCCGCCGCCGTGCTCGAGCGTGTTGCGCGCCAGTTCGCTGGCGGCGGTGACGATCTTCGTCTGGTCGATGAGGCTGAAGCCGAGTCCGGCCGCCACGCCGCGCACCGTTGTCGCACCTGCACGACGTCGGTGGACGTGCGGATCGGCGGCGATCGGGCGGCGGCAGAACTGGTCATCGGCAACGTCTCCGTCCTCGGCCCCGGGATCCGCCGCGCCGCCGCCGCCCCCGCCCCCTGCCGCCGCCGCGCTCGTGGTACTCGGCGGCGCCAGCTCGGCCCGGAGCAGCTCCATCCCCCGCTCGACGGTCAGCGCGGTGCACGCCCGCCAGCGACATGCCCAGCTCCACGAGCGTGATCGCCACCGCCGGCCGCATGCCGGTGACGACCGTCCGCGCGTCGAGCACGCGCGACATCTGGGCGATGTTCGCCAGCATGCGTCCGATGAACGAGTCGACCATGTCGAGCGACGAGATGTCGATCAGCACGCCCCGGGACCCGGTGCGGGAGATCAGGTTCGTCAGGTCGTCCTGGAGCGTCATCGCCAGGCGGTCGTGCATGTCGACCTGGATCGTGACGAGCAGGAAGTCGCCCATCCGCAAAGGATCGGGATGCGGTCCACGGCGGCCCTCCGGGTGTAGGAGGTCGGGGGTCGGGGGTGGTCGTCGGGGCGGACCCGCTGGACGCCGATTGCTGCTGCTGTTGCTGCTGGCGGACGACGCGCATGCCGCGGCGGTGCAGGGCGCGCGAACGCGTCGGCGAGCGACGCCTTGGTGATCACGTCCTTCAGGTCGACGCCGAGGTGCACGATCGTCTGGGCGATCTGCGGGCGGATGCCGCTGATGATGCAGTCGGCGCCCATCAGCCGGGCCGCGGTCACGGTCTTGATCAGGTGCTGGGCGACGAGCGTGTCGACCGTCGGCACGCCGGTGATGTCGAGGATCGCGATCTCGGCGCCGGTCTCGACGATGCGGTTCAGCAGGCTCTCCATCACGACCTGCGTCCGCCCGCTGTCGAGCGTGCCGATCATCGGCAGGGCCAGGATGCCCTCCCAGAGCTTCACGACCGGCGTCGAGAGTTCCATCACCTCCTGCTGCTGGCGGTTGATGACCTCCTCGCGCGTGCGCTGGTAGACCTCGACGGTGTAGAGCCCGAGCTTGTCGAGCAGGAGCGTGGCCGCCCACGACTCCTCGGCCAGCGCCTGCGCGTCGGCCGGGCCGATCGCCTGGCGGAGTCGGGCGAGCAGCGGCTGCTTGAACGAGAAGACGAACGTGGCGATCTCGGTGGGCGTGAACCCCTGCTGCGTGCGCGACTCGGTCAGCCCGCGGAGCAGGTCCCGCACCGGCTCCCACGCCTCGGACTCGACGTCGCCCGCGCCGCCGCCGCCGCCGCGTGCGATCGCCTCGCGGAACAGGCCCAGGAACTCGCGCGACTGCTCGCGCAGGTCCGACTCCTTGATCAGGTCGTCGCGGCGCGTGCCGGCGGCGGCCTGCTCCTTGAGCCAGTCCGTCAGCAGGTCCGGCTCGTGACGCCGGACGACCTCGGCGATTCGCGACACTCCGTTCACGGCCACGCGCGGTCTCCTTCTGTTCGCACGCGCGCCCGCCGGGCACCGGCGAACCCCCCCGCGCGCGCCGGCCGTCGCGGGGACGGCCGACTTCACATCTCGTACGGGCCGGACTATACGGTTTCTCCTGCGAAACTGTCGACCGCGCAATTCGCCCGGTCGGGCCCGCCGGCCGTCGCGCGGCGTCGGCCCGTCGCGCGCGCTGCGGCGCCCCCCGTCACCGCCCGCGCGGGCGTCGCGCCCGCTCGCGATCGGCGGCGGCGGCGTGGCGCGGCGTCGCCGCCAAAGGATTCGGGCGATTCTTTGTAGAAACCGGGTCCGCCGCAGAACACGGCCCGCCGGCCCCGGTAGAGTGAGGCGAGCGAGCGTTCCAACGCGGAAAACGCGGCGGGGCGTGCGACGCCGGCGCCGCCGCGTCTCGCGAGGCCGCGCAGGTCAACCCCCGCGGGGCGAGGCGTTCGTATGAAAATCGTTCCGATCTCGGGTCGGCGCGCGAGCGCGGCCGGTCGGCGGCGGCGGGGGGTTAGACTTCGGACGCGCAGGCGTCCGACCCTTCGAGACGGAGAGGCGACGCGTCGGACAAACGCCCATCGCGTGGCGCGTCGGGTGAAACCCACGGAGTGTGACCGCCCGTGCGCGGCCCGGCCACTTCAGCGGCCGTGATTGGCCGCACGCGCTCGCGTCAGAAGTAAAATGCCCCGCGGCGCGCGTCTGCTCGACTCGCGCGTGCCGTCGGGGCGGAACATCATTCAGGCGAAGGAGTGAACGCATGGAACGACGACGGAAACGGAATTCGATCGGGTTCAAGGCGCTCGTGGCCCTCACGCTGTCGGTGTCGGTGTCGGCGGCGTCGACGGTCGTCGCGCAACAGCCGGCCGCGGGCGACGACGCCGCGCCGGCGGCGGGCGACTGGCAGCCGAAGACGGCGGCCCTGATGACGCGCTGGGCGAAGCACGTCTCGCCCGACAAGGCGCTGCCGGAGTACCCGCGGCCGCAACTCGTCCGCAAGGACTGGCACAACCTCAACGGCCTGTGGGAGTACGCGATCCGCCCCAAGGGCGAGCCGCGGCCCGCGAAGCTAGACGGGCAGATCCTCGTGCCGTTCCCGGCCGAGTCGGCGCTGTCGGGCGTGATGAAGGAGGTCGGCCCCGACAACCGCCTCTGGTACCGCCGCACGTTCACCGTGCCGCAGGGGTGGGGCGAGCGGCGGGTGCTGCTGCACTTCGGCGCGGTCGACTGGGACGCGACCGTCACCGTCAACGGCACCGAGCTCGGCTCGCACAAGGGCGGGTACGACCCGTTCTCGTTCGACGTCACCGACGTGCTGAAGAAGGGGGACGGCGCGCGGCAGGAGATCGTCGTCAGCGTCTGGGACCCGAGCGACGCCGGCTTCCAGCCGCGCGGCAAGCAGGTCCGCAAGCCGGGCGGCATCTTCTACACGCCGGCGACGGGCATCTGGCAGACCGTGTGGCTCGAACCGGTCGCGCCGGCGCGGGTCGACTCGCTGAAGATCGTCCCCGACGTCGACAAGGGCGAGGTCCGCATCACCGCGAACGCCGGCGGCGAGCCGCCGGCCCGCGCGAGCGTGAAGGTCACGGTCCTCGACGCCGGGCGCGAGGTCGCCACCGCCAGCGGCCCGTTCGCGCGGGAGATGGTGATCAAGGTCCCCGACGCCAAGCTCTGGACGCCCGAGACGCCGCACCTGTACGACCTGCGCGTCAGCGTCGAGGGCGGCGGCGGCGGGGCGGCGGACGCGGTCGACTCGTACTTCGGCATGCGGAAGGTCTCGCTCGGCAAGGACGAGCGGGGCATCACCCGCATCATGCTCAACAACAAGTTCGTCTTCCAGTACGGCCCGCTCGACCAGGGGTACTGGCCCGACGGCATCTACACGGCGCCGACCGACGCGGCGCTGAAGTACGACATCGAGATCACGAAGGAACTCGGCTTCAACATGGCCCGCAAGCACGTGAAGGTCGAGCCGGCCCGCTGGTACTACTGGGCCGACAAGCTCGGCCTGCTCGTCTGGCAGGACATGCCCAGCGGCGAGAAGTCGATCGGCGCCAACGACCCCGACATCGTGCGCACGCCCGAGTCGGCGCAGAACTTCGAGCACGAGCTGGGGCGGATGATCACCGCGTTCGGCAACCACCCGAGCATCGTCATGTGGGTGCCGTTCAACGAGGGGTGGGGCCAGTACGACACGGCCCGCGTGATCGAGTACGCGAAGCGGCTCGACCCGTCGCGCCTCGTCAACAACGCCAGCGGGTGGACCGACCGCGGCGTGGGCGACGTGATCGACATGCACAAGTACCCCAACCCCGGCTCGCCCCGGCCCGAGGCGAACCGCGCCGCGGTGCTCGGCGAGTTCGGCGGGCTGGGGCTGCCGGTCGAGGGGCACACGTGGCTGGCGAAGGGGAACTGGGGCTACAAGAGCTACAGCACCAAGCAGGGCCTGGAGGACGCGTACCTCGTGCTGCTCCGCCGGCTGCACCCGCTCGTGGGAAACCCCGGGCTGTCGGCCGCGGTCTACACGCAGACGACGGACGTGGAGGTCGAGGTCAACGGGATCCTCACGTACGACCGTGAGGTGATCAAGATGGACAAGGCCCGCCTCGCCGACGCCCACCGCCGCCTCTACGGCCCGCCGCCGGAGCGGGTGACGCTCATGACCGACGCGTCGGCCGAGGCGCAGACCTGGCAGTACACGTTCGAGCGACCGGCCGGCGACGCGTGGACGAAGCCCGACTTCGACGCCGCCGCCTGGCGGAGCGGCCCGGCCGGGTTCGGCACGGCGGGCACGCCCGGCGGCGTGATCCGCACCGAGTGGAACACGCCCGAGATCTGGGTGCGCCGCGAGTTCGAGATCCCGGCCGGCACGAGCTTCAAGGAGCCCGCGCTGGTGATGCATCACGACGAGGACGCCGAGGTCTACCTCAACGGCGTGCCCGCGGCCGCCGCGACCGGGCACGTGAACGGCTACGAGGAGTTCCCGATCAGCGCCGAGGCCCGCGCCGCGCTCAAGCCGGGCCGGAACGTGATCGCGATCCACTGCAAGCAGACCGCCGGCGGCCAGTACATCGACGCCGGCCTCGTCGACACGAAGTGACGCGATCGGACGGGAGCACCGGACGTCAACGGCGACGTTCACCGATAACCGACGATGAGACGCGCGGGGGAGAGGGCCATCGCCCTCTCCCCCGCGTCGTTAGCGGCGGGAGGAGAAGATTGAGGATCACCGGCGACGTGCGACGCTTCAGGCGACCGAGCGACGACGCTCAGACCCGCGTTGCACGGGATGTGACCATCGACGCGCACCGCGTAACCGGGAGCGACGGACGCGCGGCGGGGAGAGGGCGCCGCACCACCGGCGTTCCCGCTTTAGCGGGGCCGTCTCGTGGGAGTAATACGGGGCCCGTAGACCGCGGTCCCGGGAAGCACCCGCGCGTCCGAGCGGGCGAAACGACGGACCGTCGCCGAAACCCGATCAGTGCTGCGGCGGGGGCGACGCCGCCATCGCCGCCTTGCGGCGTTCGAGGTCGTCGCGGAGGAACCGCTTGAACGTCGGCAGGCCCTCGCGTTCCCACGCGCCCTCGATCGCCTCGGCGCAGAGGCGGTTCTTCTCCATGAGTTCCAGGAACGGCTTCTCGTCGCGCGAGCCGGGCTTGGGGCGGACGTGGCCGTCGTGCGTGTCGGCGCGGAGCAGGTAGCCGCGGCCGTCGGGCGCGCGGTCGACGACGAGCTTCATGTGCGGGTAGCTGCGGTTGCCGAGGCGCAGGCTGTAGCGGCGGGGGCGGTGCCCGCCGGGGGCGTGGGCGGCGGCGGCGTGGCCGTTGGCGGCCGCCTCGCGCTCGAAGACGTTGCTCTCGAACAGGTCCGCCTCGCCGGTCGCGCGCAGGACCTGGAGCTTGGCCCGCACGGCCGACGGCGTGCCGGCGGGGACGCCGCCCGCGCCCGGCGGGCCGTCGTACGCGTGCAGCAGGTACGTCTCGATCGCCCGCCAGAGTGCCGTCGAGGCCGGCTTGTGCCAATCCATGGTGCAGTCCCCTCTGAGGCTCGCGTCCACGCGCGGGCCGCCTTGATCCCGTGCCGCGTCTATTATAACAGAGGCGACCTTGAGGAGGCGCGGGATGAGCGAAAGCACGGACGGGCACCCCGGCGACAACGGCCGGACGACGACGCGGGCGGCGGCGGCGATGCCGCCGGCGGCGACGCTGCGGCTGGCGACGGCGCCGCCGGCGAGGGCACGTCGTCGCCGCAGGTGCTCGTGGTGGAGGACGACCCGGAGATCAACCTGCTCGTCGGTGCCTACGCGCAGCTCGCCGGCTTCGAGTACCGCGCCCACACCGGCAAGCGCCGCCGCCCTGGCCGAGGTGAGCCGCCGCAAGCCGCGGGTGATCGTGCTGGACCTGATGCTGCCCGACCTCGACGGGCTGGAGGTCTGCCGCCGCGTGAAGAGCGAGCGGGGCAACGCCGACCTGCCGGTGATCATCCTCACCGCGCTGGAGAGCGAGGCGTCGCCCGCCGCGGCGCGCTGAGTGCGGCGCGGCGGAGTGTCTGACCAAGCCGTTCGACCCCGACGTCCTGATGCGCGTGATCGCCCGCCACGCCGCCCGCCTGGGATGAATCGACCCGACTCCCGTCTTTCGAGAAGGCAGTTTCATTCGCAGGACCCGCCGCGACGCGGGTGGGCCGCTGGTGCGACGTGACCAAGGCACCACCTCCCTGCCCGGGGCCCGTCGTCCTCATCTTCCTCATCGTCCGGGTCGTCAACGTCGACCTGTACCGCGTATCCGTCGGCTGAGACGAAGAGTACCGCTGTTGTCGGAACTCGAGATCCAGTGAATGTCACCTCCATCCCGCTGCGCGTCGTCGCATTCGCTGCAGTACATCACCTTGCGGACCCCGACGTCGTGGCGGGCTTTCCTCCCACCGTCAAACGTCGGTCGGCCGGGATCGTTCCTTTGGTTTTCTCCGCGACCGCTCCTCTCGTGATCACCCGACTTGGCTCTGACCAAGACGATGTTCTCCCAAGCCGGAAACGACGTTCTCTCCGTCGATCAGCCGAAAGGCGACAACACGTGGACGGCGTACCAACGGTGCCTCCCGACGTGATGCTGTCCACGTTGAACTGAATTATGCGGGAGCGACGGGGGGATGCGTTGTCCGGAACGCGCCGCAGCGCCGGTGATTGTCGTTCCGTGCGGGCCAGCGCTCGGTAAGAGTGAGGCTCGTTCCACGCGCGCGCCGGTTGGCGAAGCCGGCTTCGCGTCGGCCGCGTCGGGGGCGTCCGGGTCGTTCTTGCCGCGGACGGGCAGGACGATCGCGAAGTCGTCGCCCTTGCCGATCTCGCTCTCGACCTCGATCCGCCCGCCGTGGTCCTGCACGATCCCGTAGCTGATGCTCAGCCCCAGCCCGGTGCCCTGGCCGAGCGGCTTGGTCGTGAAGAACGGGTCGAAGATGCGGTCGCGGACCTCCCGCGGGATGCCGCTCCCTCGTCGCGCACCTTCGATGCACGCCGCCGCTGCCGCCGCCGCCGTCCCCGTCGGCCGTCGGGTCGGCGATCGATGCGGACGCGGACGGTGCCGCGGTCGTGCGACGCGTCGATCGCGTTGGTCAGCAGGTTCATCACGACCTGATTGATCTTGGCCGGGAAGCAGCGGACGGGCGGGAGGCGGCCGAGGTCCGTCTCGATCTGCACCTGCTTCTTCTTCGCGTGCCCGCGGATGATGTTGATCGTCGATTCGATGCCGGCGTTGACGTCCGCCTCCTGGTAGTCGCTGCGGTCGAGTCGGGCGAACTCGCGCAGGTCCTTGACGATCTGCTGGATCCGCTTCAGCCCGTCGCGCGACCGCAGGAGCAGGTCGTCGAGGTTGTCCAGCGTGTACTGCAGGTCGATCCGCTCGGCGAGTTCCGCCGCCCGGTCGGCCAGGTCGGGCCGCCGCCCGCAGCGACGCCCCCTCGCGGTAGTAGCCGAGCAGCTCGACGATCGCCTTGAGGTCGCGCTGCAGGACGGCCACGTTGTTGCTGACGAACGCCAGCGGGTTGTTGATCTCGTGCGCGACGCCCGCGACCATCTGCCCCAGCGCGGCGAGCTTCTCGGTCTGGAGCATCTGGGCCTGCGCCTTCAGCGCCGCCTGTGCGCCGCCCGCTCGGAGCGGACCGACTCCTGCAACTGGCGGTTGCTGTCGCGGAGCAGGCGCTTGGGCGACCTCGCGGTCGGTCACGTCCCAGAAGATGCCCTGCGTGCCGACCGTTTCGCCGTTGGCGCGCGGACCGGCGTCTTGATCACCTCGACGTACAGGTGGTCGCCGTCGGCCGTCACGTGCTCCTCGACCGTGTGGAACGCCCGGCCGCTCGCGCGGACGCGCTCGTCGTCGGCGCGGTACTGGGCGGCGAGTTCGGGCGGGAAGAAGTCCAGGTCGGTCTTGCCGGCGATCCCGTCGTGCTCGTGGTTGAGCGAGCGGGCGAAGTTGGCGTTGGCGAACGTGTAGCGCCCCTGCAGGTCCTTGCGGAAGATGTTCTGCGGCAGCGTCTCGACGAGCGAGTGGTAGACCGCCTCGCTCTCGCGCGCTCCACGGTCGACTGCTGGAGCTGCTCGCCGCGGCGGCAGCTCGGCCTCGGTGCGGCTGTGCTGGGCGACCTCCTCCTCCAGCCGCCGGTTCGCCCGGCTCAGCTCCCGCGTCTTGCCCCGACGAGCGCCGCGACCTTCGCGTGGCGGCCGGAGACGGTGGCGAGGTACGCGCCGAGCAGCGCCGACACGAGCACGCCCGCGCCGAGCACGCCCCAGCAGCTGCCACGTCGTGTGCGCCCTCGACGTACCCGCGGGGCGCGACGAGGTGGAGCGACAACTCCCGGCCGGCGAGGTAGACGTCGGTGTCCCACCGCGGGCGGGCGGGGTCCGCCAGCCGCGAGGGCGATCGGGTCGACGTCCGGGTGGTACCGGCTGGCCTCGTACAGCAGCGTGCCGCCGGCGTCGGCCGTCTCGTCGAAGACCGCGACGTTGACGTCGGTCATCGACAGGTCCTCGAACGCGGCCTCCATCAGCCGGCCGAAGTGCAGGACCGCGACCGCGAAGCCCGCCAGGTCCTCCGCCGGCCGCGTCGCCCGGCGCCGCCGCCGGGCCGGTCGCCGGTCGTGGCCGCGGCGGCGGCGGCGGCGCGGTCCGTCGCCGCGCGCGTGACGGGTGGCGGGGCGCCGCGTCGGGCGCGGGCGGGGCGGCGGCGGCGGCGGCGGTGTCGGCGGCGGCGTGGTCGGTGTGGTCGGACATGGCTCAGGCCCCGGCAGCCGACGGGGGCGGGAGCTCGATCGTGAAGCTCGTGCCCTGCTCCGGCTCGCTCCGCACGTCGATCCGCCCGCCGTGCATCTCCACGAACGCCTTCACGACCGACAGCCCCAGCCCCAGTCCCTTGCGGCCGTGCTCGAACGTGCCCGACGAGTGGTGCGACACGTCGAACCCGGTGAAGAACGGCTCGAACAGGCGGGCCTGGCAGACGTCGTCGATCCCGCACCCGGTGTCGGCGATGCGGATCCGCACGCCGCCGCCGTCGGTGCGGCCGGCGGACATGTCGATCCGCCCGCCGTCGGGCGTGAACTTGATCGCGTTGAGCAGCAGGTGGTTCGCGCAGTCGCGGATCTTGTCGGCGTCGACCTCCATCGAGTCCAGGTCCGGCGCGAGGTCGACCGCCAGCGACTGCCCGCGGAGCTGCACGAACGGCCGCACGTCGTCGGCCGCCTGGTTCAGCAGGCCCTTGAGGTCGACCGCCGCCCGCTCGACCGTGTTGTCGAACCGTCCGGCCATCAGGATCGTGATGAGCTGGTCGACGAGGTGCTGCAGCCGCTTGGCCGCCGAATCGATCCGCCCGAGCCAGTCGCGCAGCGGGTCGCCGACGTCCTTCGTCGTCGTCGACGCCAGGCGGGTCAGGCCGATCAGGATCGTCAGCGGCGTGCGCAGCTCGTGGCTGGCGACCTGGATGAACGCGTACTTCAGCTCGTTCGCGCGCTTCAGCTCCGCGTTGGTTCGCTCGAGTTCCGCGTTCTGGTCCTGGAGGATCGTCAGCAGCTTCTTGCGCTCGACCATCAGGTCGTAGCGCTGCGTCGCCTCGCGGATCACGGTCTGCAGTTCGTCCGGGTCCCACGGCTTGGCGATGTAGCGGTAGACGTTGCCCTGGTTGATCGCGTCGATCACGGCCTTGATGTCGGCGTAGCCGGTGAACAGCAGGCGGATCGCCTCGGGGTGGTCGCCGCGGACCTTGCTGAGGAACTCGACGCCGGTCGTCTCCGGCATCCGCTGGTCGGTCATGACGATGTGGACCTCGTCGTTCTGGAGGATCTTGATCCCCTCGGCCGCGCTGGTGGCGCCCAGGACGCGGTAGTCGAGGCGGAGCAGGTCCTTCACGCTCTTGACCACGTCGGGCTCGTCGTCCACCACCAGGATCGTGTGCCGCGCTGCCATGTGAATGTCTCGTCCCGTTGAAACGCGGGACCGCCGGTCCCGTCTTACCCCCGTCGTGCCGCCGCCGCCGCCGTAGTCATCGAGTCGCCCCCCGCCCGGCGGTGCGGCCGCCGCCGCGGCCGGACCCCGTGCCGACTATCTATTATGCGCGTCCGCGGGCGGCGGTGTGAGGGGCGGCGAAAAAAAGTGCGCCAGGGCCGCCCGCCGCGCGCGGTATACTGGCGGCTGTCGTTTCCCATGTCATGCCCGTGTCCCACGGGTCGCCCGAACACACGTCACGTCCCGGGGGGGAGTGGAACGGAGTCTCGTATGAAGAAGCGGATCCTCATCGTCGACGACGAGCCGGACTTCACGATGATGCTGCGGCTCAGCCTCGAGGCGCAGGGCTACTACCAGGTGCAGGACGAGAACGACCCGTCGGCCGCCCAGGCGTCGGCCCACTACTTCGACCCCGACCTGATCATCCTCGACATCATGATGCCCGAGATCGACGGCAGCGAACTGGCGGCGCGGTTCCGCAACGACCCGGTGCTGAAGGACGTGCCGGTCGTGTTCATGACCGCGCTGATCGACGCCGCCGACGCGCCCGAGGGCGGCGCCTGCGCCCGCGGCGGGCAGCCGTTCCTGCCGAAGAACACGCCGCTGCCCCAGGTCATCGCCTGCATCGAGGACAAGCTCCGCCGCGCGCCGCTGGTCGCGGGCTGACGGATCGGCCCGCGTCGGAAGCCTGCTCGATTCGGAAGCGCTACGGGCGCGTTTGCGGACGCACGCTCTTCCGGCCGCCGCGGGGCCCTTTGATTCGCCGGCTCGTCGGCATATAAGACGGGCCGGGGAGGGTCCGCCGCTGGTGATGCCGTCCATGAAGCCCGATCCGTCCGCGCCCATTTCCGCCGCCGACCTGTCCGACTGCGACCGCGAGCCGATCCACGTCCCCGGCTCGGTCCAGCCGCACGGCGCGCTGTTCGTGCTGCGCGAGCCGGGGCTGGAGGTGGTGCAGGCGAGCGAGAACGTCGCCGGCCTGTTAGGCGTGACGGCCGAGTCGCTCCTCGGCAAGCCGCCCGCCGCGATCCTCACGCCGGCCGAGCTCGACGTCCTGCGGCAGGCGGTCGATGGGGAGGAACTGGAGAAGAACCCGCTCCAGTTGATGACGATCCGGGCCGGCGGGCAGGCGTTCCACGCGGTCTGCCACCGCAACGAGGGCGTCCTCGTGCTGGAGCTCGAGCCGGCCGGCCGGGCCGAGGCGCCGGGCGTCGCGCTGTTCAACCCGTACCCGCTCGTCCGCTCGTCGATCGTGCGGCTCCAGTCCGCCCACACGCTCGAGCAGCTCTGGGCGATGGCGGCGCAGGAGGTGCGGCGCCTCACCGGGTTCGACCGGGTGATGACGTACCGCTTCGACGGGACGTACAACGGCGAGGTCGTCGCCGAGGAGAAGGCGGACGACATCCCGCCGTTCCTCGGTCACCACTTCCCCGCGTCGGACATCCCCGCCCAGGCGCGCGAGCTTTACCTGCTGAACCGCCTGCGGCTGATCGCCGACGCCGACTACCGCCCGGCCCGGCTCGTCCCCGCCGAGCACCCCGACACCCGCCGCCCGACCGACCTGAGTTACGCCGGGCTCCGCAGCGTGTCGCCGGTGCACGTCGAGTACCTGAAGAACATGGGCGTGGCGGCGTCGATGTCGATCTCGATCGTGAAGGACGGGCGGCTCTGGGGCCTGATCGCCTGCCACCACCGCGCGCCGCGGTTCGTCCCGCTCGAGGTCCGCACGGCGTGCGACTTCCTCGGCCAGCTCTTCTCCGTGCAGCTCGCGGCCAAGGCGCGCGGCGCCGAGGACGGGCGCCGCATCCACCTGAAGTCGATCCTCGGCCGACTCCTGACCCGCATGAGCGCCTCGGCCGCGTACGAGGCCGGCCTGGCCGAGCACGTGCCCGAACTGCTGGAGTACGCCGGCGCGGGCGGCGCGGCGCTCTACAACGACGGTCGCTGCACGCGGCTCGGCGACGCGCCCGCGGAGTCGGACGTGGCCGCGCTCGCCGAGTGGCTCGCCGCGCGGGGGCAGGACGTGTTCGCCACCGACGCGCTCCCCACGCTCTACGCGCCGGCCCACGCGTTCAAGGACCGGGCGTGCGGCGTGCTGGCGGTCTCGGTCTCGCGCGTGCACCGCAACTTCCTGCTCTGGTTCCGCCCCGAGGTCGTGCGCACCGTCAACTGGAGCGGCGACCCGCACAAGCCGGCGATCGTCGGCGGCGACCGGCGGCTCCACCCGCGGCGCAGCTTCGACCTGTGGAAGGAGGTCGTGCGCGACCAGTCCCTCCCCTGGACCGAGGCCGAGCTCGACGGGGCCGCCGAGCTGCGCAACGCGATCGTCGCGATCGTGCTCCGCAAGGCCGAGGAACTCGGCAAGATCCACGCGGAACTCGAGCGGAGCAACCGCGAGCTCGAGGCGTTCAGCTACTCGGTCTCGCACGACCTGCGCGCGCCGTTCCGGCACATCGTCGGCTTCTCCGACCTGCTCGTGAAGCGCGCGACGAGCATGGACGAGACGAGCCGCCGGTACGTCTCGACGATCGCCGAGTCGGCGCGGTAGATGGGCCGTGCACACAGGTCCGCCGAGACGTGCTCGACTGCTGGGCCAACGAGCGTCGCGCGCTACAACGACGGTCGCTGCACGCGGACGTGCAGACCGAGGCCGACGCCGAGTGGCTCGCCGCGCGGGGGCAGGAGTCGACGACCTGCTCTACTCCGCCGGCCCACGCGTTCAAGGACCGGGCGTGCGGCGTGCTGGCGGTCTCGGTCTCGCGCGTGCACCGCAACTTCCTGCTCTGGTTCCGCCCCGAGGTCGTGCGCGCCGTCAACTGGAGCGGCGACCCGCACAAGCCGGCGATCGTCGGCGGCGTGGTCCACCCGCGGCGCGCTTCGACCTGTGGAAGGAGGTCGTGCGCGACCAGTCCCTCCCTGACCGAGGCCGCCGGGGCCGCCGAGCGCGCAACGCGATCGTCGCGATCGTGCCGCAAGGCCGAGGAACTCGGCAAGATCCACGCGGAACTCGAGCGGAGCAACCGCGAGCTCGAGGCGTTCAGCTACTCGGTCTCGCACGACCTGTGCGACGTTCCGGCACATCGTCGGCTTCTCCGACCTGCTCGCGGCGACGAGCATGGACGAGTCGCCGCCAAGCTCGACGATTCGGCGTCTCGTCGACAGCCTGCTGACGTTCTCGCAGATGGGCCGCACGCAGGTCCGCCGCGACGTGCTCGACCTGGGCCAACTCGGCCGGTCGTCAACGTGCAGACCGAGGCCGACGAATGACGTCGCAAGTCGACGACCTGCCGAGCGTCCGCGGCGACCTGGGGATGCTGCGGCTGGTGCTGCGGAACCTGCTGTCCAACGCTGAAGTACACGCGCGGCCGCGAGCCGGCCGAGGTCCACGTCGGCGTGATCGCCGACCCCACCGCCGGGAGGCCGCCGCCGTCGTCCCGGCCGGCTTCGACCGCGGACACGGCGGGCCAGCACGTCTTTTTGCGACAACGGCGTCGGGTTCGACATGAGCTACGTCGGCAAGCTGTTCGCGGCAGCCGCCTGCACCGGAGCGAGGAGTTCGAGGGCACCGGCATCGGCCTCGCCAACGTCAAGCGGATCGTCGAGCGACACGGCGGGCCGGACTGGGCCGCGGGCGTCGGCGCACGCCAGGACCTTTTTGTCGCCTGGGGTAAGATCTGCGCGCCGGGCCGCTTTCGCCTCGTGGCCGCGGACGGGCTGCCCGCCGCAACAACATCCGGCCGGAACGCTCGTCGTTCGCACAGGACCCTTGTCGCCATGGCAGAAGCCGATCTCTCTGTGGAAGACAAGCGCCAACGACATCGAGTTGACGTCGCGGCGCTGGCCGAGAACCACCTGGCCAACGAGGTCGTCGTCGTCCGCGACGGCGCCGAGCGCTGGACTACCTCCACCGCCGCGGCGTGTTCAAGCTCCGCGGCCGGGGCAACCCCGCCGTGGTGCTGCTGGACCTGAAGCTGCCGAAGGTCGACGGGCTGGAGGTGCTCGAGCAGCTCAAGTCCGACCCGGAGCTGCAGGCGATCCCGGTCGTGATGCTCACCAGCTCGCGCGAGGAGCAGGACCTGACCCGCAGCTACAAGCTCGGCGTCAACGCGTACGTGGTCAAGCCGGTCGAGTTCGTCCAGTTCGTCGACTCGATCAAGGAGCTGGGCCTCTTCTGGGCCGTGATCAACGAGCCGCCGCCGGGTAGCGTCACCACGCGCGCCGCTAGAACGACGCGGCAATCGGGATGGGACCGTGTTCGGAGAGAACCGTGGGAGCAAGCTCCCACGGCGTTCGAAAACGCTAAGCGAATCGGCGGTGCACTAGCCGGGGGCGGCGCCGCCGGCTACCAGCGGCCCGGCGGTAATCGCGGTTGCGGCCCCCCGTTGGATCGGTTACTTCGGTCGCGTCACTTTCTTCGTCGGCCCCGCGCGTGCGACGTCGGTGGCGCGCGTGGGGATCCTGAGGACGACAACTGACGGGCGCGAGCGGCTCACGGATGGACCGCCCCGCGCATCGAACCGAGTGACCCACGGACGGGTGACGGCGATGAAGAAGCTGCGCGTCTTACTTCTCGAGGACAGCCCGCTCGACGCCGAGCTCACGCTGGCGACGCTGGCCGAGGCCGGCTTCGAGTGCGACGTCACGCGGGTCGACACGCGCGAGACCTTCACCGCCGCCCTCGACGCCGACGCCGACACAGCCGACGCCGCAGCCGCCGCTTTCGGCGCCGCTTCGGCCGCACCGCTGGACCTGATCCTCGCCGACCACCAGCTCCCCTCGTTCGACGGCATCACCGCGCTGCGGATCGCCCGCGAGCGGCGGCCGTCGGTGCCGTTCATCTTCCTCTCCGGCACGCTCGGCGAGGAACTGGCGATCGAGGCGATGAAGACCGGCGCGACCGACTACGTCGTCAAGCAGCGCATGACCCGCCTGGCGCCCGCCGTCCGCCGCGCGCTCCGCGAGGCGGCCGAGCGGCGGCGGCTGGAGGAGACGTCGGCGCAGCTCCGCGGCAGCGAGGAGCGGTGCCGCCTCGTCATCGAGACCGCGACCGACTTCGCGATCGTCACGCTCGACGCGGCGGGCGTCGTGCAGAGCTGGAACGGCGGCGCCGAGCGGATCCTCGGGTTCGCGCCCGCCGAGATCGTCGGCCGCAACTTCGCCGAGTTCTTCACGCCCGAGGACCGCGCCGCCGGCATGCCGCAGGAGGAGCTGCGCCGCGCCGCCGCCGAGGGCCGCGCCGACGACGACCGCTGGCACGTCCGCAAGGACGGCACCCGCTTCTTCGCCAGCGGCGTGGTGACGGCCCTGCGCGACGGGCGGTTCAGCGGGTTCCTGAAGATCCTCCGCGACACGACCGGCCGCAAGCGCGAGGAGGAGTCGCTCAAGCGGAGCATCGACCGCCTGCGGCTGCTGTCGGAGACCGCGACCTACCTGCTGTCCACCCACGACCAGCGGCAGATCGTCGACGACCTGTTCGACAAGCTCTCGCCCCAGCTCTCGCTCGAGCTCTGCCTCGCGTACCTCGTCGAGGACGTCGAGGCCGCGGGCGCGCACGACCTGCGCCTGCTCGCGTCGCGCGGCGTGGCGGACGACGCGCTGGCCGGCATCCGCCGCGTCGCGGTCGGCCAGGCGGTCTGCGGCGCGGTCGCCGCCGACGGGCGGCGGCTCGTGTGCGAGGACGTGCAGGCGTCCGGCGACCCGCGGGCCGCGCTGGTCCGGGCGCTGGGGGTGAGGGCCTACGCGTGCCACCCGCTCGTGGCCGACGGCCGGGTGATCGGCACGCTCTCGCTCGGCACGCGCGGCCGCACGCGGTTCACGCCCGACGAGCTGGAGCTGATGCAGACCGTGGCCGACCAGATCGCCGCCGCGCTGGAGCGTGTCCGCCTGCTCGCCCGCGAGAAGGCCGCCCGCGAGGCCGCCGAGGCGGCGTCGGCGACCGCCGTCGCCGCCAACCGCGCCAAGGACGAGTTCCTCGCCACCGTCAGCCACGAGCTGCGCACGCCGCTGACGGCGATCCTCGGGTGGGCGCGGATGCTGCGGGCCGACGACCTCGACGCCGACACGCTCGCCGAGGCGATCGAGACGATCGAGCGCAACGCCAAGGTCCAGGCGCAGCTGATCGACGACATCCTGGACATCTCGCGCATCATCTCGGGCAAGCTGCGGCTGAACGTCGGGCCGACGCGGTTCGTGCGGGTCGCGCAGGAGGCGGTCGACTCGCTCCGCCCGGCCGCCGACGCGCGCGGGCTGACGCTGGCGGTGACGGTCGACCCGGCCGCCGTCGTCTCGGGCGACCCCGACCGCCTGCAGCAGGTCGTGTGGAACCTGCTGAGCAACGCGATCAAGTTCACGCCGCGCGGCGGGCACGTGGCGCTCCGCGTCGACCGCGACGGCCAGCGGTGCCGCGTGAGCGTGGCCGACACCGGCAAGGGGATCACCCCCGCGTTCCTGCCCCACGTCTTCGACCGCTTCCGCCAGGCCGACGCGTCCAGCACCCGGCGGCACGGCGGCCTGGGGCTGGGGTTGGCGATCGTCCGCCACCTCATCGAACTGCACGGCGGCACGATCGAGGCCCACAGCGACGGCGACGGCAAGGGCGCCCGCTTCGAGGTGCTGCTCCCGCTCGTCGAGCCCGGCCCCGCCGCCGCCGCGGCACGCGGCCCCCGCGGCACGGCCGGCGGGGCGGCGGACGCGTCGCGCGCCGGCTTCGACTGCGCGCCGGTCCTCGCCGGGCTGCGCGTGATGGTCGTCGACGACGAGCCCGACACCCGCCGACTGCTGGCGGCGGTGCTGCAGCGGTGCGAGGCCGAGGTGACGGTCGCCGGCAGCGTCGCCGAGGCGCAGGCGCACTGGAGCGGGCCCGCCCCGACGTGCTGCTGAGCGACATCGGGATGCCCGACGAGGACGGCTACGCGCTGATCCGCCGCCTGCGCCGGCGCGCGAGACCGGCCACGCGACGCCCCGCCTGCCGGCGATCGCGCTGACCGCCTACACCCGCACCGAGGACCGCCACCGCGCGCTGGCCGAGGGGTTCACGCAGTTCGTGACCAAGCCGGTCGAGCCGGCCCTGCTGATCGACGCCGTCGCCCGCGCCGTCGGCCGCGGCGGCCAGACCGCCGCGGCGCGGTGCCGTCAGATGATCGCGTCCGAACTTCTCGGAGGGTGAATCACGGAGACACGGAGGGAGGCCGAGAAGGCGACGATGGGGATAGAAGATGGAGGATTGAGGAAGACGAAACCGTGGGACCTGTTCGTCTTCCTCCATCCTCCACCCGCCATCTGCTACCCGCCTTCTCTGACCTCCCTCCGTGCCTCCGTGCCTCCGTGGTTCAATTACGTTTAATTCTGGCAGAGGCGGCTCCATGGAACAGCCGGTGGCGATCGTCGTGGGGGCGGGGCGGGGCATCGGCCGGGCGGCGGCGGCGGAACTCGGCGGCCGCGGGTACCGGCTGGCGCTGGCGTCGCGGAACGCCGAGGAACTGACGCAGGCGGCCGCCGCCTGGGCGCGCCCGGGGGCGCGTTGATCGTCGCGACCGACGCGAGTCAGCCGGGCGACGTCGAGCGCCTCGTGGCCCGCACGATCGAGGCGTACGGGCGGGTCGACGCGGTCGTGAACTGCGCGGGCCTGGCGCCGGTCCGCACCATCGCGGAGATGACGCCGGCCGAATGGCGGGCCGTGATCACACGAACCTCTCGTCGGCGTTCTACCTCTGCAAGTACGCGTGGCCGACGTTCGAGCGGCAGCGGGGGCGTGGTGGTGAACGTCTCGTCCCTCTCCAGCCGCGACCCGTTCCCGGCTTCGCCGCCTACGCGCGGCCAAGGCGGGGCTCAACCGTTGTTCGGCCTGTCGGCGGCGCGCGCGAGGGGAGCGGATCGGCGTCCGCGTCCACACGATCGCGCTGGCCGCGGTCGAGACCGGCATGTTCCGCCAACTCGCCACCGAGGCGCAGTGGCCGCGCGAGAAGACGCTCGACCCGGCCGAGGTCGCGCGGGTGATCGGCCAGTGCGTCGCCGGCGACTTGCGTTCGACGAGCGGCGAAGTGATCTTCGTCCGCCGGACGCTGGCGTGAACGGTGGGTTGGCGGCGGCGCGGGGAACGGCCAACTGCCCCGGGAATGGCCAATGACCACAGCCCAATGACCAAAGAATGACCCACCTCAAATAGCCAATGAGGACATGGGTACGTGGCGCCGATTTGGGCATTACGTTTTGGTCATTGATTGGTCATCGGGACTCGGTCATTGTGTTTTGCCCGCCGCCCGTCGCCCGTCCCGGGAACCGCCGCCCGCCGGGTGCGTCCAACGTGTGCAACTGCGTCCCCGGCCCGCCACTACGCGATTCGCGCAACAAGGAGTCTGGCACATGAGCGTTTCACGCCTGCGGAAATGGGTCGTCCCGTTAGCGGTCGCGGTCCTCGTCGGCCACGGCGTCGCACGCCGAGAAAGTCTTCGCGCGCGGCGGATCTTCCCCGGCAACAACGCCGTCGGCGCGGGGGGCGTGGTCAATCTGCCCTACATGGTGAACGACAACGTCGGCAACCAGTGGCCTCTACCAGCACGGCTGGCTGCAGCAGCAGGGGAACCAGCCGGTCTACAGCCAGGGCGCGATGCTGCTGATCAACGGCAACCAGCCCAACGCGAACAACAACCAGGCCCGGATCGACGAGAAGACCGGCGAGGTCGTGTTCGAGAACATGGCGATCGCCGGGTTCATGGTCACCCGGCGGATCCTGATCGACCGCGAGACGGGCCTCGTCCGCTACGTCGACCTGATCAGGAACACCGGCAACGCCGAGCAGACGGTGCAGCTCCAGGTGCAGACGAACCTGAACTACGGCGTCAACGCGCAGCAGTTGATCGCCGACCCGAAGCAGAAGGACCAGAACCTCGCGTGGGTCGCCCAGACCGGCGGCGGGCCCGTCGGTCGTCGAGGTGTTCGCGGGCAAGGGGTCGAAGCTCGTGCCGCTCATCAGCTCCCCGCAGGGCAACAGCTTCGTGCAGGCGAACCTCCAGGCGACGATCGGCGGCGGCAAGGAAATCGCGTTCGTGCCTGCACGCCACCGCGCCGAGCCAGGACGCGGGCGTGAAGCTCGTGACCGGCATCAAGGAGAACGACCTGCTCCGCAGCCTGCCGCGAGATCCGCAAGCTCGTGATCAACTTCCGCACGACCCAGGAGCTCATCGGCGACGTCGAGATCCTGCGCGGCGAGGCGGCTCGACGTCGTCGAGCTCAAGACCGGCGACCAGTTCAAGGGGACGCTCAAGGAGCAGTCGTTCGCGCTTGCAGACGTTCTACGGCCCGGTCGACATGCCGGCCGACCAGGTCGTCGGCCTGATCAACGTCGGCCGCTTCCGGCGCCAGCTCGTCGTCACCGGCGACGGGCAGATCTTCGGCGGGGCGCTGAAGAAGGAGACGGTCGACCTGCAACTGTCGAGCGGGCAGGTCACGCGGATCCCGCTGTCGCAGATCGCGCGCGTCGGGTACCGCAAGCGCCCGGGCGAGCCGGAGGAGTGGACGTTCGAGTCGCCCGCTCGTGCTGATGCGCAGCGGCGAACGGGTCGGGATCGACCTGCCGAGCGGGCCGCTGGAGGTGCAGACGCGATACGGCAAGCTCGCGCTTGCCGCCGGCGTCGGTCGCGTCGGTGACGCTGCAGAGCGAGGACCACGGCGTGCACGCGGTGCAACTCGTCGACGGCAGCCGCTTCGCCGGCCTGCTGAGCGCCGAGCAGTTCGAGATGACGCTCGCGCTCCCCGCCACCGCCGGGGGCGCCGTCCCGCCCGCCAACGGCGCACCGCCGCCGGCGCCGGCCGACGGCACCGGTGCGGCCGCGGCCGCGGCCGTCGGCGCGCCGCCCGCGACCACCAAGCCGGCCGCCGGGGCGTCGGTGACGTTCCCGGCCAGCAGCGTCGCGCGGCTGCAGTTCTCCACGAAGGTCGCCGAGGAGACCGACGAGACGCCGACGATCGTCCTGGCGAACGACGACGTGCTCGTCGGCGCGCTGACCGGACAGCTCAAGCTCGACACCGCGTTCGACACGATCACGGTCAACGCCAGCGAGATCAAGACGCTCGCGCACCCCACGCCAGGCAGTCTCGACGTCTCGGTCACGCTCTGGGACGGCACGACGCTCGGCGGGCAGGTGCAGGACCAGACCGTCGCGGCGCGGCTGGCCGGCGGGCTGACGATGAACGTGCCGGTCGCGCTGCTCGTCGAGTACCAGCAGCCCCAGCCCCAGCCGTCCGAGCAGATGATCGAGCAGATCAAGCAGACGATCGCCCGGCTCAACGCCGACGACTGGAAGGAGCGCGACCGCGCCGAGGCGCAGCTCGTGGCGATGGGCCCGGTGGCGTCGGGCGTGCTCCGGAAGCTGCGCGCCAACCAGCCGCCGGAGGCGCAACAGCGAATCGACTCGATCCTGAAGGAACTCGACAAGCAGAAGGGAAAGCACAAGGGCAGCAAACCCGCCGCCGCCGCCCAGCCGGTCCAGCAGCAGCAAATCCAGCAGTTAGAGGCGCTCCCGCAGTTCGAGCACGTGATGTTCGACCAGTGAACAACTGCTCTTCATTGTTCAGCAACTTCTGATGTCGTAGTCGCCTGCTCCTGCTGTTCGGTCCTATTCCCGGTGAGCGGGGTGGACTGCCGTGGGGCCCCCGGGGGGGCCCCCCCCCGGGGGGGGGGGGTGTTTTTTTTAGGGGGGTGGGACCCGCGCCCCCCCACCAAGTGGAGGCCGGGGGGGGTGTTTAAACCGGATAACACGCGGAGATTGGGTTAGACAG
>JAUJNJ010000005.1:30318-95621 GCA_030448225.1 Phycisphaerae bacterium
GGTTCGCAGGGGGGCGTGGGGTGGGGTGCGGGGGGGGGCCCCGCGCGCCCCCCCCCCGCCGCTGGAGGCGGGGGTTTTTTGAAGTGCGAGGTTGCCACGCGCGCCATCCCACATGGTGACGCGATGTCGGGTCATCTACCCGGTAACCGTGCGTTCTTTCGGTTACGCCTCGATGCCCGCGGTCGATGTGGACCGGTCGAGGAGCGGATCGGGTGAGCAACGCCCCTAGGCGGGGGCGCGGCAGGGTCAGACGTTACGGACAGGCGATGAGCGGCACAGGTGTGCGCCGCGTCTCACGTTACGCCTGGGCGAGCGGGGTCTGGAACGATGCCGCGGCGGCCACCTCGGCGACCTCGTCGCACATCGCCTTGTACTCGGCGCACTCGGTCAGGATCTCCAGGGCGCGCTCGAGGCTCTCGAGTTCGGACTTGCTGATGAGGACGCACACGTCGTCACACCCGCGGCGGGTGATCTCGACGCGCCCCTTCGAACAGCCCACAGTCTCGTGGATCTTCGACAGGGCCTGGCGGACCCGTGTGACGTCCAACGTCTGAAAGCAATCGGCCGACGACATGTGTTACCCGGAAGGTGAGATGTAGGATCCCTCCCGGCTCCCGATCTAATTACCCGCACACCCAAACGTCGCCCGCGACGATGGCCGAACGAACGGCCCTGATGCAAGCGACGCCTCCGTCCCTCTATCGAATATGCGTTTCATCGGCGAAAGGTTCGCCCGCCGTGTTGATTTTGCGCCGCCGCCCCCGCCCGCCACGGCCCCCAACGCTTATCCCGCAACGAGTTGCGGCCGGCCGGCGGGCGCGGCCGGCGGCGCGGCCGGATCCTGCTGCGCCCGGCCCACGATCCGGTCGAACCGCCGGGCCGTCCGGAGCAGGATCAACCCGCCGACCCCCATGTAGACGCAGCCGACGACGAACACCACGCCGAGGTACTCCCAAGCGGTCACGTACTGCGCGCGGTAATCGAACGACGCCCCCGCCCTGAGGCCCCCGAACCCGTACCGCCGGGGCAGCCAGAAGCGCGGCTCCGGCTGCGAGGACCGGTAGCGGCCGTCCAATCCTTCGACCCCGATCGCGAGGTAGCTGTACGGCAGGTACCACGCGACCTGCTCCGCATACGCCTCGCCCGCCCGGTTCCTTACGAGTTCGCCCCCGACGAGCAGCACGACCGCCACCACCGGGTAGATGAGGACCGCCAGCAACAGGTTCAGGATCACCGCGAACGTCACCTTGCGAAGGCGGAGCGACAGGTAGATGCCGGTCGCGATCCAGACCGAGTTGAACGCGACCATCACCCAGACGATCAACAGGAACGACGTGACCGAGATCACGCCCGTCACGGTGAACAGCGCGAAGTGACCGACGGCGAACAGGAACGGCCACATGACGCGGCGGAGCAGGCCGGCGGCCTTGCCGAAGACGATCGTCGCGCCGCGCACCGGGGTGGTCAGGAGCAGCGTCCAGGTGTCGCTCTCCTTCTCCTGCGCGATCGCCGTCGCCGACAGGACCGACACCAGCAGCCAGAGCAGGCCGTGGAAGACGAACGCGTACCCGACCTGCGCCTCGGGGTCGTCGAGCGCGTTCTCGTCGGCGAGGACCGCGTAGGAGATCAGCAGCAGCCCGGCGCAGAGGACCGAGGCGAGCACCGCCTGCCAGCGGCGCGTCGTCAGCGGCCGGCGGACCTCGCGCCACAGGACGGGGTTGTCCGACACGGTTGTCCGACACGTCGCGCACGGCCGTCCGCGCGTGCCCCCGCGCCTCGGCCGCCGGCGTGGAGTAGGCCAGCGTTCCCGCCGCCACCGCTCCGGCGGCGAAGTTGCCGTTGCCGCCGGGGAACGGCGGGGCGGCCGCGACGGAGGCGACGGGGATCAGGTCGGCCGGGTTGGTCGTCGGCGGCGCGTGCTCGCCGCCGCCGCGGGCGGCGCGGCGGAGCATCAGGCCGCTCAGCAGCACGATCAGGGCCGTGACCGCCAGGTGTACCGCGACGCAGGTCTGCCAGTTCACCGCCCCGGCCATGGTCGACTCGACGAGCATGACCATGCAGACGAACCAGTTCACGTTCGCCCACTGCGCGACGCCGCGCGGGTTGCTGCCGATGTCGAGCCCGACGATGCCGACGAACGGGACGAACGCCTCGAGGAACAGGATCGTCGCGTACGACAGGAGGATCGCGGCGAACGCCCGCTTCATGATCGTCGAGAAGAACAGCCCGATCGCCGCCGTGTGCAGGGCCACGGTGGCGGCGAGGCAGACGGCGGCGACCATCTGCTCGAGCTCGACCCCGCCCAGCAGGCGCGTCAGCGCCAGGACCGGCAGGCTCAGGCCGATGAGCGTGAGCGCCACGAGCAGGCGGCTGAAGAGCTTGCCCGAGAGGACCTGCCACGCGGTGATCGGCGTCATCAGCAGCACGTCGAGCGTGCGCCCCAGCCGCTCGGAGGAGATGGCCGTCGACGTGAGCACCGGCCCGATGACCGCCATCGCGATCGTGCTGAAACAGAGGAAGCAGGCGAAGAAGAGCGTGCCGAGCTGCGCCTGCGCCTGCGCCCGGGCGGCCACCCCGCCGTGGCCGCCGTACGAGCGCGTCGACGTCCACGCCGCCAGCAGCGCCAGGAGCAGCCCGGCCAGGTAGAGCACGCGCAGCGCGTAGCTGCGCCGGCGGCGCGCCGTCGCGCGGAGTTCCTTCCCGAAGATCGGGCCGAACGGACTCAACGCCGCGACGCGCGACAGGGCTGACATGTTCCGAATGTTACCCGCGGGACCGCCCGGACACGAAACGCAACGGCCGGGGCCGGCGCGGGGGCTGAGTCGCACCCGGTCCAAGGGAGTTGCTCGGATCAGGATCAGCCTTGCGCGTTCGATCGCGGCGTGGTCGTTTCAGCGGGCGTGCTTCGACGCACCTCTCCGCGAAGTTCGCAACGCGCGCTGCGAGATGCTCGGACGCGCCCCCCATGACGGGAGCGGCGCAACGAGTTCGCTATTGGTTGACCGCTAAGTCGGCGTGCGTCCGCGCGCCGCAGCGCCGCTTTGCGAGCGGCGGCTAAACGGGCGGCGCGCACGAACTGGGACGCACCGCGGGCGCGGACGCTTCGGGCAGGCGCTTGGAAGTCGAATCGGGGTACCGATCGCGGGATTCGCCCGGGGAGCCGGGCGAACCGCGCGGGGGCGTTCGATCAGAGTTGCTTGCGGAACTGGACGGCCATCTCGTAGCGGCCGTTGGAGAGCGGGCGCGAGCGGATCACCTCGGCGATGTGCGCGGTCGGACGGCCGCTGGGGCCCTCGACCTCGATCTTGCAGGTGTGCCCGACCGCCAGTGCCTCCCTCAGCAGGAACGACACGCCGCTGAACGACATGTCGCGCGTGAGGATGTCGTGCGTGCTGTTGGCGGCGGGGCCGTCGAGGACGGTCAGCGTCGCCTTGCTCTGCAGGGGGCGGCGGCTGTCGCGCCGGCGTTCGCGCTCGGCGCTGGACGGCAGCGGGACCGTGACGGTCGGCCGTACGTGGGAGACTCGGTTCATGATGTTCGGTTTCCTTCTCACTGCTAGCTATCGACACGATTTATCGGAACTCTTCAACGCCGCCCGATCAATGCCTCGGGCGGGCCGGCCGCGTGCGTCGCGTGCCGTGCGGCCCGTGTCGACGGCCGCCGCGGTCTCGCGGGGTGCGCGGCGATGTTTTGCTCAGGGGTCCCCGTCGCGGGTCGTCCCGCTCGAGGTGAACGTCCGACCGAGGCCCTCCCGGGCGTTCGGCGCGCGATCTCCCTGCGCGCCAGCCCGCGCACGCAGCGCACGGCAGCGATGCGACGCGAGACGCGCCACGGCGGCCACCAGCGAACGGCGGCGGCGGCGGCGGTACGGATCGGAAACCCGCTGTTGGGGAGAGGCGTTCGCCGGCTCGGGGGTACCCGGCCGGACGTCGGCTGACTTGCGTGGCCCCGCGCGGGGGCCTCACCTACGGCGACTGCTGTCGATCCTCCCTGACGGGACGGTCACTTCCCTGTAACGTCACCCGTGTGCCCGCTGTCGGACGCCCGCACCACCACCCCGTCCCACACCTGCCGGACCATGCCATCGGCATAATCCGACCTGCCCTTTTCGACCGACCGGCGGAATGACCCGCCGGATCCGCGAATTGAGTGCGAGGGGGTATCAAACGTTGTTGCGAGCGACCCCAGAGGCGTCGGCGATTATGCGGCCGCGTCCGGTAAATGCAATACCGGCCGGCCTCTGCAACATCGACAACGTCGGGTAATCGTTTCAGGCCTGACCTGCCCGTCGCGTCGCGACGGCCATTCCCGGGCCTCAATCCCTTCGTGCCACCGGGTACGGCGTCTGACGCGTTGCTCCACTTTATGCAACTATCGTGCCGTCATCCGCGGGGAAACCGTCGGGGGCACCTCAAATCGGCCGAAACGGGGCATCCTGGTCGAATACTAGGCATGCTGCGGGGCGAAATCCGCATCACAGAACCTCATCACGCCCCGTCGGGGCGTTCGGGATGGGATCGGGCAGGCGACGTTCGACGGCGGACGCTTCGGCGTCACGTGGGGCGGTGGTCGCGAACGGAACCAAGCTCGGCACTCCGCGACCGCCTGTCGGTCTGTAACGTCATCCTGCCACGTCTACAACGGTTCTGACGGTCGTGACCCCGCGAGTGGGGCGGGCGGACAACGCCGGGAATCCGCCACGGTTTCGGACGGGATTCACTGGGGGGGTGACCGGCTACGAATTTGAGCGGCCGACCCGCGCGCGGTCGACACGCGACCGACGACTGGAACTGGCGGGCCGGCACGAACCGTCGGCCGTGCTCGTCGTCGGCGGGGCGACGTCAACTATGCCGACGTGACCCATCATGCCGCGGCGCCGCGGCTAGGTGGTCGCGGCGGTCAGATCCACTGGAGGCGGATGAGGCGGAGTTGCTGCCAGTCCTCGTCGGTGTAGATCGGCAGTCGCTCGTCGGGGCTCGGCCCCATGACCTTCTCGAAGAACTGCTTGGCCTCGACCTTGACCTTCTCGATGTGCTCGCCGTCCTTCACGCGGAGGGCGAAGCGGTCGTCCTCCATGCTCGCCAGGCGCAGCGCCTCGCGGCCGGCGTGGGTGCGGACGAAGTTGGACAGGCGCTCGTAGAACCCCTCCACCATGTCGTCGGAGATGCCCGGCGCCTTGCAGTGCTTGCGCAGCGCGTGCGTGAAGTACTTGACCTTCTCCGCCGGCAGGTGCCGGTCGTCGAGCCCGAGCGCGACGTACTGCCCGACCTTCGCCGCCTCGCGGGCGTGCGCCGAGTGCGACTTCTCGGCCAGCGCCACCAGTTCCTTGTAGTACGCCTCGGAGTGCCCGATCTCGGGCATGGGCGGGAAGAATCGCGTCTGGCTCGACATCAAACCTCCAGGGTCCGGGGCCCCCACGGCGGGCCTGGCGCGGGTGCGGCTCGGCTCGCGCCCGGGTGGGCAACATGAGTCGCCGGCGGTGGAAAATCAAGGGGAGCGGCCGTTGGCGGACCCGTCCGAGGGCCCGCGCCACGTCAACGGAATTCAGTTCTTGGCGCCCCCGACGAGAAGCGGATGAACGCCAAGACGCCATGGCGCCAAGGAAGGAAGAGAACAGCAAAACCCTCGTCTTTTTCCTGCGACCCCTCCTGTCTTGGCGTCTTGGCGTTCAATGATTGGGCGTCTCGTTGAGAGCCGTCCATCAAGGTTGTCAGATCCACTGGTTGCGCACGAGCCGCAGCTGGTCCCAGTCCTCGTGCGTGAAGTACTCCGGGCACGCCTCCTGTCGCGGCAGGAGGCGGCCGAAGAACTTCTCGGCGTCGCCCTCGAGGAACTCCGGCCGCACGCCCTCGGCCACCCGCCGGGCCAGCCGTTCGTCCTCGGTCAGCGCCAGCCGCAGCGCCTCCTTGCCCGCGTGCTGGCGGACGAGGTCGGCCAGGCCCTGGTAGAAGAGCCACACCTCGTCGGTCGGCAGCGGCGGGGGGTTGCAGTGCCGCCGGATCGCGTGGCGGAAGTACTTCAGCTTCTGGTCCCACGGCAGGTGCGGCTGCATCGCCAGCGTCACGTACTGCCCGACCTTGTACGCCTCGCGCGTGTGCGCGTCGCCGGCGAGGTCGGCCTGCTTCACCCGCTTGGCGTAGTACGCCTCGGGGTAGCCGATCTCCGGCAATGGCGGGAGCTTGTTGGGCAGTGACTGCATGTCGGCCGCGTGCGAGACGGACGGTCGTGGACGGACGTGACCCGGGAGAGACGCGGCGGGCCGGACTCGTGCCGCACCCCTTGCGCCCCCGGGAGCGCGCCGGCATCTTAACACCACGCCCGGCGGGTAATCCATACCCCCGCCCGCTTCCCCCGCCGAGACGCCAACCCGCGGCGCTCGCCGACTCAGCAGCCGTCCCCGGCCGGCCACGCGGCGAGATATCCCCACACCGCCGCCGCCGACGCCGACGACGAGCCGCTGCCGATGGTCGACCGATCGACCTCCCCCGCGCCCGACGGCCGTGCCGACGCGGCACGGCAGTGCCGGCTGCCATCGACTTCGTCGAGTGGGAATGTGCGAACTGGTGGGAATGCGTGTAAGATTCCGGCCATGACCCGCCGCGCCCGCCTCGCCGCCGTCCTCGTGCTGCCGCTCCTCGCCGGCGCGCGCGCCGGACACGTCGTCGCCCCCGCCGCCGAACGCGCCCGGCCGGCGCCGCCGCGGCCGGGCCGGCGCAGCGGTTCCGGCTCGGGCGGTTGGAGCCGAAGGACTTGAGAGAGTGCTCGGGCGTCGTCGCCAGCCGGCGGCACGCGGGCGTCTTCTGGATGATCAACGACAGCGGCAACGCCGCCGTCCTCTACGCCATCACCCGCGAGGGCAGGCCGATCGCCGAGTACCCCGTCGCCGCGCCGAACGTCGACTGGGAGGACCTCGCCATCGACGACGACGGCACCTCTACCTCGCCGACACCGGCAACAACCGCCGCGACCGCCCGCACGCGGTCGTCCACCAGATCGACGAGCCCGACCCCGCCCGCGCCCGCCGCGGCAACCCGCCGCTCCGCGTGCACCGCACCTGGCGGCTGCGCTACCCGGGCCGCCCGTTCGACTGCGAGCGGCGCTGGCCGTCCACGGCGGGCACGCGTACCTCGTGCCGAAGCAGGTGAAGCGCCAGGACGTGCAACTCTACCGCTTCCCGCTCGACCCGCCCGCCGACGACCCCACGCCCGCGGCTCGTCCCGCGCGCGCCGCGCCTGTGGATCGTCCCGACCCTGCGCCCGCCGACGATCACGCGCCCGCGGGTCGTCCCGACCCCGCCCTCGGGTCTTCCCAAGCGGCGCGCGCCGACCGTCGCGGCTCCTGCGGCGGATGACCGCCCCGACCCCGCGCCAGCCGACCGCCCTGCGCCCGCGGGTCGTCCTGCGCCGCGCGCCCGCGGGTGGTCCTGCGACCGCCCGCGGGTCGTCCCGACCCCGCGCCAGCCGACCGCCCCGCCCCCCGCCCGCGGGTCGTCCCGACGCTGCGCCCGCCGATCGTCGCGCCCCGCGGCGCCTGCAACGCCCGCGGCCGCCGTCGCGCGCTCGAGCCGGTGGCGACGCTCCCGATCCGCTCGCCCGTCACCGCGATCGACATCTCGGCCAACGGGCGGTGGCTGGCGGTCCTCACCGTCACCGGGCCGACGCTCTTCCGCATCGACGGCGACCCCGCCGCCGCCGCCGCCGCCAAGCCAGCCGGCGTTTTCGTCCTCAGCCCGAAGATGGAGGCCGCCTGCCTCGTGCCGGAAGGGTTGCTCGCGACGACCGAGGACCGCGACGTCTACCTCTTCCGCTTCAAGGATTTCGGCCTCGAAGATGCCGCCGGCGCGGACGCCGCCGAGTGACTGCCGCGCCCCGCGCGGCGCCGCTGGCGGACGCCGCGTTTGTCGTCTACGGTGTCGCGGACGGGAGAAGGCGCGGACACCAATCGCATTCGCGGGTGCTCATCGACAAAAATGAATCGCGCCTTGGGGTGGAACCGGAGTGAAGGGGTTGCCCGCGCAGCGTCCTCGAACGTCGTGGGAGCTTGCTCCCACGGTTGCCGCGGGGTGAAGTCGTTACGCGATGTTTGAGGATGCGCCGGAGCAACGGACGGGGCGTTGCCAGGAGCGAGCACGCGGCTCGCAAGCGAGCCGGCTAAATGAGGGTCGCTCGCGTCGACGCGTCTTCCACACGCGGCGCCGGGCCACGCGACCACCCGCGCGCGTCCGCACGAACCCTTCGGGAGCCGACCGCCATGGCCGTCCTCGTCGTGAACACGAACCTCGCCGCCGGCAGCAGCACCGAGTCGCTCGCGCGCCACGCCGCCGACGCGATCGCCCGCCACGGCGCCGAGGCCGACCTGCTCGACCTCGCCGCCCGGCCGATGCCCTGGTGCGACGGGCGGGCCTGCTACGAGGACCCGGTCACGAAGGACCTGACCGCCGCCGTCCGCCGCGCCGAGGGCGTCGTGCTCTGCACGCCGATCTACAACTACACGATCAACGCGGCCCTGAAGAACTTCATCGAGCTGACCGACAAGGCCTGGACCGACAAGACCGTCGGCTTCGCCTGCTCCGCCGGCGGCCACGCCAGCTACATGGCGATCATGCAGGCCGCCACCTGGCTGATGCTCGACCACCGCTGCCTGATCGTCCCGAGGTTCGTCTACGCCACCCGCTCGGCCTTCACCGAGCGCAAGCTCACCGACGAGGAGGCCATCCGCCGGATGGACGAGTTGGCGATCGAGGTCGTCCGCGTCAGCCGACTGCTGGCGAAGCACTGACACTTTCGCCGGACGGTTGACCGTTCGCTGCTGCTTCACTGTTAACGGAAAGTGATCCCGAGTGTTCGCAAAAGATCGAAGGTGTTGATGTAGCGAACGCCAAACTGCTTACACACGTTGGGGATTTTTATTTTGTTCCTTCGATCTGGATCGTAGGTTTCCTCGGTCACTACCACATGACCAGCGGCTTTCGCGTAGGCGATCAGCCAGCCGTCTGCACCGCGAGCGAATTCGGGGACAGCGCCGGCCTTGTAGTTCTGCCTCTGTACCCAGTTCATTATCGCAGCGTAATAGTGGATGACGTCTGGCCGGTCAGTCTTCACGAACACGTCTTCGTCGCATTTCGCACACACCCATGCGTACAGCGGATCGTCCTTCTCTTCCACCTCGTCTTTTACACGGTCGATGCTGACCACCCGACGGCTCCGTCCGTGCGCCGCCAGGTGATCCCAGAACGCTGGGACTATGTCAAAAGCGTAGTACCGCTTGTACGCTTCGACGTACACGTTCGTGTCCAGAACGTAGTTATCAGGCGCGCCCACCCTATCACACCTCAATTCCTGCGGCGTACTTCTCGAAGACGCCGCGCCCGAGACCTGTCAGGGCGTACGCCTCGGTGTACAGGATCTTTCCCTCGCGCGCCGCTCTGACAACCGCCGCGCCAAACCGGCGGCCGATCCGTGGTTCTTGGTTCGAATAGAAATTGCCGCCGCCAGGCTTGGCCGTCCGCTCTGCGGTGATGTGTGCAAGGTAGAACTGCATGAAGGCGTTGCGGTCAATCAGTTTTAGGTCGAGCGCTCGGCGGGCAACCACGATAGCGCTGACTTTGAACTGCTTTGAAAGCCTGTAAATGCGTTCCGTCATACCGTCGCGCAGCGTGCTCCATACCGACCGCAGTGATGCCTCGGGTACTAAGAACTCGGCTGCGATGCGATTGCAAGCGATCTCGATGGGGTCGGACGCCGGTGCCATCTCCCGCAGGTCAAAGGCTGCGCTACTGCCGAAGAAGACGTGAGCCAGTTCGTGCGCTAACGTAAACATCTGCGCCGATTTCGCATCCCTGCCGTTTACGAATACGAGTGGCGCGTACTCGTCGGACAACACGAATCCACGGAACTCTTCCGGGTTCAGTGGACGGGAAGTGTTATTGCCAACGACGCCATTTACCACCACCATGATCCCCGCACTGTCTATCGCGTCTCGCATCTCGCGCAACGAGTCTTCCCACGTCGATTGACTCTCCGCCCAAGACGAGGCAAACCCCAGCAGCGCTCGCATCCGCGAAGCCACTGCGGTAATCGATTCGCTAATCCTTGCAGAACCGACGTACTTGAGAGGGGGACTTCCTCCCTCGATCGACCGCTCCCTCATCCAATCCTGACGCCGGAGCATCGTGGTGATCGTGTCCAATAAATCCACGCTAGGTCGCACGACCGGCTTATCGGACGCGGTGCGGAAGTGAGGGATCGGGAGGGATTCCTGGGGAGGGGAATCGAGGAACAGCATGCCGAGCGGCGTTGCAGTTTGCCGCGCGAGTTCTTCGAGCTGCCGCAGCGTCGGGGAACTCTCGCCCGTTAGCCACTCCCGTAACCGCGGCAGCTTAGCGCGCAATTCCTCCGCTGATCGGTTTGACCGCTCAATTGCCCATCGCAGAACGTCGCCTTTCACATCAACGATACTCATTCAGCTCGCTTGCCGAGTAACTGTCGCTTCAGAAAAGCGACTTCCCCTGACATTCACCAATCAGATTGTTGCACGTCAACTTCTTCCCTTCCACAGAATTGTACCACACGGAGGAAGCGGGCGCGACCGCCGGACTGCGGCGGTTGCGGCATTCTTTCGGACCTTGACACGCTTGCGCCTCTGCGCGCGAGAAAACTCGCCGCGCTGATCGAGACGCCCCGTGTCTCATCGGCATCGAGCGTTGCCGCTCATCTTCTCAAACCACTGACAGGAGGACGCGGCGCATCAACTGGTCCAGAAACCGTGCCCTCTAATGCCGTCCTCGTTCGTCAATCCGCAGCGGGACTTCCCTTTTGCAGTAGCGCCATCTCCGCCCGCACCGTCGCGTTCTCCATGTCTCGGGTCAGCTTGAACCCCAGCTTTTCGCACACGCGCTGCATCTCGCGGTTTTCGGCGAGGATGTCGGCGGCGAAGCTTTTCGCACACGCGCTGCATCTCGCGGTTTTCGGCGAGGATGTCGGCGGCGATCCGATTCACCTTCTCGTCCTTCGCGACCTGTAACAACATGCTGAGCAGCTTCGTGCCTAGGCCGCGCTTCTGGTAAGCGTCGCTGACGAGGAGGGCGAACTCGGCGTCGTGGCCGCCGGGTTGTTTGCTGAGGCGGGCGACGGCGAGGATGGCGTTGTCGCCGGTCGCCGGGTCGCGGCGGACGGCGACTAGGGCGAGTTCGCGGTCGTAGTCGTTGAAGCAGACGCGGATCAGCCGCTCGTGGGCCGTGCGGTGGTTGAGCTTCATCGCGTGGAAGTAGCGCAGCCGCACGCTCTGCTCGCTGAGCGTCTGGTGGAACCGCACCAGCAGCGGCTCGTCCTCGGGGCGGATGGGGCGGATCGTGATCGGCGTGCCGTCGCGCATCTCCCACGGGGCGACGTACTGCGCGGGGTAGGGGCGGATCGCCGGGCGGGGGAGTTGGTCGTCGGGCAGGTCGGGCGCGTGCAGCACGACGCGGGCGTCGAGCGCGATCATCCCCTCGTGCGACAGCATGAGCGGGTTGATGTCGATCTCCGCGATCCGCCGCTGCTCGACGACGAGTTGGCTGAAGCGGACCATGAGTTGCTCGAGCGCGGCAATGTCGACCGGCGGGCGGCCGCGGACGCCCTTGAGGGCGGCGAAGATCTTCGTCTGCTCCATCATCCGCCGCGCGAGCGTGGCCGTGAGCGGCGGGAAGCCGAGCGCGCGGTCGCGGTAGACCTCCACGAGTTGCCCGCCGGTGCCGAACAGCAGCACGGGGCCGAACTGCGGGTCGATGCTGCTGCCGACGATCACCTCGTACGCGTCGCGCAGCCGGACCATCGGCTGCACGGTCACGCCCTGGAAGTGCTCGGCGCCGGCCTTGGCGATGACCGACTCCTTGATCTCCCGGAACGCGTGATGTACGGCCTGCTTGTCGCGGAGGTCGAGGCGCACGCCGCCGACGTCGGTCTTGTGGGTGATCGTCTCGCTGAAGAGCTTGAGGACGACGGGGAACCCCACCTCGTCGGCCCACTGCACGGCCCCGTCCTCGGTGGCGGCGACGTGGGTCTCGACGGTGGGGATCTTGTACGCCATCAGCAGGCGCTTCGACTCGTACTCGGTGAGCGTGGTGCGGCCGGCGTCGCGGACGACCGACAGGATCGACTCGGCCGCGGCGCGGTCGGGCTCGTCGGCGTCGCCGCCGGCGGGCAGGACCGGCGTCTCGTAGAGCCCGCGCAGGCTGTACGTGTAGCGCCACATGTAGAAGAACGCGCGGGCGGCGGTGTCGGGGAAGCTGAACGTGGGGATGTTCGCCTTGTTGAGGATCGCCTCGCCGCCGGCCACCTCCGGCCCGCCCATCCAGCTCGCCAGCACCGGCTTGCCCTCGATCCGCGCGTAGGGGCGCAGCGCCTCGGCTGTGGCGGTGGCGTCGGTCATGTCCTGCGGGGTGAGGATCACGAGCAGGCCGTCGCTGTTGGGGTCCTTGGCCGCCACCTCCAGCGCCTTGGCATACCTGTCGGGGCCGGCGTCGCCGAGGATGTCGATCGGGTTGTTGTGGCTCCAGCTCGGCGGCAGGATCGGGTTGAGCGCCTCGATCGTCTCGGGCGCGAGCTGCGTGAGTTCGCCGCCGCTGCCGATGAGCGCGTCGGTCGCGAGCACGCCGGGCCCGCCGGCGTTGGTGAGGATCGTGAGGCGCGGGCCCCTGGGGCGCGGCTGCTTGGCGAGGGTCTCGGCCATGTAGAACAGATCGGCGATGTTGTCGACGCGGAGCACGCCGCTGCGGCGGAACGCGGCCTGGAGCACCTCGTCGCTGCCGACCAGCGACCCGGTGTGGCTCGCCGCCGCCTTCGCCGCCGCCTCGGTGCGGCCGGCCTTGATCACGATGATCGGCTTGTTGAGCGCGACCTCGCGGGCGGCCGAGAGGAACGCGCGGGCGTCGCCGATCGACTCCATGTAGATCAGGATGCTCTGGCATTGAGCCGGTCGACACGAACGCGCTGAAGCCGACGAGCTCGCGCAAGCTCCAGTCGAGGATCGCCGTGAGGAGCGCCCCGCTCTGGCTGATGAACGCCACGTTGCCGGGCCGGGCCATCGAGGCGGCGAACGTGGCGTTGAGGCCGGTGAGCGGGTTCATCACGCCGAGGCAGTTGGGCCCGATGATGCGCATGCGCGCCTTGCGCGCGATCTCCAGCACCCGCCGCTCGAGTTCCTCGCCGCCCGGCCCGAGTTCCTTGAAGCCCGCAGAGATGATGATCGCGCCTTTGACGCCGGCGTCGGCGCACTGCTGGAGCACGCCCGGCACGGCCGGCGCGGGGATGACGATCACCGCGAGGTCCACCCGCTCCGGCACGACGGCGATGCTGTGATACGCCTTGATCCCCAGCACGTTGGCCCGCTTGGGGTTCACGGGGTAGACCGTGCCGCCGAACGGGCTCTGGATCAGGTTCCACAGGATCGTGCGGCCGACGCTGCCCGGCGTCTCGGTCGCGCCGATGACGGCGACGTTGCGCGGGTTGAAGATCACGTCGAGCGGCTGGCGCTCCTGGCGGAGCACGTCGTGGGCGAGGTCGGTCGTCGGCGCGTGCGCCGGTGGCGAGGCGGGCGTCTGCATCGCGGTCGGCTCCTTCCGTCGATGAGACTAGGCAGCACGCGCGGGGCGGGCAAGACGAAATGAGTTTCCCCGCGAAGCGGCCTCGCTCGCGAGGCGCTTCGAACAGGAGTGAACCGCAGAGGCGCAGAGAGCGCGGAGGGGAGACGAAGCGAAGAGGTTGAGCCACCGATGGGGCACCGATAGACACCGATGAAGCAAGCAATCCGAAAGACGGAAGCCCTTCTTCAATCTTCAATCGGTGTTCATCGGTGCCCCATCGGTGGCTAAAAATCCTTCAAAGATCTGAACGAGAACGTCACGCGCTCGCCACGACCGGGAAGCCGGGCGCGCCCGCGTCTTTCTGCCGCTCGCGGAAGCCGTGGCGGCAGAGGAACCATCCGGCCACGATCAGCGCGCCGCCGATGGCGAGCAGTACGGCCAACTCGCTGTTGAACTGGAACGCGCCCGCCTCCTCGGTCACGGCGGCGGTGCCGAGCGTGCGGATCTTCCACGTCGCGTACGTTAGGGCGGCCGAGTCGTACAAACCGTGCAGCAGCATCGCGGGGTAAATCGACCCGCCGCGCCAGACGATCCAGCCGAGGATGATGCCCAGCAGCGTGCGGATCGCCAGCCCCTGCAAGTCCATGTGGGCGAGGCCGAACAGCAGCGCGGTGACGACGATCGCCCCCCACGGCGGCAGCTTCCGCGAGAGGGCGGCCTGGATCGGGCCGCGGAAGAGCAGTTCCTCGCAGATGCCCGCCAG
This sequence comes from Phycisphaerae bacterium, assembly GCA_030448225.1. Next base: position 44,643 of record JAUJNJ010000005.1, read on the forward strand.
CGCGCCCACGAGCACGATCGTGAGCACCGGGTAGTTCGTCAGCGCGTCGATGATGAGCTTCGCCTGGAACCGCGCCGACTCGTCCACCGCGCGCGGCCACACGGTGTGCTGGAGGCCGGACAGCAGTTGCACCCACGGCACGAGCCCGATGCCCATGATCGCGCCGCCGACCAGCGCCGCCGGCCACGCCCGCCGCAGCGAGAACGTCTCGACCCACCGCCACCGGCCGAGGAATGCGAACAGCAGCGCCGGCGCGAGCACGAGCAGCAACTGGTTGACGGCCAGGATCGTCAGCAGCCCGTGCTTCACGAACGACGGCGTGACGTAAAACAGCAGCAGGAGCGACACGACGAACAGCGCCAGCGCCTCGTCGACCGCCGGCAGTCGCCGCGGCCGCTTGCCGGCGCCGGTCCGCCGCAGGCCCTTCACGCTCAGCGGCTCCCACGCCGGGTTCACGAGCTGCTCGTTGCTGAACAGCCGGGCGGCGACGCTCAGCATCAGCCCCGCGTAGACGAGCGACGAGACGAACGCCAGCGCGAACCCGCCGAGCGTCGCGCGGCCGGTCAGCACCTCGCGGATGATCACGGTCGTGTTGGCGATCGGCGTGATCATCACGCCCGGCGTCGCGGCCGGCTCCATGATCCCCACCGCCATCGACGCCAGCGGCAGCAGCATCACCGGCGTGGCGAACGAGTTGGCCTCGCGAAAGTTGCGGGCGAGCAGCCCGACGATCAGCACGATCGTCGTGAAGAACACCAGCGCCGGCACGGCCGCCAGGAACGTCAGCAGCAGGGCGGGGAGCGAGACGCTCAGGTTGCGCGCCATCTCGGCGTCGTCCACCATCGACAGCGCCCGCTTCATCACCAGCGACATGCTGACCATGTTCAGCCCGGCCGTCACCAGGGCCGACAGCAGCACGAGCGCGCCCTTGGCGAACAGCAGTTCGCTCCGCCCGGCGGGGGTGACGAGCAGCGTCTCGAGCGTGCCGAGCTCGCGCTCGGTCGTGGTGGCGTTGAGGGCGGGGAAGAGCGCGCCGAGCATGCCGGTCATCAGCAGCAGCAGCGGGAGCATCTGCGCCATGATCTTGCCGAACCGCTGCTCGGCGCGGGCGATGTCGACCGTCGACCGCTCCAGCGGCTCGAGCACCGACGCGGGCACGCCCTGGCCCTTCAGCCGCTGCTCGATGATCCACCGGTCGTAGTCGTCGAGCACCGCGTCGATCTTGTTCTCGGCGAACGCGGCGGCGGTGCGGCTGCGGTCGAGGCGCACCTCGATCTTCGCCGGCTCTCCGCGCAGCGCCCGCGCCTCGGCGCCAGCGGGCACGGCGATCGCCGCGTCGGCCTCGCCGCTGGCCAGCGCTTTCTCCACGTCGGGCGCGTCGACGACGTCGATGCCGCTCTCGTCCGCCTCCAACCGCCGGCGAAGTTCCGGGGCGGCCGCGGCGTCGGAGACGACCACCTTCGCCGCCCGGTCCTTCTGCTCCCGCACCTTCGACGTCGTCAGCCCCGCGATGCCGATCGCCAGCAGCGGGTAGAGCAGCAGCGGGATGCCGATCATCACCGCGAGGCTGCGCCGGTCGCGCAGCATCTCGCGCAGTTCCTTCTTGAAGACGGCGGCCATGATGTCAAACCGCATGGTCGCCCCCTTCGTGGGTATCGTCGGCACCGCGGGTCTCATTGCGCGCGGGCGACGAGAGGGTCGTCGCGGAACCCATAACGCCGGCTTCGCGTGCCGCCATCACCGGGAACGCACCGGGAATGGGCGCGAGGCTTGCATCGATTGGCGCTCGGTCTACCAGCTTGAAAAACGCCTGCCGCAGGTTCTGCGTGTCCGTCAGCGCGCACAGTTCGGGGATCGTCCCCTCGGCCAGCACGCGGCCGCGGCCGATCACGCCGATGCGCGAGCAGACGTCCTCGGCCTGGGCCAGCAGGTGCGTCGAGAAGAGCACGCACTTGCCCGCCGCCGCCAACGAGCGGACGGCCTCCTCGAAGGTGCGGCTGACGATCGGGGCGAGGCCGCTCGTCGGCTCGTCGAGGATCAGAAGCGGCGGGGCGTGCACCGGCGCGCGGGCGCGGCCGACGCGGTGCTTGATCCCCGTCGACAGCCGGTCGTTCGGGCGGGCGGCGGCGCGGCCGCTAGCCGCCGATGTCGAACAGCGCGATCACCTGCTCCACCCGGGCCTCCAGCGCGTCGCCCTTCATCCCGTGGAGCGACCCGAAGAAGCGGATCGTCTCCCGCGGCGTGAGCCGGGCGTACAGCCCCGTGCTCGCCGACAAAAACCCGATGCTCCGCCGGACGCCCTGCGGGTTCGTCCTCAGGTCGAACCCGGCCACGGTGGCCGACCCCGCGGTGGGCGTGAGGATCGTGGCGAGGCAGCGCAACGTCGTCGTTTTGCCCGCGCCGTTCGGCCCGAGCAGCCCGTAGATCTCCCCCGCGTTACACGTCAGCGTCGCCCCCGACACGGCCGCCACCTCGGTGCCGTCGGGCTCTTCGTAGGTCTTGGTGAGGTGGTGGACGTGAATCATAAGTTTGAATCAGGGAACGATCGGATCATCGCATCATCGGATCATCGGGCAGAGCTTCAGCTGGCCCTGAGCAGGGCCACGAGGTCGGGTCGTCCATCGCGTTCGGCAATGTCGATGGGCGTGTCGCCGAACTCGTCCTCGACCGAAACCTGTGCGCCCCGGTCCAGAAGCAATCGGATCACGTCCGCATTGCCCCCTTGGACCGCATCGTGCAGCGGCGTAAAACCCATGTCGCCGTTCGCGTTCACGTTCGCGCCCGCGTTGATGAGTGCGACAACGTCGAGGAGACAACCGCGGAAACACGCAACATGAAGCGGCCGGTTCCCGAACGTGCCGACTTGGTTCACGTCCGTTAGCACCTGACAGAAGTCTGGCAGCCATTCCTCGTTGTAGCGACGCAGCACCTCTTCGGCGGCCTTCGCGCGGTCGTCCCCGTCCATGGCTCGCACCTCCCAGATGTCGTAGCGGTGCCGCGATCGTTTCAGTCGCCGCCATTCAATGATCCGATGGTTCAATCACCCGATGATCCGTTCCCGTCCACCTTGCTCTTCACCGTCCGCCGGTCGAGGCCGAGGCGGCGGGCGGTTTCCTCGTAGTTGCGGGTGCGGTTGTAGATCAGCGTACAATACTTCCTCAGCAACTCATCGGCCGTCAGGCGGCCGGCCTCGATGGCGTCGGCCAGCGCGTCGGCGCGCTGTCGCCCGCGGCGCGGGGGTGGTACTCCTTGCGGATCATGACGTTTCGCACGCACTGTTCCAACTCGCGGAAGTTGCCCGGCCACGGGTAGTCCGCGCCGAGGTGCGTGCGGATCCACGCCTCGACCTCCCCGGCCAGCCCCTCGGCCTCCTCCTGCTCACCGGCAATCCGCCGGGTGATGAATAGGACGAGGTCCCGCAAGTCCTGCGGCGACCCGTCGAGCTGTTCGCGCAGGCTCGGCGTGGTGATGAGGTCGGAGCAGAGCCGGTAATAGAAGTCGGTGCGGAAACGGCCGGCCTCGATCTCCTTTTGCCAAGTTGCGGTTCGTTGCGGCGATGATCTTGCCGCGGAATTGTTTGGGCGCGTGTCGCCGAGACGCTGAAACGTGCGGCTCTGGAGCACGCGCAGCAGCTTCACCTGGATGAGCGGGTCGAGCTCGCCGATCTCGTCGAGGAATACCGTGCCCCGCGGCGGGCACACCTCCAACCAGCCCGCCCGGTCCTCCAAGGCGCCCCGGTGAACGCGCGCGCCGGTGGCCGAACAGTTCGGACTCCACGAGCGTCGGCGACAGGGCCGACAGGTTCAGCGCGTGGAACGACGACGCCACGTCGTCGGTGAACGTGCGCGTCTTCGGGTCGAACGGCACGTACCGCGAGAGCCCGATCGCGCGGGCGACGAGTTCCTTGCCGGTGCCGGACGGCCCGGTGATGAGCGTCGTGAAGTCGCCCATCCGGTCGTACAGGGGGCGCATGTAGCGCGGCATGTCGTGCGTGAAGACTGAGTGCCACGCCGCCGCCCGCAGCCGGGCCGACGCCAGCGACGTGCCGACGATGTAGCGGAAGACGAAGTGGAACGCCCGGCGGATCTGGAAGTAGAGCGCCAGCAGGTGGGCCGGCTCCGTCGGCGCGAGCAGCGCAGGCCGGGGACGCGGAGGAAGAAGTCGAACTGCTCGCGGAACGCCTCGAAGTGGGCGAACTTCCGCGGCGACGGCGGCGCGCGATCGAGCGGTCGCGCTCCTCGCCGCCCGCCCCGCCGGCTGCGGCCTCCACGAGCGGGTCGAGCGCGTCGCGGAAGGCGTCGTAGAGGACGTACAGGACGAGTTCCTCGTAGAGCCGCACGTCCGCGTCCGACGCCGCCGCGGCCGCCCCGACCGCCAGCCGCTCGCGCGACGCCCGGGCCACCACGTCCGCCCGCTGGCCGATGCGCACGACGTTGGGCGTGCGCTGCGAGAGGTCGTGCAGCCGCGTTCCAGACCGGGTCGCCGCCGACGAACGCCTCGCCGAGCGCCGCCCGCTCGCACGCGATCCGCTCCGGCAGGAACGGGTTGCAGTAGACGAGCCGCGACACGGACGTGGCGAACAGGCGGTCGGGCGGGGTGATGAAGATCATGGTTCTCGGGTCGGGCTGGATCTCAATGTACGGCGCGGGTTCGAACAATGGGAGGTGGGGAGCGAGTCCTGGTTCTCTTCGCTGCCGCTGTGCGTTCGGAGATGAGACGGGGAACGCGGCTCGCGCGGTGGCTACCGTCGATCGACGCGCGGGACGGTGTCGATGGGTCAACGGCCACGCACGGCGCGCAGATCGGCACGGCAAAAGCGCATCCCACGCTGCGGCCCCGCGGCGTGAAGGTGCGCGTCCCACTCGCTACAATCGCTCGCACTTATGCCGGGCAACAGCTTCGGAGAACTCTTCCGCATCACGACGGCCGGCGAGAGCCACGGGCCGGGAACGTCGTGGTTATCGACGGGGTGCCGGCCGGGCTGCCGCTGTCGGTCGACGACCTGCTGCCCGACCTGGCGGCGGCGGCGGCCGGGGCAGTCGAAGGTGACGCACCACGCAGCGCAAGGAGGCCGACGAGGCGGAGATCCTGTCGGGCGTCTTCGAGGGGCGCACGACCGGGACGTCGATCGCGATCCTGATCCGCAACGCCGACCAGCGCTCGCGCGACTACGCCGACATCAAGGACCAGTACCGCCCCGGGCACGCCGACTACACGTTCGACGCGAAGTACGGCTTCCGCGACTACCGCGGCGGCGGGCGCTCCAGCGCCCGCGAGACCAACGTCCGCGTCGCCGCCGGCGCGGTGGCCAAGAAGCTCCTGGCCCACCTCCACGGCGTGCGGATCGTCGCCTACGTGAAGCAGATCGGCCCGGTCGCCGCCGACGTCGCCGACCCGGCGGCCGTCACGCTCGAACAGGTCGAGGCGAACATCGTCCGCTGCCCCGACCCGATCGTCGCCGAGCGCATGATCGCCCTCATCGAGCAGGTCCGCCGCGAGCAGGACTCGATCGGCGGGATCGCCGAGGTGGTGGCGACGAACGTGCCGGCGGGGTGGGGCGAGCCGGTGTTCGACAAGCTCAAGGCCGACCTCGGCAAGGCGATGTTCACGCTGCCCGCCGTCACCGGCGTGGAGTACGGCGCGGGGTTCGGCGTCGCGACCGCGCGCGGCAGCCAGAACAACGACACGTTCATCGCGCCCGGCGGCCGCATCACCACCACGAGCAACCGCCACGGCGGCATGCTCGGCGGGATCTCGTCGGGGCTGCCGATCGTGCTGCGCTGCGCGGTGAAGCCGACGAGTTCGATCTCGCAGGACCAGCCCACCGTCAACAACCGGGGCGAGGCGACCGTCATCAGCACCAAGGGCCGCCACGACCCGTGCCTGCTGCCGCGCTTCGTGCCGATGGCCGAGGCGATGATGGCGATCGTGCTCGCCGACCACTGCCTCCGCCAGCGCGCCACGCGGCTGTGACCGAAGTCCAGCCGATTGCGATGAGCCGTGCGCGTTCTCCGCTCCGTTCCATCGCGCCGCGGCACGCCTCACCGTCCGCTCACCTCCTCAGCATCCACTCATCCTCTTAATGGTTCGGCGTGCGGTGCCGCAGAAATGCGGCAACCCGCGCCGTCACCGTCGGCGCGTGCGGCCGGCACGCAGGAAGCGCATCGCTCTGCCCGATCGTGTCGCTGCTGCGCTATCGCGAAACGGTCCGTCACGCGACGACACCGTCCCGCCGGGGTGGCGCCGGCACGCGTCAGCGTGTCACGTCGGGGCGCGGCGGCGCACAAACCCGCCGCTCGTTCATCGTCCCTTCATCAGAAACATCATTTTCTGCGACGCGAGACCTTAAGCCGCGCGTAGTGAATTAGATGGCTCCCCGGCCGTCGCGCGCGATCGCAAGGAAGGACTATCGGGGCGCCGCGGCGCGTCGGAGGACCGCCTTTCGTGGCGACGGGTCGGCCAGGCGACGTGCGGCGATCGTTAAGCCGATTCGGAGGCCCGTCTTGAACGGCCTTGCGGAGCGAACCGGTTCGATGCGCGCGTCGTCGATGCTTGGCCTTGTTCGTCTTCCGAGCAGGGCCCGGCGGGCCCGGCCGGAGCGGGGCGGATGGCACTGGCGTTGCGGCCTCGGAAATCCGTCGGACGTGAAACCATCGGAGGGTATCTCGGTCCAGTCTCAGTCCACTTTTCGTTCTCGTCCGGATCCAGCGTTCTCACCTTTTTCACGTACTCGGTCTTGCGACGCTCGGGCCTCGCCGTCTCGGTGACAGACGGGCCGTCGTCGCACATGAAGCTTCGGAAGCACGGGCGCGAGGCCGCCCGGATGTTCTCGTTTTTCCGTTCAGGAGGAATCGCATGTCCGCATCAGACTCCCGCCTCGCCGGCGGCAACCGTCCGACGACCCCCACCCGCGTCCTCAGCCGACGGGCGTTCGGCGCGGTCATCGCGCTGATGATCGCCGTCATCGCCAGCCCCGCGCTGGCCGCCAAGCCCGCGAACAAGCCGGGCAAGGGCCCGAACGGCCCGACGCTGCTCCCGCTGCGGATCACCGACGTGGTCGTGAACGAGGCGGGCGACGGCCTGACCGCCGTCGGCCAGATCGGCGACCAGGTGGTGAACCTGCCGCTCGCGCTGGGCCTGTCCGACAACCAGGACGGCGCGCACGCCGACTGCCCGATCCTCGACCTGGCGCTGGGGCCGATCAACCTCGACCTGCTCGGGCTCAACGTCGTGACGAGCGAGATCTGCCTGCGGATCACCGCCGAGCCGGGCGACGGCAACCTGCTGGGCAACCTGCTCTGCGGCGTCGCCGGCCTGCTCGACGACGGGGTGTCGCTGGGCGACATCCTCGACACGCTCGACGCCGCCGAGCTGGCCGCCCTGACCGACGGGCTGACCGAACTGCTCAACGGCGCGCTGAAGGAGATCACCGCCCCGACCTCGTTCGCGGGCGTCGGCTCCACCACGCCGGAGGCCGCGGCTGCCGGGATGTGTGACATCCTGAGCCTCGAGCTCGGGCCGATCGACCTGAACCTGCTCGGGCTCGACGTCGAGCTCGACGACTGCGACGGCGGCCCGGTCACCGTCGACATCTTCGCCGAGGCCGGCCGCGGCAACCTGCTGGGCAACCTGCTGTGCGACATCGCCGGCCTGCTCGACGGCGGCCTGGACCTCGACGAGCTCGACAACGTGTTGGACAACAAGGACCTCCGCAAGCTCCTGAACCGCGTTTCCAAGGCGATCCGCCAGCTGACCTAGGCCCGCGGCCCGCCGGGGGCGGAGGACGCACGCCGGTCCCGCGTTTCGACGCGAGGCGGGCGGACGTCGCCGCCCGATGATTGATGACCTCATCCACGAGCCCCCCGGGTCACTGCCGGGGGGCTCGTTCGCGCGCGATGCGCACAACGCGTCGAAAATGGCGGGACGTGCGAATCCGGTTCGGCATCCGAACCCGAGGCACAGTCGGCGCCGGGCATCCGCCGGCCGCGCCGGGGGTCACGGCTGGCGCGAAGGGGGGCCGCCGCGCGGCGTGCCGGCGGCGGGCGCATTTGTCTTCCCGTGGCAGAGCCTGTATTTTAACCGGCCGTCCGGGCGTCTTCGCTCTCCGTTGGCGTGCCCCGAGCCGCGCGGCGGCGGGTCGGCCCCCGGAAGCGGGAGCCAACCGCATGCCCTGAAAGGCTTTCGGCGGGCAGCAGCATGTCCGCCGTCCGCGGCGCAAGATGGGGCTTTCCGTCCAAGCCCGTCCCGGTAGACGTAAATTCATTTTGGATTTCGGTTTGCAGAGTTTTGATCGAGAGAGGGCGGGTCGGGCCACCGCGACTCGCGCCGCTCTCCGTGCAGATCCGGAATCGACAGATCCTGAACCCAGGATCCACTTGAGGCTTCGCCCGTGATTTTCGACTCGTTGATGGGGATGTTCAGCATCGACATGGGGATCGACCTCGGCACGTGCAACACGCTCGTGTGCGTGAAGGGCGAGGGGATCGTGCTGAACGAACCCAGCGTGGTCGCCGTCAAGAAGGGCACCAACCGCGTGCTGCAGGACGGCAACGCGGTCGGGCTCGTCGCCAAGGAGATGCTCGGCAAGACGCCCGGCTCGATCACCGCCATCCGCCCGCTGAAGGACGGCGTCATCAGTGACTTCGAGGTCACCGAGGCGATGCTGTCGTACTTCATCCGCCGGGTGCACGGCCGCAAGCACTTCATCGGCCCGCGCGTGGTCATCGCGATCCCGTCGGGCATCACCGCCGTCGAGAAGCGGGCCGTGCTCGACAGCGCCGAGCGCGCCGGCGCCCGCCGCGTCTACCTCGTGGAAGAGCCGATGGCCGCGGCGATCGGCGCCGGGCTGCCGGTCACCGAGCCGACGGCGAGCATGATCGTCGACATCGGCGGCGGCACGTCGGAGGTCGCGATCATCTCGCTGGCCGACATCAGCGTGAGCGAGTCGGTCCGCACCGCGGGCGACGACTTCGACGAGGCGATCGTCGGGCACATGAAGAAGACGTACAACATGGCGATCGGCGAGCAGATGGCCGAACGCATCAAGATCGAGATCGGCTCGGCCGCCCCCTGGGGCGACGGCGTGGAAGAGCCGAGCATGGAAGTGAAGGGCCGCGACCTGATCAGCGGCCTGCCCCGCAAGACGCTCGTCACCGCCGAGGAGATCCGCCAGGCGCTGCAGGAGCCGGTGACGAACATCGTGGAAGCGGTGAAGCGCACGCTCGAGCGGGCCGAGCCGGAACTGGCGGCCGACCTCGTCGACAACGGCATCACGATGGCCGGCGGCAGCAGCCTGCTCCGCGGCCTGTGCACGGTCATCAGCCACGCGACCGGCCTCGACACCCGCCTCGCCGAAGACCCCCTCACCTGCGTCGCCCGCGGCACGGCCGTCTACCTCGAGAACCTCGAGCTCTGGAAGGACACGATGGAGAGCGACGCGGACGACGTTTGATGGGGATTTTGGATTTTGGATTGCGGATTTTGGATTTGAAGAGGGGACGCGGTGGGGGGATCTGAAGGGTTATCGCGGTAGAGACCAGGCCTGACGATCACGGGGACGCGTCATGGATGAGGCGGAACTCAAGCGGCGGACGAAGGCGTTCGGGCTGCGGTGCATGAAGCTGGCGGACAGCCTGCCCGACACGTTCTCCGGTCGCACCGCCGCGGGGCAGATCGTCCGCAGCGGCACTTCCGTCGGCGCCAATTACCGCTCGGCCTGTCGCGGACGCTCCAAGGCCGAGTTCCTCTCGAAGCTCGGCGTGGTCGAGGAAGAGGCGGACGAGACCGCCTTCTGGCTGGAACTCATCATCGAGGGCGACCTCCAGCCGCCCAAACTCGTCCAGCCGCTCCACGACGAGGCCTGCCAGATCACCCGAATCATCGCCGCCTCGATCAAAACCGCCCGTCCCCACCCGCGCCCCGCGACTCCGCATCCCCACCCCACAACCCAAGCTGCTCCCCCCTCTTCCAATCCAAAATCCGCAATCCAAAATCCAAAATAACCAATGCCTCGCTCCCGCTCTCAACACGTCTTCTCCGTCCTGATGGTGCTCGCGTTCCTGTGCGCGTTTGTGATTCCGCCGCAGCACACGCAGCGGGCGACGCCCAACGTCGAGGGGCTGTTCATGCCGCTGTCGGTGCCGGCGCGGTGGGCGGGGCGGGCGCTCGTCGGCGGCGACGACTGGCGCGACCGGCGGAAGTCGGAAGTGGTCCGGGCCGAGGCCGCCGAACTGCGGGCGCTGGTCTCCACGCTCCAGGTGCAGCTCGACCGCGAGCGCGAGCGCAGCGGGCAGCGCAAGGGGCTCGGCCCGCTGAAGGCCCGCGTCGTGGTGGTGCCGGTCGTCGGCGGCGACGCCGGCACGCGCGAGACGCTCCAGATCCGCGGCACGTTCGGGCAGGACGTGCGCGAGGGCCAGATCGCGATGTACACCGGCGGCGTCGTGGGGCGGGTCGGCGGGGCCGGCGTCGTCGGCGGGCAGATCCGCCTCGTGACCGACCTCGGCTTCCGCGTGAAGGTGCGGTTCGGCCGCCTGCGCAAGGAGGCGGGCGGCCCGAAGATGGTGCGCATCGCCACCAAGAGCGTGCTGGCCGAGGGGATCGGCGACAACACGCTCCGCATCCGCTACGGGCTGACGATGGAGGACGCCGCCAACGGCGAACTCGTCGACAAGGACGGCAAGGCGTCCGACGGCGTATGGGTCATCGTCGATGACCCCGACTGGCCGCGCGTCCTGGACGGCTACCCGATCGCGCAGGTCGTCAAGATCGCCCCGCGCCGCGACGCCCCGCTCTTCGCCGAAGTCACGCTCCAACCCGCCACGAACCTCAAGCGGCTCAGCGAGGTGATGGTGGTGACGAAGGAGTAGGTTGTAAGTTGCTAGTTGAGAGTTGCTAGTTGCTACTGAAGACGAGGGACTCGGGGCGCGTGCGGCGCCCAACTCGCGCGCGCCCCCGACCCGACTTTGTCGCGACCTTCGTTCAACATCTGGTAGCCGCGGGCGGAAGCCCGCTGGTCTTCTCGTCTCTACTCTGCTGCGAGACGAGCGGGCTTCCGCCCGCGGCTATCAGGTGCCATTCGCAGTTTTTGCGATACCGTAGTGACCCCGCAAATCGATCCGCGCAAAAACGGCGCGGGCGCGGTGCTGGCAAAAAGCGACCTCTTCCACTAGCAACTAGCAACTCGCCACTAGCAACTGCCTGAAATGCGTTGGTTCGCCTACTTCATCCTCGCCTACGCGGCCCTCGCCCTGCAGATCGGGTTGGGGCCGTACGTGAGTTACCGCGAGGCGAAGCCGAACCTCGTGCTGCTGGCCGCCGTCTTCATCGGGATGAACGCGCGGCGCGAGCCGGCGCTGATCGGATGCCTGCTCATGGGGCTGATGCAGGACCTGCTGACGGCCCAGCCGCTCGGGTCGCACGCGTTCGCGTACGGGCTGGTCGGGCTGTTCGTGGTCGGGACGCAGCAGGTGGTCTACCGCGATCACCCGCTGACGCACTTCGCGCTGGCGCTCATCGCCGGCGTGATCACGACGGTCGTCGTCCTGATCGCCGGCTGGCTCCACCCGCCGGGCCCGCCCGCGACCGTCGGCGACCACGCGGTGGGCGCCGTGCGGCACTCGCTCGGCACCGAACTGGCCCGCGTGCGGTACACGGCCGTGTTGGCCGTCCCGGTCCTCTGGGCCCTCGGCCGCATCCGCCGCGCGTTTGCGTTCCAGGGCTCGTACCGGAAGATACGGCGGTAGTGGGGAACGTGGTTGGTGGGGTGGTCGTGTGGTGGGGTAGGACGTCGCTCCGACCCCACCACGCCACCACCCGACCACCCCACCACGGTTTTTTGCAGGGCAGGAGGCCCGACGCCGCATGTTCGAACGACGATTGAAGATCTTCCTGTTCCTGCTGGCGTTGGTCGCGTTCACGATCATGCTGCGGGCGGCGCAGGTGCAGATCGTGCAGCGCGGCGAGTGGAACCGCCGGGCCGCCGAGACGATGAAGCGGTCGCGGCTCGTGGAGACGATCCGCGGGCGCATCCTCGATTACCGCGGGCGGCCGATCGCGGTCGACGAGCCGTGCATCGACGCGTGCGTCGACTACCGCGCGATCGCCCGCAGCCCGACGAGGCGTGGGTCCTGGAGTTCGCCCGCCGGCGCTGCGCGAGCGGATGAGCGTCGCGTTCACCGGCGCCAAGATCGAGCGCCAGAAGGCGCTTGCGCGTCGCCGAGGTCGAGGCCGTCAAGGCGGACATCGAGTCGATGTGGACCCGGCTGGCGGAGATGTCGGGCAAGACGCTCGACGAGATCAACGAGATCCGCACCGGCATCGTCAACCGCGTCGTGATGCGCGCCGCTCCATCTGGTACCGCAACTACGAGCTGGCGAAGCGGCGGCACGAGTCCGAGCGGGCCGACCAGCCGGCCGACGGCTGGCGCGCTGGCTGATCGACGGCACGCAGGACGCGCCGGAACTCGACGACTTCAACGTGACCGTGGCCGAGGAGACCGAGGCCCACGTCGTCCTGCCGAACATCAGCCCCGAGGCCCAGGCCGAGCTCGGGAAGTACATCGAGCTCTACCCCGGCCTGGTCCTCCGGGCCAGCACGTACCGCCACTACCCGTACGCCAACGTGGGGTGCCACCTCCTCGGGCGGCTGTCGCGCGTGAACAAGGAGGACCTGCGGGCCGACGCCAACGTCGGCGTCGACGAGCTGCGGCAGTACCTGCCGAACGACCTGATCGGCCGCGGCGGCGTCGAGGCGCGCTCGCCGAGCCGCTGCTCCGCGGTAGCCGCGGCCGCGTCGAGCGCGTCGACAACCGCGAGGTCGGCAACGAGCCGTACCGCCGCGGCCGCGACGTGCGGCTGGCGGTCGACATCGAGCTCCAGCAGCAGATCCAGGCGATGTTCAAGGCCGTCGAGGTGCGCGGCGCGGCGTGCTCCTGGAGACGGTGCCGATGCACGGGCGGCGGTCGTGATCGACGTCGCGACCGGCGGCGTGCGGGCGCTGGCGTCGTACCCGGACTACGACCTCAACGCGTTCGACCAGCTCTTCCCGCTGCTCAACAACGCCGACAACCTCGACAAGCCGCTCCTGAACCGCGCGACCCAGTCGCAGCTCGAGCCGGGGTCGACCGTCAAGCCGATGGTCGGCCTCGCCGCGATCGCGCAGGGGCTGATCGGCCCGGCCGACGGCATCGAGTGCACCGGCTACCTCGTCATCAACGGCCGCCACCAGCGTCGCGGGCGCTGCTGGGTCGCGAGCAAGTTCCACGACACGCTCTGCCACGACGGCCCGGGCGGCACGCCGTGCACGACGATCCCGTGCCCGTGGGTCGCCCACCACAAGCTCGGGACGGCGCGCACGACACCGGGTTCCTCACGTTCGCCGACGGGCTGGAGCAGCTGCAACGTCTACTTTGAGACGATGGCCGACAAGCTCGGGCTCGACGGGCTGAGCGACTGGTACGGCCGGTTCGGCCTGGGCCGGCCGACCGGCATCGGCATCGCGGAGAACGCGGGGCTGCTGCCCGACTCGTACCGCGACCAGCACCGGGCCTTCGCGGCGTGGACCGCGGGCATCGGCCAGGGCCAGGTGGCGGCCACGCCGCTGCAGATGGCCAACGTCGCCGCGACGCTGGCGCGCAACGGCGTGTGGGCTCGCCCGCGGCTGACCGAGGACCCGGCGGTGAAGGTGCCCGGCGCCGACACGCTCGACCCCGATTCGGTCGACCTTCGCCTGCCGCCCGCCGCCCTGGCCGCGGCGCGCGACGGGATGATCCGCGTCGTCAACAGCCCGGCCGGCACCGGCACGCTCTTGCAGCGCCGCGACGTGCTGCTGGCCGGCAAGACCGGCACCGCGCAGGCCGCGTCGCTGTCGTACGTCATCCGCGACGCCGCCGGCCGCGCGGTGCTCGACGAGAAGGGGGACGAACGCCGCGCGTTAGTGCAACTGTCGACGAAGGAGAACCCCAACCCGCGCGTGCCGTGGTACCGCGGCACGGGCGCGGGGAACAAGGAGAAGAACCACGCGTGGTTCATCGGCTTCGCGCCGGCCGAAAACCCGCGGATCGCGTTCGCCGTGCTGCTCGAGTACGGCGGCAGCGGCGGCTTGGCGGCGGCGGGCGTCGCCAAGGGCGTGATCGAGGCGTGCGTCGAGCACGGCTACCTCCCGCTCACCCACCAGACCGTGCCGCCCGCCACCGCGCCCGCCCCGCAGGCGGCGGCGGGCGCGGAGTTGCTGCACGCCGTGGGGCGGTGAACGGGTGAACGGGCGAGCGGGTGACGAAGAGGGGCGTGCGGCGGCTTTTCGCCGGGTCATCGCCCCACGCGTTCGCGGCGTCAGGTTGGCTTTTGCGATTCGATCGAGACGGCACACGACCACATGGCTTCCTTCTTCCTCAGCCCCGGTTCGCGCACCTCGCCGACGGCGAACCGCTTCGTGCAGCAGTTCGCGATCGCCACGAACTGGCCCGTGCTCGTGGCCGTCGTGATCCTCTGCGCGCTGGGGCTCGTCAGCATCTGGGCCGACGTGAAGCCCGACGGCACGAGCGACGGGCCGAAGCAGTTGCGGTTCATGGCGATCGGCCTGGCGTGCATGGTCGCGTTCCAGACGATCAACTACCAGCGCATCGGCCGCTGGGCGTGGGCGTTCTACTTCGGCAGCCTGCTGCTGCTGCTCTACACCGTGCTGCCGGGCGTGCCGCGGAGCGGGTTCGGCTCGGTGCCGGTCCGCAACGGCGCGCACGCGTGGATCGACTTCAAGGTGATGAGCTTCCAGCCGGCGGAGGTGACGAAGATCGCGTTCGTGATGGTGCTGGCGCGGTACCTGCGGTTCCGCTCGAACTACCGCACGCTCGCCGGCCTGCTGCCGCCGTTCGCGCTGGCGCTGGTGCCGCTGGCGCTGATCCTGAAGCAGCCGGACCTGGGGACGGCGCTGGTGTTCATCCCCGCGCTGTTCGCGATGCTGTTCGTGGCCGGCGCGCGGATCGGGCACCTCGGGGCGATCGTGGGGCTCGGGCTGCTCGTCGCGCCGCTGATGTGGTTCAGCGGGTCGCCGAGCGTGCCGGTGTTCAAGCACCTGCCGGAACTCGTCAAGCCGTACCAGCGGGCCCGCGTCTACGCGATGTTCAGCAACGACCCGGCGACGCTGCAGGGCATCGGCTACCAGGGCGAGCTGGCGCAGATCGCGATGGGGTCCGGCGGGTTCACGGGCAAGGGGATCGGCAACGTGCCCGTCGGCCGCCGCGTGCCCGAGGCGCACAACGACATGGTCTTCGCGCTGATCGGCGAGCAACTGGGCTTCTTCGGCTCGGTCGTGGTGATCGGCGCGTACCTCGTGCTGTTCGTCGCCGGCGTGGAGATCGCCGCCGCCACGCGCGAGCCGTTCGGGCGGCTGGTGGCGCTGGGCGTGGTGTCGGTGCTGGCGGGGCAGACGTTCATCAACCTGATGGTCGTCACGCGGATGATGCCCGTCACCGGCATCACGCTCCCGTTCATCAGCGCCGGCGGCAGCAGCCACATCGCCAGCTTCATGGCCGTCGGCCTGCTGCTGAACATCGGCCAGAACCGCCCGATCGTGATGGCCCGCGAGTCGTTCGAGTACTGACCCGCCGCCGCCGCGTTGACACGACTCGGGGCCACCCCTACAGTCGCGCGCATGCCCGTCGCCCGCCTCGCGCTCGTCCTGTTTTCACTCGTGATCGTCGCCAACGGCTGCACGTCGGGTCCGGAGCCGGTGCGCGACGAGATGTTCGCGCCGGCGACGATCCGCATCCACCCGACGTTCACGCAGTTCAAGGATTGGACCGGCGACGGCACGCCGGACGGCGTCGAGGCGCTGGTCGAGGTGCAGGACACGTTTGGCGAGCCGACGCGCGTCGTCGGCGACGTGATGTTCGAGCTCCACACCTACCGCCCCGACATGCCCGAGCAGCGGCGCGCCATCGGCGGGCCGTGGCGGCACATGCTGACGACGCGGGCCGAGCAGGAGGAGCGCTGGAACCGCGCGTGCGCGCCTACACGTTCCGCCTCGACATGCCGGTCCCGCAGGACAAGCGGGAGTTCGTGCTCGCCGCCACGCTGAACCGCACCGCCGGCGGGCAGCCGCAGGGGCGGCTGTTCGACGAACTCGTGCTCGAGCGCCGCGCGCGCGCGGCCGTAGCGATCTCCCGGCGCGCGCCGTCCGCGCCGGCCGCGCGCGCCGCGTCGGACAACGTGGGCATCCCGCCGCCGCGGTGATCACGTGCAAGACCTCCTCTCCCTCGATCCCGTCCCGGCCCTCCTCGCCCGCGCCCGCGGCGAGCTCGGGGCCGACTTCGACTTCGCCCGGCCCGTGCGCGTCAGCCGGGCGGCGGGGCGGCTCGACGTGATGGGGGGCATCGCGGATTACACCGGGTCGCTCGTCTGCGAGATGCCGCTCGACCGCGCGCGGCCGCCGTGGCGCTGCAGCGCGGGCGGACCGGCAGGTGCAGGTCTGCTCGCTCAACCTGCTCGACGAGCAGCGGCCGTTCACGCTCCGCGTGCCGCTCGAAGCGCTCGCCCGCGGCCCGGTCGATGCGCTCCGCCCCGCGTTCGACGATCCGGGCCGCAAGTGGGCGGCGTACCTCGTCGGGTGCCTCGTGATCCTGCACGAACGCCGCCTGATCGACCTCGCCGACCCGCGCGTCGGCGGCATGAACCTCGCGCTGCTCAGCACCGTCCCGCTCGGCTCCGGCGTCAGCTCGTCTGCCGCGATCGAGGTCGCGACGATGATGAACCTCGTTGACCACCTCGGCATCCAGCGACGCGACGCGACGGCGACGCGGGAACGAGACGCAGACCTCGGCAACGTCAACGACGCGAACGGCGGCGCAGCATCTCCCACGTCCGGCAGCGATGCCCCGAGAAGTCGCACGGCGCTCGGCCCCGCCCCCGCGGTTGGCGCGTCGTCCGACCGATCGATAAGCCCGCTCCAACTCGCCGCGCTCTGCCAGGAGGTAGAGAACCGCATCGTCGGCGCCCCCTGCGGCATCATGGATCAGGTCGCGAGTTGCGCCGGCAAGGCCGGGTCGCTGCTGCGGATGATCTGCCAGCCGCACGAGCTGCAACCGCCGCTGCGACTCCCCGAGGGCGTGCGCGTCGTCGGCATCAACAGCAACGTGAGGCACCACGTCGGCGGCGGGCAGTACGGCCGCACGCGGTGCGCGGCGTTCATGGGCCACCGCATCATCCTCGACGCGATGCGCGACATGGGCGCCCGCGCCGGGCGCGCGCTCGTCGCCGACCCGACCGGCGGCTACCTCGCGAACCTCGACCCGGACGACTACAAGGCGCTGTTCCGCCCGCACGTGCCCGAGCACATCACCGGCCGCGACTTCCTCGCCCGCCACGGCGGCACGATCGACGCGGCCACCACGGTGGAGCCGGACGTCGGGTACGCGGTGCAGCACGCGACGGATCACCACGTGCTCGAGGCCCGCCGGGTGCGGCGGTTCGTCGAGTTCCTCGAGGAGGCGAAGCTCGCCACCGGCGCCGCCCGCACGGCCGCCCTCGACCGCGCGGGGCACCTGATGTACGCGTCGCACCTGTCGTACACGAACGACGCGATGCTCGGCGCCGACGAGTGTGACCTGCTCGAGCAGCTCGTCCGCGACCGCGAGCGCGCCGGCATCTACGGCGCGAAGATCACCGGCGGCGGAAGCGGCGGCACCGTGGCCGTCCTCGCCGACGAATCCGCGTCCGCCGACGCCGCGCTCGCGGACGTGATGGCCGAGTACGAACGACAAACGGCGCGGAAGCCCGAACTGTTCGCCGGGAGCAGCCCGGGCGCGTGGCACGTGGGGACGGTCGTGGTGTAGTTCGGTCGTCCCTCACGCGCACGCACCCGGGATCGTTGCGACGTCGTTGTCGCCGCGTGATGCGCCTCGTGGACGATGGCGGTTCGCCTGCGAGGTAGTTGCGACGCCTGTGCGTCGCGGTCGACGCGGAGCGGCGAATCTTCTCGCACCGCCGATGTTCGGCTGCGCGACCGCCGCGGCGCAGGCGTGCGACGTTTCGCATCGGTCTCTGCTCCCCACGGTTCTCGGGAAAGTGCCGCTCTGCGAGTGGCGCCGCCGTGGCGGCGCGTGGGCCCGGCGCGTACAACGCGGGGATGATTCCCGACCCCGACCGCGTCGTCGACCGGCTGAAAGAGTTCCAGCGCGCGACGCGCCAACTGCTCATCGACTCGCGGCGGCAGACGGACCTGCACGCCGTCAGCCGGGCGAGCGCGGCGGACACGATCTACGCGATCGACGCGGTGGTCGAGCCGGTGCTGGAGGCGTTCTGTCGCGAGTGGGCGCGGACGACGCCGCTCGTGCTGATTGCGGAGGGGGTGGAAAGCGAGACGGGCGTGGAGGGGGTGAAGGTGTTTCCGGAGGGCGCGCGGGAGGAAGATGCGCGGATCTGCCTCATCGTCGACCCGATCGACGGCACGCGCGGCATCATGTACGACAAGCGGGCGGCGTGGGCGCTGGCGGGCGTCGCGCCGAACAAGGGGCCGGGCACGTCGCTGCGGGACATCGAGGTGGCCGTGATGACGGAACTGCCCACGAGCAAAATGTGCCAGGCCGACGTGCTGTGGGCGACGAAGGGTGGCGGCGCGCACGGCGAGCGGGTTGACCTGAACACCGGCAGGACCGAGACGCTAGCCATCAAGCCGTCGGCGGCCGACCGGATCGATCACGGGTTCGCCTCGATCGTCAACTTCTTCCCCGGCACGAAGCGATTGGCGAGCGACCTGATGGAGCGGATCGTCGCGGCCCTCGTCGGCGAGGCGGACGTCACGCAGGCGACCGTCTTTGACGACCAGTACATCTCCACCGGCGGGCAGTTCTACGAGCTGATCGTCGGCCACGACCGCTTCAACGCCGACCTCCGGCCGCTCTTCTACCGGATGCAGGGCCAGCCCCAAGGGCTCTGCTGTCACCCGTACGACTGCGCGACGCTGCTCATCGCGGATGAGGCGGGCCTCATCCGTACCGCCGGCGTCGGCCGACCACTCGACGGCGCGCTCGACGTGACGACCGGACTGTCATGGGCGGCGTACGCGAACCCGGCGCTGCGACAAAAGATCGAGCCGATCGTGTCGGCGTACTTCGCCAGCATGTAGGGTGGACTCGCTACCGAACCGGTGGAACCACGGAGCCCACGGCGAACGCGGCGGTAGGTAAAGATGCGATGATGGCGGATGGAAGATGGAGGGAGAGTCGCTTGGGACGGTTATCTTCCTCCATCTTTCATCCGCCATCTTCTATTTCTCGTCTGTTCCCTCTCCGTGCTCCCCGTGTCCTTCGTGGTTCGATCGATCCGCGCAAGCAAAGAGCGACCCGCGTTCGGGTCGCCCTTGTGCCACAGAGAAGATCTTGGCCCGCGAAGGCCCGTTCCCCGGATTAGTCGGAGCCGGCGACCTTCACGAGCTTGTTGTACAGGCCGAGGATCAGGAACGTCGGGGCCCACTGGCCGACGAACAGCGCGTCCTTGTCGCGGCCCATGAGCTTCAGCGTCAGCGAGGTCGCGATCGACCCGCCGGCCAGCCACAGGAACGTGTCCGACGGCAGCTTGGCCGTCTGGCTCTCGATCGCCCGGGCAACCTTGCCCTCGGAATGTTCTGGCGGGGTAAACGTCCTCATGCGAACCTCCCGGCGGCCGTCCGCGAGTCGCGGCGGGCGCGCCTTCTGATCAGACTCCCTTGTCTCCGGCGGCTGACGTCCAGCACGCCGTGTTAATCAAAGGTCCGCAAACCCAGTGCCATTGAAGGGCAGCCATCCGAGCGGGCGGAGGGTTTGTCGAATCGCTGATCCGACCGGCGGGTCGTCCGGTAATGGCAAGGCTCTGACGCCCGGAAGCGGGTTCCGGCGCGAGGCAACCGGCTGTTTTGCCGCGGGTTTGGGGCCACACTATACTGCCCGCCACGCATGGGCCGAGTTGTCGACATCCGGGAGCCGATCGCGACGCCGGGCCACGCCGCGTCGCCCCCGCCACGTTTCCCGACCATCCCGACCGATCGGGACACCTTGCCGCCCCTGACCGCGGCCGTGTACGCCCCCCTGCCCGACCGGTTCCTGGCCTGGATCGACGCCCACCGCCGACTGCTGTTCGGCTCGCTCGTCGTGCTCTACCTGCTCGGGTTCAACGGCCACTGGCGGTTCGAGCCGGACAGCGCGCTCTACATGACGATCGGCCGCAACCTCGCCGAGGGGCAGGGGTACACCTACCACGGCCAGCCGCACCGGCTGGTCTACCCGGGGCTGCCGTGGCTGTTCGCCGGACTGTTCAAGCTGTTCGGCACGGACAGCCGCCTGCCCGGCCTGATCGTCATGCCGCTGATCGGCGCGCTGACGCTCGGGCTCACCTATCGCCTGTTCCGCCTCCACGCCGACCGCGCCACCGCCGTGCTCATCACGGTCCTGCTCGGCATGACGCGCACGTTCTACCGGTACTGCTTCGAACTGATGAGCGACGTGCCGTTCCTGATGGGCGTGATGGCGTTCCTCGTCGGATTCGAGTCGATCTTCTACCGGCGCGAGGCCGCGATCGGGTTCGCCGGCGAGGGCGCGGCAAGCGACGACGACGACGACGACCGCGCGGGCGGGCGGGCCCGGTCGCGGCCGACGGACTGGCTGCTGCTCGTCGGCGGGCTGGCGATCGTGGTCGTGACCCGCCCGACGATGTGGGCGCTGCTGCTGGCGGTCGGCGCCGCCGTCTTCTACTGGATGTTCCGCCGGCCGATCCGCTGGGGCCGCATCGCGATGGGCGCCGGGCTGGCGGGCGTGGCGGGCGCGGCGGCGCTGGCGTTCATCCTGCTCGGGCCCGGCACCCACGGGACGGCCGGCGCGTACGAGGAGGACTTCCTCAACTCCGTCACCGGCCGGGCCGACCACGTCGTCGTGCAGGTCGTCACCCGCACGGGGCCGGCCCTGCTCCAGCCCAGCGCGTCGGAGGCGCTGTTCGGCGTCGACATCGGCAGCATCCAACTCCGGCGGCTCGGGCTGGCGTCGTTCGACATCCCGCTGGCGCTGCTCCCCAGCCTGCTCGTGATCGCCGCGGGCCTCGCGCTGTTCCGGCGGCGCGCGCTGTGGGGGTTCTTCGTGCTCTTCACGATCGCGATGATGCTCGTGCGCGTCGTTCACGTGCGCTACTTCCTGCAGGTGCTGCCGCTGCTGCTCTACGGGTTCTGGCTCGGCGTCTTGGCCCTGCACCGCCGGCTGCCGGCGCGGTGGGCCGATCGGGCGTTCGTCGCGCTCGTGGTGCTGCTGGCGGGCGCGAACGTGGTGCGGGTGGTCGGGTTCGTCGCCGAGCAGCGCCGCACGCCGTTCCTGGAGAAGTACCGCGGCGGGCGCTTCGCCGCGGCGGTGAAGGTGGCCGACGAACTGCGGGCGCGGACGCCGGCCGAGTCGTGGGTGCTGTCGCGGCGTAAGACCGGGCGGATCCTGACGAACCTCAGCGGCCGCTACGTC
Source organism: Phycisphaerae bacterium (assembly GCA_030448225.1). The sequence goes on from JAUJNJ010000005.1 coordinate 66,106, forward strand.
GCCGAGCCCGACGCCGCCACCGAGTTCCGGCCGCACGAGTTACAGCCCGTGTACGTGCTGGAGCCGATGGACGAGGAGGGGTTGTACTGGATGCGGCAGAAGCGGATCGCCGCCGGCCTGCCGGTCGGCGACCCGATCAAGGGCCGGGCGCGGCGAAACCTGGCAGTTGCACGAGGCCGTGCGCCTGCCGGAGCCGGCAGCGGCCTGCGACGCCGGCGTTACCGTCGTCGGCACCGCGCCCGTCCCGTCGGCCGCGCCCGCGTCGTCGGCGTCAGCGACACCGTCTCCCGCGCCCGCGCCGCCGGCGTCCGACGCGCCGGACGCCGCCTCGCCTACGCCGGCGCCATCGGCTCCGGCACCGTCGTCTCCCGCGGCCGCGACGGCGGCGGCGGAACGTGTCGACGCCGCCGGGCGGGCCGCCGCGGGGGACGGGGGCGCGTGAAGTTCAGCATCGTCACGCCGTCGTTCAACGCCGCCCGCTTCCTGCGGCGCACGGCCGAGAGCATCCTGTCGCAGCCGGGGCCGTTCGACCTTCAGTGGATCGTCGTCGACGGCCACAGCACCGACGGCACCGCGGACCTGCTGCGCGACCTCGCCGCCCGCGACGAGCGCGTCGTCTGGGCGAGCGAGGCGGACGGCGGGCAGTCGCACGCGATCAACAAGGGGATGGCGATGGCCGACGGCGACGTGCTCGCCTGGCTCAACGCCGACGACACCTACGCGCCCGGCGCGCTCGCCGCCGTCGCCGACGCGCTCGCCCGCAACGAACGGGCGGCGTGGACCGTGGGGCGGTGCGACGTGATCGACGCCGACGACCGCCCGATCCGCGCGCGCGTCACCCGCTACAAGGACTACTGGCTCGACCGCTACAGCCTCCGGCAACTCCTCCGCGAGAACTTCATCTCCCAGCCGGCCGTCTTCTGGCGGCGCGACTTCGGGCGGGCGGCCGGGCCGCTCGACGAGTCGCTGCACTACACGATGGACTACGACCTCTGGCTGCGGATGGCCCGGCTCCGCGACCCGCTCGTGCTGCCGTCGCTCGTCGCGCACTTCCGCTACCACGAGACGAGCAAGTCCGGGCGCGTGCGGCGCGAGCAGTTCGACGAACAGTACCGCGTCGCCAGCCGCTACTTCGGCGACGACTGGCGCAGCCGCGTCGTGCACAAGTTCAACGTCGAGAAGATCGTGGCGGCGTACCGGCTGATGCGGGCGGTGGGGTGGTGAGGGCGCCGACGCGCCGCGTCACGCCCGCCGGTTCTTCGTGAACGCGTGCAGGTTCACGCCGTTGGCGTCGACGTGGCGGACGGTGAAGCGGTCGGCGTGCAGTTCGAGGTGCGTGAAGCCGTAGACCGCGCGGCCGAACACGCCGCGGCGGGCGCCCCTGATCTCGCGGGCGCGGGCGCCGCCGGCGCCGCTGACGACGAACGACGTCGGGTGGTCCCTGAACTCGATGTGCTGCAGGTCGTGGTCGTGGCCGCAGAGGTACAGGTCGACCGCGTGGCGGCGGAGCAGCGGGTCGAGGTCGGCGACGAGCTCCTTCGTGTCGCCGTGCGCGCCGTCGCTGAACACCGGGTGGTGGCCGACGACGAACAGCCACGGCGTCGTCCGCGGCTTGCCCAGTTCGTCCGCCACCCACGCGGCCTGGCGCTGGCGCGCAGTCCGCGACATGGCCCGGTCGCCGTAGACCCCGTTCGTATCGATCACGACGAACGTCGCCAGCGGGTTCTGCGCCGGCAGCTCGAAGCGGTACTGCTTGGCCGGCAGCGTCCAGCGTGAGTCCGGGCGGTGCGCGCGGTATGCGAGCTGCGCGGCGACCGACGCGCGGCCGCCCTCGTCGAAGTAGTCGTGGTTGCCGAGGACGGCGTACATCGGGCAGGCGAACGCGTCGGGCGGGTACATCGCCTCCACGTTCGTCCGCCACCGCGGCGACGCCACGCCCTTGCCCGCGAGCCCGCCGTAGAAGTTGTCGCCGAGCAGCGCCAGCGCCGCGGGCCGGAACTCGTACTTGGCGGCGTAGAGGGCCATCGCCTCGCTCACCGCGCGCTGCCGCGGCAGGTCCTTCGGCTTCACGCCGAAGTCGCCGACGGCCAGCAGGTGACACCCCCGCGCGTCGATGGCCGAATCGTCTGCCGGCCGGTCCGCGCGCGGCGCTGACGACGACGACGACGAGGACGGTGACGACGAACGGCACCCGCCGTTCAAGGCGGCCCACGCGCTGAACCCGATCGTCTGCTGAAGAAGTTGACGTCGACTGAAGATCACGCGGTGCCTCCGTGCCGCGGGTCGGCCGAGAAGCGGGCGAACCACAGATCGTGCAAGGTACACGGATGTGGAGTGGCGGGAAACGCCGGCGCGGCGCTGGCGTATCGCGACGCAGTCCATCTTCGGGTGGGGAGGCCCGTGTCGCGGCGGACAACTCGCGTTTAGCGCTCTGCGCCGGGACCTTGTGGTCGCGAGGAGCGACAGCGACGAACTACCCCCGGCTGGGGGGATGCCTCTCACGACCCGAGATCCCGCAGGTCGCTACCGCTCCCCTCGGGATGACACCCTACGGGTCAGGTGAACGTGCTGTAGCCGCCGGCTTTATCCGCCGGCCGCGGGGCGGTCCGGAACACTACACCCGAAGGTACGACTCTAGCCCCTTCGGGCCCGCGGATTCCCCGGCTCGTTCTCTTGCAGACTACGCCGCCTCGCGGTCAGCCTTGCCGGCGGGCGCGGGCGCGGCGTCGTCGTCCGGGGCGGCGGGGCGGTGCTCGGGGTCGGCGAGTTTGTGCTTCTCCATCAGGATGCCCACGAGCTGCGCCAGCGCGCTGATTTTCTGCTCCTGCACGCTCACGATCGTCAGCAGTTCGAACACCGCCATCGTGAGGAAACTGCTGACGCAGAGCAGCGCGACGGTCTGGTACTGGATGCCGAGTTGGCGCGAGACGTAGTCCACCCCGTTGGGCCACGCCGCCAGCACGACGAACGGCAGCCCCAAAAGCAGGAAGACCAGGGCGTAGCGCTCCTTAAGTCTGTACTGGCGGAGGCGCAGCACGGCGAGCGTGAACAGGCTGCCGCCAAGGATGAGCAGGATCAGGCTCTTGATGTACAGCATCGCTGGGACTCCCGCCGCCGGTCGGCGCTACCGTCGTCGTGGTCGTCGCCGCCGCGCGGCGATTGCCGGCGGGGTCGGCGCCGCCGGCGGTCACCTTCTCGTGCGGCCACGGGGCGCGCATCAGGTCGAGCATGAGGCACGTCGTGACCTTCAGCACGTAGAACAGGCCGGCCATCATGCTGATGCTGCTCGTGCCGTCGCGGCGCTGGCGCATGCGCACGCTGATCTCGCCGATGCGGTACCCCGCGCGGTGCAGCAGGAGGATCACCTCCGGCTCGGGGTAGTCCTCCGGGTACCAGTGCGCGAACGCGCGGATCGCCCGGCGGTTGGCGGCGCGGAAGCCGCTCGTGCAGTCGGAGAACGCCTGGTCGGTCAACAGTTGCAGGATGCCGCTCAGGATCCAGGCGCCGGCCCGGCGGGCGAGCGTCTGGCGGTAGCGGCCCACCTCGAGGAACCGCGAGCCGACGACGAGGTCGGCCTCGTCGGCGACGATCCGCTCCACGAGGCGGCGGACCTCGGTCGGGCGGTGCTGGCCGTCGCCGTCGACCTGCACGGCGATGTCGTACCCGTGCAGGGCGGCGTAGCGGTAGCCGGTCTGCATCGCGCCGCCGATGCCGAGGTTGAACGGCAGGCTGACGACCTTCACGCCGGCGGGGATGCAGCGCAGCGTGTCGTCGGTCGACCCGTCGTCGATCACGAGCAGGTCGAACTCCGGCAGCGCCCGCCTCAGCCGTTGGATGACCCGCGCGACCGAGCCCCGCTCGTTGAACACCGGGATGATCACGAGCCGCCGCAACCCGTCGGCGGGCCGCGGCTTAGCTTCGGCGGGGCGAGGTTGGCACGGTGCGACGCTCAAGCGGTAACCGGTTCAGACGGTCCTACTGTAACGGCGAGGGATCGGCCGGCAAACTTACGACTTCGGCATGACACGGCGCGGGCGGTTGCCATAACTGTCGCGTATCAATCCGGTTCTGTCAAACGGCGTTCCGGCCGCGTACGGGACCCCCTGGCGCGCGACGAAACCTAAGTCTCGCAAGCGGACGAACATGAGTTCGCCGCGTTCATATCGACCAGGCGTGGTCGGATGGCGCACCCGCTCCGGTCAGTACGCCGAGATGGCGGGAAGGATCCGCGCGCTCCGCACCGTTCAACGATGCCTAAGAACCGGTTGATGAAGGGCCGACATCGGGCGTGCGCGGGCGTGGCGCCGGCGTTCTCGCAGCGAAAGGCGCGGGCGAGACGCTGGCCTTACGCGACAAAGCTGCATCTTAACCACGCCTCAGAGAACCACCCCCACGTCGCACACATCGCAATGCCTTCGGCTGCGAAGATGAGGTCACGCCGTCGGCGGGAGGCGGGTGTCGTTGAGCAGGCCGCCCCAGAGCAGGTCGTAGTCGTAGCCGACGCCGGGGAGGCAGCCGGGGAGCTTGCGCCGCTTCGCCGCGAATTTCTCGCCGCTGCGGAGCACGCCGTAGTAGAACCGCGCGCTGACGAACGGGTCGAGGCGGCCGGGCGTGAGGCCGTAGCGGTCCCAGACGCGCTGGATCTCGGCCTTGCCGACGGTCTCCATGAGCTGGGTCGTCTTCGCCTCCTCGTGCGTGCGAAAGACGCCGAGGAAGCGGTTGGCGCGGACCATCGTGCCGGCGCGCATGAAGCGGCTGAACAGGTCGTAGTCCATCGCGAAGCGGAACGACGGGTCGACGTTCCCGCACCGGTCGAAGATCCGCCGCCGCCAGAAGCACGTCTCCTGCGGGATCAGGTCCCAGCGGCTCATGAGCCAGTCGTTGTGCGCGGGCAGGATCCAGTACCGCAGCACGCGGTTGTCGCCGTCGCAGGTGCAGCGGTGGGAGTAGACGGCGTCGACCTCCGGGTTCTTGCGGAAGAACTCCGCGACGTAGTGCAGCGCGCCCGGCGCGAGCATGTCGTCGCTGTTGAGGTACGCCATGATCTCGCCCGTCGCCCGCCCGAACCCGCGTTGGATCGCGTCGCTCTGCCCCTTGTCGCGCTCGGAGACGAAGTAGGCGAAGCGGTCGGCGTAGGGCCGGAGCACCTCGACGGTGTCGTCCTTGGACCCGCCGTCCATCATGATGTACTCGAGGTTCGGGTAGTGCTGGAGGAACACGCTGCGCGCGGTCCACCCGACGTACCGGGCCTGGTTGTAGGACGGGGTGACGATGGAGATCTTCGGGAGCGGCATCGGGATGGAGTCCTATGCGCACGTCTCAATGACCAAGTCTCAATGGCCAACAAATGACCAAATTCCAATGACCAAAGAAGAGAGCATCGAAGCGCGCGGCACGTACTTCCTGAACTGACCGCCTATGGCCCCGCCGGGGCGCGCCAATGAGATCAGGCGACTTGCAGCGGTCCCGCCCTCGTCTTCATTGGTCATTGAGTCATTGGTCATTTGTTGGTCATTGAGACTTGGTCATTGGGCATTTTTCTCCCCTACAGCAGCTTCATTACCGCGTAAACGAAATCCCCCTTGCCGCGCCAGTCCCAGAGGAGTCTCGACCACCCGGTGAGCCGGACGCCCTTCGACGACACCTCGTCGGGGAAGCGGGCGTTGTCCGGCACGATGGCGCCGAGGCCCAGTTCGTTCAGCTGCGCGCTGACCGTGGCCGGGTACGCGTGCGTGACCGTGCGCGTCGCGACGAGCTTCAGGTCCGCGAGGTACGCCAGCCGGCGCAGCGCCCGGCGGCCCATCAACACGCGGTGGTACGGCGGCTGCCAGTGTGCCCACGTCGGGCCGAAGAGCGTGGCGTGGGCCGAGTCGAGGTTCGGCGTGTGGAGCACGATCAGCCCGCCGGGCAGCAGGAGTTGTCGCAGCCGGCGGACGACGAGCAGCGGGTCCTGCAAGTGCTCGGCCGCGTCGAGGACGATCACGTTGAACGACTTGGCCGATGGCACGGTCGTCGCCGCGTCGGCGGCCGACGTCTCCCACACGGTGAACCCCTTGTGCCGCGCCAGCGCGACCGCCCGCTCGTTCGTCTCCGCCCCGGCCAGTCGCCACTTCGTTCGATCCTTGAGTTGTTCGAGCAGTTGCCCCTCGTAGCAGCCGACGTTCAGCAGGCGGATGCCGTCGTCCCGCGCCGCCACGTGGCCGGTCAGCGCCGCGAGCAGGTCGTCGGCCCGCGCATCATCGAACCGCGGCTTGCGGAACCACCAGTACGGGCTCGGCGCCCGCATCAGCAGCGCGCCGAGGCGGCTCCCGACGTACCCCGCGAACGGCGACGCCACGCCCGCCGGCGGCGGCACGACCGGCCGTTGCGGCTCGCGCGCGTGCGCCTCGTACATCGCGCTGAGCCGCTCGAGCGTGATCGGCGGGTAGGTCACCGTCGCGCCGGCGGCCGAGTCGTAGTAGACGTAGTTCATCCCCCGGTCGCCGCCGTTGACGTCCGGCGCGGCGAAGAGCAGCCGGTCCGGATGGCGGTTCGACAGCGGGCTGACCGGCTGCCCCGGCGCCGGCGCCGGCGGCTCGACCGGCGGCAGGGGTGCGTCGGAATAAGTGGAAATGAATGGGAAATGCAGACGGTGGCGGCCCCCGCGCGACCGCTTCGCCGAGGCGGCGGGCGTGATGCACCACCCGGCACCGCGCGCGGCCGGGGGAGCCGAACGTCTCGAGGAACGCCGGCTTCGCCCGCTTCAGATCCTCGCGGTACGCGGCGTCGCCGTCGGTCGGTGACGCGGCCGGGCGGGCGCGCACCGAGCGGACCTGGCCGCCCGCGCGGCGCAGGCCCCAGCGGCGGTCGAGGCGGACCCACAGGTCCCAGTCGGCGGCCCGGCCGAGCGCGGGGCGGAGGCGGCCGATCCGCTCGTACGCGTCGCGCCGCATCCAGACGCCGTCCCGCACGCGGTCCTCCGACGCCAGCAGCGCGTACACGTCCAGCCGCGGCCGCGGCGCCGGCACGAGCCGCCAGCCGTCCGCCGTCGTCACCGTGTCCTCGTAGTAGACCGCCTGCGCGCGCGGCCGGCGGCGGAAGTGCTCGGCCACGCGCAGCACCGCCCCGGGCTCCAGCACGTCGCCGGCGAACAGGAAGTGGATCACGTCGCCGCGCGCCAGCGCGAACCCCTTGGCGATCGCGTCCATCGGCCCGGCGTCCGGCTCGGAGACGACGGCGTCGACGCGGTCGCGGTACGCGTCGAGCACGCCGGCCGTGCCGTCGGTCGAGCCGCCGTCGACGACGATGAACTGCAAATCGTGGTAGTCCTGCGCCAGCAACGACTCGATCGTCCGCCGCAGGTCGTCCGCCGCGTTCAGCACCGGCGTGACGATCGTCACCCGCGGCATCGGCGGTTCGGGGCGCACCGGGTAATCCCGCCGCCCGGTTACGAGGTCGGTCACGATCTGCCGCCACGGCCGGCGCGGCGGCGCCACCGGCCGGGGCCGCGGCGTCAGGTCGTGCACGCGCCGCTTCAGCCGCTCCACCTGCCGGCGAAGTTCCGCCAGTTCGGCCGACTCCCCCGCGCCGGCGGCGCCGCCTCCTGTGAGCGCTCCGCCCGGCGCCAGAGCGGTGCCGGCGACCGCGTTTGAAGTCAACAACTCCGGCGACGCCTCCCCGACGGGCGACGCGCCCACCGGCGGCGCCTCGACCGCAGGCGATACCGCCGCCGCCCCCCCCGGAGCATCGGCGGGAACGGCGTGATTGATCGAAGCGGGACCGGCCAGACGTGCGCCGTCGGCCGGAATGTCCTCGCCGCTCGCGACCGCCCGAACGGCCGCCTCTTCGTCCGCGCCGCTCTTGGCAGCGACTGCGGGACGAGCCTGAGCCGCGGACCCGTCGTTGCCGCCTACATTCGCAGCCGCCGCGGCCGCTGCGCCGGGTGCGTCGGCGGGAACGGGTGGCGCGATCGTGGCGGCAGCGGACGATGCGGCGCTCGGCGAATCTAGAGCAAGCGATGCGGCGGTCGCCGAATCGGCAGCGGAGGAAGCGCCGGCCGACGACTCGACGGCGGCAGCGCCCGGCGCGTCGCCCATCGCGCCGGCGATCGTTCCACCGGCCGCGGTCGACGCCGTGGCGACGGCGTTCGCGGTGTTCTCGGGACCGACGGCCGGCGTTGCCGTCGGCGTCGCCACGGGCGGAGAGTCGAGGCGGCCGCCGCGGTCGAGGAAGCCCGCGATGTCGGCCGACAGGTCGGCGAGGCATCGCGACTGGCGGGCGACGCGGGCGTTCGCCGCGTCGGCCGTGGCGGCGCGGGCGGCGATCTCGGCGCGGACCTTCGCGAGTTGCTCGTTGCGGTCAGTCAACTCGATCGTCAGCCGCGCCGCGTCGGCGGCGCGGGCGGCCTCGGCGGCGGCGGCGGCCCCGCGGGCGGCGGCGGCGTCGGCGCGGGCGTGATCGGTCTCGGCTCGGGCGTGGCCGGCCTCGGCGCGCGTGCGGTCGGCCTCGGCCCGCGCGGCCGCCTCATTGTTGGCGTAGGTCCGCTCGGCGTCCGCGAGTCGCAGCGCGGTCGCGGCCGCCGCCCGCACCCGCTCCTGCACGCGGCCGGCGGCCTCGCGCACCATCCGCTTCAGCAGCGCGTCGCCCGGCTCCAGGGGGCGCGTCTCGCGGCCGGTGACGGTTCCCGCCTCGAGGTCCAGCGCCGCCCGCAACACGTCCGCGGCCGGCACGTCCTTGATGCAGTGCGATGTGTCGAACGAGCAGGACCAGCCGCACCCGACGCACGGCACGCCGACCACGATCGACACGCTCGGCTCGACCGCCGGCACGAACCGCGGCCACGTCCCGCCGCCGAACACCGCCAGCACCGGCCGGCCCACCGCCGCCGCGACGTGCATCGGCCCCGTGTCGTGCCCCGCGTAGCCGGCGGCGAGCGACGTGAGCGCGATCAGTTCGTCGAGCGTCCCGTCCGCGTCCATCCGCACCGCCGTGCGCGTCGCGGCGTCGGGTGACATCGCGTCGATCACGGCCTGCGCGTCGGCGCGCTCGGCGGGCAGGCCCACGAACAGGAACTTTCGATCCGGCCGCGCCGCCGACCAGTCCGACAGCAGCCGGGCCCATTTTTCCGCCGGCCACGTCTTGAGCGACACGTGCGCGGTGCCGGTCACGCAGACGACCCAGTACCCGCCGGGCTCGAAGCCGGCGCGGGCGAGCGTGTCGCGCGCCGCGGCCAGCCCGGCCTCGGTCGGCGCGAGCGCCGGGCGGGCTTCCGGCACGTCGGCCCCGAGCAGGGCGGCGGCCAGCGCGCGGTTCTTCTCGACCTCGGCCTGCGCCTCCTCGGCCGGCGCGACGACGTCGAGCCGCATCGACGACTGCGGCGCCGGCCCGGCGTGCGGGTCGCCGCGGTAGAGGTGCCCGCCCATGCCCACCCGGCGGACGCCGGGCAGTTCGGCGGCCAGTCGTTCCTCCAAGAGCGTCCAGCGGTACGGCGCGATCAGCAGCACGTCGGGGCGGAAGTCGCGCGCGGCGCGAAAGACGCCTTCGAACAGGTCCCACTTCGCCGCCACGTCGGCGGCGTACACCTCGTAGGGCAGTTCGACGACGGCAGCCCCGGGCGCGACGTGCGGCACGATCGACGCGACGCTCGGCCGCACGATCAGCATCAGCTCGTGACCGGCCCCGGCCAGCGCCGCGTAGAGCGGCTGGCGGAGGATCATGTCGCCGAGGGTGTCGGGGTTGCTGGCGAGGATGCGCATGAACGACGACGACTACGGGTGCGGGGAAGACGGTTTACCGCGAAGGGCGCGAAGGACGCGAAGAAGAGGAAATAGCCTGTGTTGTGTTACATCTCCGGGACGGGCGACGCAGGCGCCGATGTTTGTTGTCCTCAGGGCGGCTCGAAGCTGGTTTGCCCTCTCTCGTCATGTTGGAAGGGCGTCCGCGCGGGCGTTGGAAGGCGAACGTTCAACGTTCGTCCAACTTCCAACGTTCAACTTTGAAGCCTTGGCGCCCGACGCTCACTTGCGACACCACAATGGTCCTTGCCCGATCCTTCTTCGTTGGACGTTGGACGTTCGCATTGACGCCGGCCCCGCGCCTCCGCGCCCAAACAGTGTTATTTCCCTCCCGCCAAGCAGCGAGTACGATCCGGCCCACCGTGCCGGCTTCGTCCGATCCCAGCGTTATCGCCGAAATCCCGCCCGCGGCGCGCGTCGCTGCCGACGCCGCGCCCGCCGGTGCCCGCGCGCCCGCCCCGGCCGCGGGGGCCGTGATGATACGGGCAGAGCGGCTCGGCAAAAAGTTCAAGATCTACCCGCGCCCGTGGGCGCGGTTATCGGAGTGGCTGACGGCCGGGCGGGCCGTGCGGCACGAGGCGTTCTGGGCCCTGCGCGACGTGAGCTTCGACGTCCGCCGCGGCGAGTGCCTCGGCGTGATCGGCGTCAACGGCTCGGGCAAAAGCACGCTCCTGAAGGTCCTGTCCGGCGCGATGTACCCGACCGAGGGCACGTTCACGACCGCCGGGCGCGTCCTGAGCCTCCTGGAACTCGGCACGGGCCTCAACCCCGACCTCACCGGCCGGCAGAACGTGCAGCAGAGCGCCCGCCTGCTGGCGCTGGGCCCGGACTACGCGGCCACCAAGATGGGGGCCGTGCAGGCGTTCGCCGAACTCGGCGACTTCTTCGACCGCCCGATCCGCGTCTACAGCAGCGGCATGCTCGTGCGCCTCGTGTTCAGCATGTTCGCCAACTTCGAGCCCGACGTCTTCATCGTCGACGAGGCGCTGAGCGTCGGCGACCTCCACTTCCAGCAGAAGTGCACCGCCCGCATCCGCGAGATGCTCGCCCGCGGCGTCACGATGCTCTTCGTCTCCCACGACCTCGCCGCCGTCGAGATGCTCTGCCACCGCGTGATGGTGCTGCACGGGGGCCGTCAAAAGTTTCTGGGCGACCGCGCGAAGGGATTGTCCGTCTACTACTCGCTCGTCGGCACCGGCTTGGCGCCGACGACCACGTCCGCGCCAACCGCACCCGAGCCCGCCGACTCGCCGGCGCGCGCTTCGGACGCCACGCCGCTCGGCTTCGATCCGGCGTCGATCAACTGGCACGCCCGACGCGAGCGACGCCGGCGGCGACGGCCGCGTGCGCATCACCGGCGTCGCCTACCGCCGCCGCGACGACGGCGTCGCCACGCAGGTGCTCGAGCGCGACAAGTGCATCGACGTCTTCGTCCGCTACGAGGCCGCCGCCGACGTCGGCCCCGTCAATGGCGGCCTCGGCCTCTACGACCGCTTCGGCCAACTCCTGTTCGCCGTGAACTGGCTGACGGCCGACCTCGACCCCCTCTGGCTCAAGGCCGGCCAGTCCGCCGTCGCCCGCTTCCGCCTCGCCGCCCGATTAGAACCCGGCGAGTACGCCCTCTCCCTCGCCGCGTCGGAGGCGCTCCGCGACCCCACCAGCCACACCGGCTGGAACCAACACCTAGGCGGCGCCGACCACGCCACCCTCCCCCGCGGCGGCAAACTCGCCGTCATCCCGAGATCGGACAACCGCCGCCGCAGCTACGGCCCGGCGAACCTCGATTACGAGCTGGAACGATCGGTGGTGTGAGCGCCGCATCTGAGGGTAGCGGTCGGAGGGCGCGCAGGTGGTCGCCGTGGGACTCACCAGCCGTCCGCCGCCCGCCGCTTGCGCGCGAAGGAAACGCCGATCCCCGCCGCAACGAGCAACGAGACGATCGTGATAACGGCCTGGATCATGATCATGGATCGCCGATGTTCGGGGAGATTCCCGAAGAACGGTTCGGGAACGAACATGTGGAACCACATGGCCCCCATCATCGATGTGGCCGAAAGCAGCGCGACGAGAAGGTGGCGCGAAGACGCGACGCGGCAGGCGACGACGGGGCAAAGGACGTTCAGAATCGCCCACGCGCCGCACCAGCCGATGCCGGACTCGATGACCGTGAACCCCGCGAGAGAGCCGCCGACGACCGCCGTGCCGACGGCGGCGCCGTTCCGCCACCGCGCCGGTGGATCCTCCCTCGCGTAGTCGAGCGTCACCGGCGGTATCGGCCGATCTGGCTTCAAGACGATCACTCCTCGACCGGCGCCCGCTCCGGACTTCACGCCAACCTCGATAGCCTCACGCGCCTCAACGTCGCAGTCAACGAGCTCCGCCGCCGCAGCCCCGCACTCCGGGCAGCGGTCGGGCGTGGTGCTGGCCGGGCTGCTTTCTCGCTCGCGATTCCGCGGATGTGTCGCCCCGCGGCTCGCAATCGGTTGCCGTCACCCTCACGTTCTACCGCCGACACCGTCCGGTTGAGCGGCGGCAGTCGGGACGTTCAAATGAGAGAGGTCTCAGCCCCCAACCGTTTTGAAAGGTGCCTGCGTGATTCATCATTGTTCCCGCCTTCTTGCCCTGCTGGCCATCGTCGCCACGAGCTTGGGCCCTGCGCCGGCGCCCGAACGTGCTACCGGTGTTCAGCAGCAGGGCCTTTACGTCGCGGTCGGCTATGGCGGCCGGCGAGTGAGTTCCGCGGACGGCGTCCGATGGGCGAACGATACCGAGTGGGACGCCAACGGCGGTGACGACGACAACGCGCTGTTCAACGTCGCCTTCGGGCGCGGCAAGTTCGTCGCCGTGGGCGGCGGGGCGGGCGTCGGGCACGTGCTGGTCACCCGCGACGGCCGGGACTGGCGGGAGGTTCACCGGCCGCGCGGGCGGGTCGCCACCGTCGCGTTCGGCAACGACCGCTTCGTCGCCGGGCACGCCGGCAAGTTCCTCGTTTCCGCCGACGGGGAAAAGTGGACGGCGGGGGCAGAGTTGAAGTTCGACGGCGGCATCAACTTCCGCAAGTCCGCGTTCGGCAACGGGGTCTTCCTGTCGATCGGCGACTGCGACCCCCCGGGCCGCAAGCGCACGAGCTTCCGCGCTACGACGCCCGACGGCGAGCGGGTCGCGAGCTTCGCGATCGACACCCCCGTCGCGGGCTCCGTCGCGTTCGGCGCCGGCCGGTTCGTCGTGGTCGGGCCGAACGGGTTGCGGGAGAGTTCCGTGGACGGCAGGACGTGGGAGCACCGCCACGAAGTGCCCGGCGAAGACCTCGGCGGGGTGCTCTGGACCGGCGAGCGGTTCCTCGCGTCGGGCTGGCCGACGTCGTACGAGTCGACCGACGGCATCACCTGGACGAAGCTGGCCGAGCCGATCCCCTGCACGCCGCTGGCCGCCGGGGCGAGCGGGATGGTGGGCTCGAGCTGGAAGGGCAAGGTCTGGCACTCCCGCGACGGCCGGACGTGGACCGTCTGGGATCGCCCCGAGGGCAATGCAATTGAAGCGGTGGCGTACGGGGTTCCCGAGAATGATTAGCTGGTGGAAAGTCCTCGTACGTTCAAGACGCGCCGGTAGCCGCAGGGCAACACTCCTGCGCGTCGTCGGCGCGATCGGCGATTCATTTCGACCTCGCGTTGGCATCGGCGCAGACGTCGCCGCATCCCCGCGCTTCACGAAGCCGCCGATGCGCGGGGGTCGTGACGGTGGGGGACGCTTCAGTATCCGGAGACCGTGGCGTCGGTGACACGGCCGGCGGGGTCGAAGCGGACTCGGAGGAAGGCTTCGTCCATACCGTGGAGCCGCCAGTTGCCGACGTAGTAGTCGTAATGCTTGATCCCCGCAGGCTGTCCGCCGTCGGGGTCGTCGCCCGTGTCCCACCCTTGCGGCAGCGGCGGGCCGAGGAGGGTGAGTACTTCCTGCTCGGTTGGGCCGCCGCGCAGGTGGCGCCGGATCAGGTCGCGGCACATCCGGCCGCGCGCCTCGTCGTCCTTCTGCTCGGCGGCCCGCGCCCAGGCCGCGGGGGAGAACCGGCGGTCGTCGAACGGGTCGAGCGGGTTGCCAATCCACGCGTAGGTCACGGCCAACGCCAGCAGCGACAGGGTGAGGCAGAGGATGAACAGGCGGCGGCGTCGCATGGCGCTCGTCTCAGGACTACTTCCGGCCGTGGCGCGAGTTGGAATGGGTGTTCGGTTCGCGCGTCACAGCAGGTCGCGGATCTCCCGGCGGAGCTTCGAGAACGCGACCCACGCGACGGCCAACACGGCCGCGGGCCAGGCGATCATTCCGGCCCACGCCCAGAGTTCGGGGAGGCGGCCGAACAGGAAGAGGTCGCGGATGCCTTCCAGCGGCGGGAGCAGGGGGTGGAGGCGCGACAGCGCGGTGAGCGCCGGCGAGAAGTCCGGCAGGACGTAGACGACCGGGACCGTCCACATCACGAGTTGCAGCACGACCCCCACCAGTTGGCCGATGTCGCGGAAGAAGACGTTGAGCGTGCCGCACAGCAGGCCGAGGCCGAAGCCGATCGACTGCACCGCGATCAGGGGGATTGGCAGCAGCAGCCAGTGCCACGTCGGCCGCAGGCCGAGCAACAGCGAGGCGAGGACGAGCAGGCCGAAGCTGATCAGCAGGCCGAGCGTGGCCGACGCGGCGGTCTGGGCGACGAAGACCTGCTCGGGAATCGGCAGCTTCTTCAGGTACGCCGCGTTCTCGGCGAACGCGTTGCACCCGCGCGTCACGCACTCGCTGAACGCGAGCCACGGCAGCAGGCCCGCGCAGAGGTACAGGACGAACTGGAACCGCCCGGCGACGCCGGGGATGGCGTTGTCGGGCCGGGCGTTCTGCTGAAGGATCACGCCGAACACGAACGAGAAGACCGCGATCAGCGCGATCGGGTGCAGCACGTTCCAGAACAACCCCAGCCCGGTGCCGGCATAGCGGTGGCGCAGCTCGGCCAGCGCGCTCTGCCAGATGAATCGCCAGTAGCGCAGCACGCTCGGGGTGGGCACGTCGGGGTCGGTCACGCGGTCGATTTATAACCGGACGCGGTGAGGGCGTCGCGGGCCGGGGCGCGGCAGGGATGGTTCGATCGGGCAATCGGCATTCCGATCACCAGGGCGCCGCACGGCTGCCGAACGCCCGTCTCGCGCGGCCGCGCCGGTTCGTTCTGCGGCTATCGGTCACTCGCCGTCGCCCGTGCCGGTCCGACTTGATCGGGCGGGGGGGAGCCGGTACGGTTCGCCGTCCCGCCCCGGGCGCCGCACGCGGCGCGCGCGCCGGCCGCCGGTCGAGTCCCGGCCGGCGGCAGGGTTCTGGTCCCCCGCTAACGATTCGAGGACGTCTTGCTCGCGTTCGGCTTCACGCTCGCCCTGCTCGCCTTCTGGACCTTCGTCGGCTACGCGGCCCTGTCGCTGCTGCGGCCCGGGCTGCACCGCGTGCAGGAGGTGCTGCTGGCGCCGACGCTGGGGCTGGTCCTGACCGTCCTGCCGCTGTTCGTCGTCAACCGCGCGGGCGTGCCGGTCGGGCGGTTCGCCGCCGGGCTGACGCTCGCGCTGCTGCTGGCGGCGGCGGCAGTTTACTGGCGCGTGCGGCCGCGGTTCCCGCTGCGGCGGACGGCGGCGTTCGCGGCCGTCGCGCTGCTGGCGCTGGTGCTGTCCGGGTGGCCGATGTTCCAGTTCGGCCTCGACTGGCTCAGCTTCTGCAACGACGACATGGCGAACTACACGTTGTCGGCCGAGCGGTTCATCGACTACGGCTGGTTCCACCCGCCGACGAAGGAACAGCTCCTGGCCGGCACCGACTACAGCCTTTACTACTGGTTCCTCTACGTCTCGGCGATGGTGCGCGGCGGGTGCGAGCTCGTGATCGCCTGGGCCGCCCGCACGAGCGGCCTGACGACCCACGAGGTCTTCATGCCGCTGATCCTCGCGTTCCACGGGTGCCTGATCACCTCGACCGGCGCGCTCGTCTACCGCCACGACCGCGACCGCGGCGCCGCGCTGACGGCCTGCCTCCTGCTCGCCGCGTCGGCCGTCTCGACGTTCGGCATGCTCTACCAGCTGATCGCGCAGGTGTCGGGGCTGTCGATCCTCGCGGCGTGCGCGACGACGCTGTTCCGCCCGTTCGGCAACCCGAACGGCGCGGCGGCAGCGGCGGACGCCGGTTCGTCGCCCGACACGACCGCGCCCGCCGATGGCGGCACCCCCGCGCGCGACGGTGCGACGATGGCGCCGCCGCCGGCCGCCGCCGACGCACCGTCGCGCGGGTGGACGCTGCGGCAGGGCGTGCTCGTGGGGATCCTCGGCTCGGGGCTGATGATCGTCTACCCGGAGGTGCTGGGCGTGCTGGGCATCGCGTGGCTCGTCCACGTCGGCGTCGGCCTCGCCCGCCGCACGGTCGCGGCCCGGCCGCTGGCGGTCGTCGTCGGCTGCGCGGCGGTGCTGGGGCTGGTGCTGCTCAACCGCTACGTGATCACGAGCCTCGCGTTCATGTTCAACCAGGCGACGAGCGGCACGAGCGGCGCCGACGTCGAGGCCCAGTTCTACCCGTTCTACCTCCTGCCCAGCGGCGTGGCGGCGATGTGGGGGTTCATCGAGCTGTTCCGGCCGACGAGCGAGCCGGTGCTGTCGGTCATGATCCTCGGCGGGGGCGTCGTGCTCGCGCTGGCGGCGGCGGCGACGGCGTGGGGCGCGTGGCGGCAGGTGCCGGCGGCCGCGGTCGCGACGGTCATGCTGCTGCTCGGCGTCGTGCTGTTCGCCCGCGGCGCGGGCTTCGGCCTGTACAAGCTGGCGATGTTCGTCCAGCCGTTCGCCCTGGCGACGCTGGCGACCGGCCTGTTCGCCGCCGCCCGGTCGCGCGGGCTGCGGGCGGCGATGCTGCTGCTGTTCGTTGCGCCGGGGCTGGTCGTGCAGTGGCGCTACGTGCAGTTCAGCCGCGGCGTCGACCGCGTGTTCGGCGAGGTCCCCGACGCCTCGACCAGCCGCGTGACCGACGAGATCCGCCGCGTGCTGGCGGAGAACCCCAGCCCGCAGGTCATCTCCGACTGCTACAACGTCGTGCTGAGTTCCAGGCCACCCACGCCCGCGGCCGGCGGTGGAGTTCCCGAGCAACCGCACCGTGAGCATCCTGCGGTACGACGTGATCTCCCCGCGCGTGCCCGAGGACCTCCGCCGCGTCTCGCTCGGGCTGTCGCAAACGCTCATCGCCAACAGCCCGCAGGTCTACTTCGACCTGCACCGCCCGCCCGGCGAGCCGGGGCCGAAGCCTGCAACCTGTTCGATGATCGGCGTGCCGTTGCCGGACGCGGCCGCGGCACGCGGCCGGCGGCGGCGGCGGCGGCGGCGGCGAGCCGCTCGTGCTGACCTGCACGCCGTACCAGACGATCTTCAACCGCTACCGGCTCCGCACCGACGCCGCCGCCGGGGCTGAAGGTGTACCGCAACTTCGCGACGCTCCCGCTGGGCGCGGGCGCGACCACCTCGTGTTCACCGAGAGCGAGCACGGGCTGAGCTACTACCGCAACACGCGCGTCGCGCCTACCAGCTCGAGCCCGACCCGGTCTTCTACCGCGGCACCACGATGAGCGCGGCGGGCCGCTACCTGCTGTTCGAGGTGCTCAACCCGTCGGACGAGGTGCGGCTGCTGCTGGAGATCAGCATGTCGCTGAAGTCCGAAGACCGCCTCCCGCCCGCCGCCGCCGTCGGGCAGGCGGTCACCCGCTCGCGCTGACCGGCAGCGGCTCGGCCCGCGTCTTCTCGCCGCCGCTGAAGGTGCAGACGGTCGCCGGCCGCCGCTACGTGCTGCTCGACCTCGGCGAGGAGGGCCGGCCGTTCGCCACGGTCCGCACGGGCCTCAACCGCCTGTACGGGCAGGGCGTGCGGGTCGACTGGCGGGCGATCGTCGTGCGCGACGTGTCGCTCGTGTCCGACGCGAGTACCGGGCGATGCCCGTCGCCGCGTCGATCCGCTTCGACGACGCCCCCGCCGCCGCCGCCCCGCCCCCGCCCAGAACCCGCTCCGCGGGCTGGGTGAGTACAGCGGGATTTACGAGGACGGGTGGGTCTCGCAGGCCGCGTCCGGCGTCGCCCAGCCCGAGGGAGCGGCACGCTCACGCTCCGCGGCCGCGTGCCGACCGTCACCCGGCGTTCGCCGCCGATGACCGTGCTCGTCGACGACCGGGAGGTCGCGCGCCGGCCGGTCGGCCTCGACCGCTTCGAGATCAAGGCCCCCGTCGCGGCCAAGCCGGGCCGGCGGCGGGTCCGCCGAAGGTGCAGCGGTTTCCGACGCGCGGCCGGTCGCGTTCCGAGTACCTCGGCTTCGAGACCCCGGCGTCGGCCCCCAGGAGCGTCACGTCGCACTACGCCGGCCTGACCTCGAGCGGCTGCGCGCCGCCGACGCAGCTCGCCGACCACGGCACGCTCGTTGCGGCCGATGATCGACGACGCCGGGGCGACGTGACGGTGCTGATCGACGGCCGCGAGGTCGCCCGCAAGACTGCCGACGATCCAAGGTCCAAGCCCCCGGCGACGACGGCCGCTCGACGCGAGGCGCGCGCGCTTCTCGATGACGCAGCTCGCGTTCGTGCCCGCCGCGACCCGGCGACCGACCGCCCGGTCGACGGCCGCGAGATCGCCCGCAAGACGGTCGGTCTCGACGAGTTCGAGATCCCGTCCCGCCCGGTACCGCGGCGGGACGTGGAGATCACCTTCTCCAAGGTCCAAGCCCTCCCCCGGCGACGGTGGCCGCGGTGGCGGGTCGTCGGCCCGGTGGAGTGGTGGAGTGGTGGGTGGTGGGGTGGTGGGGTGGTGGAATCGTTCGCCGAAGGACCCCCACGCCGGCGCGCCGCCGGGCCGGATCATTCACCCGAGCGATCCGGCCCGGCGCGGCGCTCTGGGCCGGCGTGGGCGAGCTTGAAGCAGGAGACGCCGTGCACGTCACGAACGCCGCGTGCGTCGGCGAGGATCATCGCCCCCTGTAGCAGGCACGTCACGACGAACCGCCACGATGATTCGGCGAGGGTCGATCAGCGTCGGCTGGCCGGGCGTGCGACGAAGACGTCAGGTGGTGGCGAAGCCGGTGAAGATCGCGAGGGGCACCACGTCGGGCTAGCCGCGGCCGATCACGTCGTACGCCCACGACGTCGGCGTGGGACAGGGAAGAACCAGAATGCCGTGCAAGCTGCAGGTCGGGCTGACGAAGCCCTGCGTGCTGAGGCCGATCCCCAGAAGTACAGCAGCAGTCGTTCCAGAGCGCGAAGGGGGACGGCCAGGCGTCACGTCGCACACGTGCAGCGGCAGCACGGTCCCGAGGCTGAAGTTCGCCGGCAGCAACTGCCACCCGTTCGACGCATCGTTCCCGCCGCGACCGCGAGCCGCCCGGTCGAGCCGCCGCGCGCGGGTCGTCGGCCCATCGTCGCCGAAGGATCACCAGCGCCGCCGCCGTCCCGAGCAGCAACGCCAGCACGACCGCCGCGTGGGTCGTGGAGAAGAGGCGGAACGTCGGAGACCATTCGGCGAGGGGCATGGGGTGCGACGAGACGTTGGTGGTGACGGTGACGCGGGCACCATTCTGCGAAACGCTGCGTCGGCGGAGCAAGCAACCGCATCTTGACCGTGTGTAGCAGTCGCAACTCATCGTGCCGCGAGAGAACGAGGAGACCTGCTGCGCTCTGGGCTGGCGTGGGCGTGCGCTTCAAGTCAAACCACCGGACGTTCGTGTCGCCCCTCCCGGGCCGTGCACGTCACCGAACGGTACCGCTTCGCCCTCGCGCCATCCGCTCGGCGAGGATCATCGCCCCCTGTAGCAGGCACGTCACCGCGACGAACAGCGCCACGATGATCACCACGCGGCCGGGCCAGGGGCCCAGCGCGTCGATCAGCGTCGGCTGGCCGGGCGTGGAGCGGCCGACGTAGCCGTAGTTGAAGTCCCACGTCAGGTCGACCGCCAGCACGAGCGCGAGGTAGGCGAAGCCGGTGAAGATCGCGAGGCGGCAGTCGCGCCACGTCGGGCGGTAGCCGCGGCCGATCACGTCGTACGCCGCGCCGCCCACGACGGCGGCGTGGGACAGGAAGAAGAACCAGAACCCGGCCGTGGCCGGACCGTTCTGCAGGTCCGGCGTGACGAAGCCCTGCGTGCTCAGCCCGATCCCCCAGAAGTACAGCAGCGCCCGCGCCGGCCGCCAGTCATTCCAGAGCGCGAAGGGGACGGCCAGGAGCGTCACGTCGCACACGTGCAGCGGCAGCGCGCCGCCGGGGCTGAAGTTGCCCGGCAGCAACTGCCACCCGTTCGACGCGAGGTAAAGCGTTCCCGCCGCGACCGCGAGCGCCCGGTCGAGCCGCCGTGCGCGCGGGTCGTCGGCCCATCGTCGCCGAAGGATCACCAGCGCCGCCGTCCCGAGCAGCAACGCCAGCACGACCGCCGCGTGCGTCGGGGAGAAGAGGCGGAACGTCGGAGACCATTCGGCGAGGGGCATGGGGTGCGACGAGACGTTGGTGGTGACGGTGACGCGGGCACCATTCTACCGAAACGCTGCGTCGGCGGAGCGACGCCGTGCAAAGCGCATCTTGACCATGTGTAGCAGTCGCAACTACAGACGCCGTGTCGTCCCGCGGAGCGACAGCGACGACCCATCTCGGGACCGAGAGACGCCTCCGACCATCCGGAGATCCCTCGGGTCGCTACCGCTCCCCTCGGGATGACGTTGCTGAGGATGCGACGCTCGACAGAGAATCGCCGTAAGAGCGCGTAACTCATCGTGCCGCGAGAGAACTGGACCTGCTGCGTAGAGTGCGTTTCTGCCGCACGCGAGAGGGAACGCGCTCGAACACGCCGGGGCAGAGCGCAGCGCCGCCCCGGATCGAGCGCGCGTGTGGCGTTCGCTTCGCTTCAAACGTAATCGCGGCACTGGGCCACCGCGCGGCGGATCGCCGCGGGGTAGGTCTCGATCCGCTCGCGCGGGCCCTTCACCGTCACCGCGCCGACCTGCCCGCCGCCGGCGGCGGGCAGGAGCATGTTGCCGACGCCGATGAAGCCGTCGTCGAAGCCGAAGTCGGCGAACGGGCAGACGAAGACCTTCGCGTCCTTCAGCACGCTCAGGCCGACCGTGCCGAACGTCTCGGCGGCGCGGTCGAGGTTGCGGCGGAGCGTCCAGACCTGCAGCGCGGGCGGCAGCAGCGCCATCGTGTCGGTCGCGACGCACGTCGGGCTGGCGCGGCGCCGCGTGTCGACCAGCAGGCGGGCCGCCTCGTGCGCGTAGGCGACCATCGCGGCGCGTCGGCTGAGCGCGCCGAAGAACTCGGCCGGGCGGATCGACAGGAAGTTCATCGCCCGCGGGTGGTGGCCGCTGGCGGGGATGTCGACCGTGCTGGCGAACTTGCGGCCGGCGAACTCCGGCTGGTGCGCCAGGCACCAGACCAGCAGCGTCGCCAGCGTGATCCCGCCGCCGGCCACCACGTCGTGGCGGTCGAGCAGGTCCTGCCGCAGGGCCAGCAGCGGCGCGAAGTCGACGAAGTCCTGCGTCTGCCACACCTCGCGCTGCGTTCCGGCGGGCGAGCAGGGGCGGGCGGCGACGTGCAGCGCGAACGACCGCGGGCTGGGGAACGTCACCGGCTCGCGCAGGCCCCAGCTCTGCTCGAGGCGGCCGAGCATCTCCTGCACCGGCGCGCCGTCGCCGGCGGCGTGGTGGACCTGGAGCCACAGGTCCGCCGACCGCCCGTCCGCCGAGAGGCGGGCGACGACGTTGATCGGCGACAGCGGCATCCCGCGGCACGCGGCCAGCGCCGGCGGCACGAACCGCGCCTCGGGCTCGGGCGGCATCGGCTCGAACGACACGAGGACCGCCCCGAGCAGCCGCCGCGTGAAGCGGCGATCGAGGCGGTGCTCCCCCTCGAACTGCCCCCGCGCCGCCGCCGCGTCCAGCCCGTCGCCCCCGTCGCCCTCGTTGTACGTGCGGATCACGCCGTCGATCGTCCGGCGGCGCAGGGCGGCGTCGTCCGGCGGCGGGTTGCCGCCCGCCGCGTCGAGGTGCGGCTCGAGCTCGGCGAGCGTGCCGGTCGCGTCGAAGCGGGCCAGCGCGAGGTCGATCGTGCTCTTGGCGACGGTGTGCGTGCAGGCCCCGCGGTGCCGCAGCGCCAGTTGCGCGACCGGCTCCCCGCGGAAGAACGTCGTCAGGCGCCCCAGGAGGTGGGCCCGCGCCGCCTCGGGCGAAACGGCGGCGTCGGCCGCGCGGGGGGCGTCCGCAGCGCCGGCATCGCGCACGGCGGCGGCGACTTCGGCGGGCGCCGCACCGGCGTCCGTCGTCGCGGTGACCCGTCGGGCCGACCCGACGGCAACATCGGCGGTGAAGTGCACAGCGGCGGCGGCGGCGGCGGCGGGAGGTAGGGCGTCGGACCAGAGGTCGACGCCGAACGCGCTGAGCGAGAACTTCGACGCCTCGTACCGCAGCCCGATCTCGGCCAGTCGCCGCCACCCCTCGGGCGCGCGGTGCAGGCCCCAGCGGGCGAGCGGGCGGGCGACGGCCAGGACGCCCGCGACGGCGGCGTCGCCGAGCATGCGCAGCGGCGCGGGGGGCGGGGCGGACGATGCGGGGTGGTGGTTTTGCATGTGGCGCGAAAACGTCAACGCCAAGGGGCACCGGCCCCTCCGTTCGGTCCCCCCTCCGGCGCTCGCCCGCACGGCGCGGGAGAAGATGCACCCCGTCAAACGCTGCCGCGCTCGAATGACCTGCGACCCGCACTCGACGGCCGCGGGTAAGAGCCCGCTCGTCGTCGCGAATCACGGTCGCGCTCGCGGAAGACTCCCCGGCCTTCCGCCCCGATCACCACGTTGCGGTCACCGGACCCTGCTCGGGGCGCAACCGCTTCGTTCTCGCCCGCGTGCCGCGTCCCCGTTGCACGCGCGCGCCGCCCGACCCGCACGATACGCGTTCAGTACGCGCGGCGGTCGGGCCGCCGGTTCCACGCCTCGAAGAGTTGCACACTTTCCTCGCGCAGGCAACCTCCCGAAATTCGAATTCCGCTCCCGCCGAGGCGCTTCATCGCCTCGTTCGTGGCCACCTCAGGTGGCCACGCCAGTGATTCCTCAACGTGAGGGCTTCGAAACCTCAACCCGACGTCTTCATGCCTCGGGTAGAACTTCCCTGTCGCGCGCCGTTTCTCCCGTGGAATACTGCGTCGCCCCCATCGTCCCGGCCACGGCCGAGCTTGCATATTCCTTAACAAGGGCTAATTTACCGCACGACATACGTGTTCGGCGGCGGTCCGTGCGGGCTTTCGCGGGACGTCGCGGGCGCGCCGGCAGCGCGGCTCCGCCGGACCAACCCTAGCCCGCTACAGGGAGGTAGCCTTGACTCATCGAATCGGAAACACCCTCCGCGGCACCTGCGCCGCCGTCCTGCTCGCCGGGCTGTCGCTCGGGATGTCCGGCGGCTGCGCCGACGTCATCACCTACGCCAAGGACGCCCGACGCGACGGCCTGAGCAACATGCGGGAGGGGAACTATGTCGACGCCGCCGGCTCGTTCCGCAATGCGGTCCGGCAGGACCCGCGGGACTACAAGTCGTACTACTACCTCGGGCAGTGCTACGACCGGATGGCGTCGACGCACCAGGCGATCGGGTCGTACCGCAGCGGGCTGGACGTGATGAACGTCACGCTCGAGGGGAAGGCGAGGACAAGCCGTTCCGCCTCCAGATGATCGACGGGCTCGCCGCCTCGCTCGCCAAGGCCGGCGACCTGACGTTCGACGGCGAGTCGGAGCGCGTCGGGCAAGAGCAAGCCGGCCGAGGTGAAGCTGATCGCCGCCAAGACGTACCGGCACCTCGGCGACGCCGACACCGCCCTGTCGCACTACCAGCAGGCGTCGCAGCTCGACCCGAACGACTTCAACATCTTCAAGGACTTCGGGCTCTACCTCGAGCAGCTCGGCCAGCGGTCGCAGGCCACGCCGGTGCTGCGGCGGGCGTACGCGATGAACAGCCGCGACGCCGAGGTGGCCGACGCGCTGCGGCGGCTGGACGTCGTGCCCGGCCCGAGCCTCAAGGACCGCGAGGACCTGGAAGAAGCCCCTGGTCCCGCGGCCCGCTGCCGGAGTTCGAGCCGTCGAAGATCGGCGCGCCCTCATGCCCGGCGGCGGCCGCCGCCGCACCGACGCCGCCCAGCCCGCGGCCGCGACGATCTCGCCCGCGCCGATCGCGCCCGCGCCGCAGGAGCCGATCCCGCAGCCGATCCAGCCCGTCGCCCCGTACGACCCCGCCGCACTGCCGGTGACGCCGACCGACCCGGCCGCCCCCGCCGCGCCGGCCGACCAGACCGCCGCGTCGCCCGCCGACGTCGCCCCGACGGCGCCGGCCGACCTCGCCCGTCCCGCCGGCCGACCCGACGGCGCGCCGCGACTAAGGCCGATCGCGGAACCCGACTTCGACAACGCGAAACGGGAGGCGGACCATTCCGCCTCCCGTTTCGCTTTTTACGATTTCGATCGTACGGCTTGTCGCGAAGCACTGCGATCAAATTCGAATGAATCGGTAACGGATCCGCGTGCTTGTGAATCGCGATCGGTCGTGTCTGACTGCCCGCCAAACCTCGCGGTTTCGCGGCGCCCGTGGGCTGCCGCTCGCACCTTTTTCTCGCACCCCACCCGCGCTACTTCACGCTGACCGTCGGCGTCTGCGGGCCGGGGCCCGGGGGGAGGTTCTGCGGGGCGAGGCTGACGTACGGCGTCGTCGGCTCCTGCGTCGGCGGGACGTACGCCGCGCGGGGTCGCCGGTCACGGGCAGGCTCTTGATGTACGCGAACACCGCGCGCAGGTCCCGGTCGCTCATCGCGTGGACCGAGGGCCAGGGCATCGGCGGCTTGTCGCGGCGGGCGCGGAGGATCGTCACCCAGTCGTCGGCGGCCATGTCCTTCGCCGACAGCCGCAGGTTCGGCGGGTAGGTCGTGCCCCACGGCCCGCGGAAGCCGACCGGGCTACCGAGCAGCCACCGCGATTCCGGCACCACGCCGTTCGCCCGCGCGAAGCCGGGCGTGTGGCAGTCGTTGCACCCGCCGACCTCCACGAGGTACCGCCCGGCCACCGCCGGCGACGCCGCCTGCACGTACGGCATCGGCGGATCGGCGGCCGCCGCGCGCTCGTCACCGGCGGCCACGCTCGCGGCCGAGCGGGTGGCGGTCGCCTCGCCCGCGTTCGAACACGCCGCCCCGAGCAGCCGCCGCGGCCGCCAAGCGCCGCCACGCCGACGATCATCCGGGCCGTGCGGCCGGTTCCCTCGTTCGCCCCGCCCGAGACGTCGGGCGTCGACTCGTCCGCATGCGCGTTCATCGCCGTTCCTCCGCTGATCAAAGTCTTGCTGATCGTTTCCAACCGCTATCCAACGCGGGCGGGGCGAAAGGCCCTCATCCCCCCACGAGAAGCCGCGGGGTGGGGGAGCGGGGATCGTCGGGGAACGAAAAGCGGAAGCGCGGGAAGGGTGAGTCGGACGCGCGCGGTGGAGGTGGGGGGACCGACGGGCCGCTCGCGGCTTAGGCCGCAGCTTGCTGTTCCTCGAAGCGCGCCCGCGCCTGCCATCCTGAGCGCACAGCGAAGGATCTCCCGCAGGTCTTGCGGCCCGCGTCGGATCCTTCGCTGCACTCGGGACGACGTGCGCCTCAGGCGATGCTGCGCAGTGGTTTTAAACGATCAGCGATTTCCTGCGCACGGCGGATGCGCAAAGCCGCGAGCGGCAGTAGGATCAACAATATGGCATTGGTCGAGAATGCAATCGGTCGCCCGCTCGGCGCGTCGGTACGTTCTCGGGAATGAGTCCGATCGCGTGACGCACGTGCTCGCTCCGCGTCACTCGTTGAAGTCGATTCCCGCCATGCGGAGTTCGGCGTCGACGTGGTCGGGGTTCAGGTCCAGCGCCTTCTGGAACTCGCGGCCTTGCTGCGCCGCTTGCCCTGGCTCTCAAGGACCACCGCCATGTTGTAGTGGGCGTCGGCCGGGGACATCGCGGCGCGGAGGTGGAGCAACGCCTCGTTCGTGCGGCCGTGGCGGGCGAGCATCAGGCCGTAGTTCGTGCGGACGCGCTTGTTGCCCGGGTCGGCCTGCACGCCGCGGAGGTAGGCGGCCTCGGCGGGGTCGGCGTGGCCGGCGAGGTCGTAGCAGTAGCCGAGGTCGTTGTACGCGTCGCTCGACCCGTGGGCGGCCTGGACGTACCGCTTCCAGTAGGCAGCGCGTCGGCGTACTGCCCGGCCTCGGTCTCAATCGTGGCGAGGCGGCGCAGCGCCGCGCCCTGGTGGTACGCGTCGCCGTCGACAAGTGCGGCGGTACAGGCCGCTGGCCCGCCGCGGGTCGCCGGCGGCCTCGGCGTGCAGGCCGTCGACGAACGCCGCCTCGGCCCGGCCCGAAGCGGTTCCCCGGCCGGCCGCCGCCCCACGGCCGGAGCCGCAGCCGCCCGCGCCGAACGTCGCGAGGCCGGCGATCAGGATCGTGAGGAAGATCGGGTTCCGCTCGTGTCGCATCGTGGGTGTCTCCTTAGAGGACGGCTCGGTCTGTCGAACGCGCTCGGCGTTGTGTCGAAGCCCGCGGGTGCGTCCTGAACCGGCAAGCTTCCGCCCGCGGCGATCAGGTGCAAGTAAAGGTTCGCGACCCAGCAGACGTTCCCGGCGGACATCGCCCGACTCGCGTTTAGCAGGCGGGCTTACCCGCCGTTTCTGCGTACCAGGGTTAACGACCGCATCAGGGACAAACCTGCCGCACCGCCAAGCCCGGCGGCCGTACCGGGGGTATCGGGGCGACGCCGCCCCAAGAATTCGCCCGGTGATGAGATGGCGCCGCGGGCAACGAAATCGGACGTGGCGCCCGCGGCGGGCGGCGCGGCCGTTTGGCCCGGGCCGTCGCCGCCGCCGGCGGGGCCTGCCTCTTTCGCGGCTGGGTGGCCAGGACCTATAATCCGCACGACGCATGGCCAAGAAGACCTTCACGCCGCCCAAGACGTTCGAGGAAGCCCTTCAGGAACTCGAGCAGATCCTCGCCGACATCGAGGCGGGCGACCTCGGCCTCGAGGAGAGCCTCTTGAAGTACGAGCGCGGCAACCTGCTCATCCAGCACTGCCGCGGCGTGCTCAACACCGCCGAGAAGCAGATCGAACTATTGTCAAAGGGGGCCGACGGCTCGATCAGCGCCGAGCCGCTCGTGCAGCAGGACGAGTAGCGCCCGGGCATCAACGGGCGGGTCCGGGGGCCGTGCGGCAGATCCGATAACTCGGGCTCGCAGTTTCAGGCCAAACCGCTCACGCCCCCGCGTCGATACTGAGTGGGTGTCATGCGCTTCGCGGGCGGCCGGCGGAAACGGCCCGGCCCGCGGGGCGTCTCGGGCCCGGCCGCGTCGTCGCGGTCGCCCGTCGAGCGCCAACGAAGGAACCCGACCCGATGCCCTGGCCCGCCATTCATCAGCGCCGGATCCCGGCCGCCGCCGTCCTGACGGCGGGGGTCGTGACGCTCGCCGCGATGGCGGCGTCGCTCGCGCCGGGCGTCACCTTTGAGGCGCAACGCCGCCTGTCGCATGCCGCGCTGCTCGTGGTCGTGCTGACCGGGGCCGGGCTGGCGCTGCACTACCGCCAGTGGACGCTGGGCGTCCTCGACCGCTTCTTCGGCGCCGTCGCCCGGCCGCTCAACCTCGCGCTCTACCGGATCGTGCTGTTCGGCACGATCTTCCTCGACCTCGACCACGACGCC
The DNA here is from genome assembly GCA_030448225.1 of Phycisphaerae bacterium. Next base: position 93,619 of record JAUJNJ010000005.1, read on the forward strand.
CGGCCGCGGGTGATCACGTTCTTCGCCGGGCTGCCCAAGGCATTGCAGGTCCCGCCGCCGGGGCTGGGGCCGATCCTCAAGTACCTGCCGATCAACGAGGCGCTGGCGACGTGGACGCTGCACGGGCTGACGACGTTCAGCTTCCTGGCGATGATCGGGCTGTGCACGCGGGTGTCGGCGGTGCTGGCGGTCGCGTGCGGGCTCTACGCGCTAGGGATCCCGCAGTACTACGGGCAGGTCAACCACTACCACCACATGCTCTGGTTCGCCGCGATCCTCGCGGCCAGCCGCTGCGGCGACGTGCTGAGCGTCGACGCCTACCTCGCCGCCCGCCGCAACGCCGCGGGCGGCGGCACGGTCGAGCCGCCGGGCGAGTCGCGCGCCTACGCGCTGCCGCTGCGGCTGGTGTGGCTGACGATCGGCGTGCTCTACTTCTTCCCCGGGTTCTGGAAGTTCTGGCACAGCGGGTTCGACTGGGCGTTCAGCGAGAACTTCAAGTACCAGCTCCACCTCAAGTGGATGCAGCGCGACTGGGTCTCGCCGCTGCGGATCGACCACCTCCCGATCCTGTACATGCCCGCCGCCCTGGCGACGCTCGTGTGGGAGATGGGGTTCCTGCCGGCGATGTTCTTCCCGCGCCTGCGAATGCTCGGCGCGGTCGTGGGCGCGATGTTCCACGTCAGCACGCGAATCCTGATGCACATCTCGTTCTGGACGCTCCAGACGAGCTACCTGTCGTTCTTCAACTGGGATGCGATCTTCCGCCGGCTCGGCCGCAAGGTGTACGCCCGGCAGATGCTGTTCCTGTACGACGGCCGCGACGCCGCCGTGCGGCGCCGGCTGGCGTCGTGGCGGACGCTCGACGTGTTCTTCGGCCGCGTGACGTACGTCGACATCCGCGACGAGGCGGCGATGGCGGCCGTGGGCGTGCCGTCCGAGGAGCCGAGCCGCGACGCCGCCGAGGCGCCGATCATCGTCAACTCGCACACCGACGGTGCCGCGGCGTGGCGGGCGCTGGCGGGGCGCATCCCGCCGCTGTGGCCGGTGCTGCCGCTCGTCGGCCTGTTCACGCGCTCGTCGGCCGCGCCGGATCGCGCCGAGCGCGTCACGGCCCCGGCAACGGGGCGGATGCCCGCGCCGGGCCTGCGGGCCGTCACGGTGACGTTCCTGGTGATCCTGGTCGGGAACCTCGCCTTCGGGTTTAAGGAAAATCGGACCGGCTATCCGTTCACGTGCTATCCTCCGTTCTCGCGCATCCTGGGGCCCCAGGCCCAGGTGATCCACATCGACGCGATCGGGGCCGACGGGCGGACGATCCCCTGGGACGAGAAGGCGCTGAAGAAGCGGTTCGGCTCGGCCCGATACGTGTCGCTGATCAAGCACTTGCGCACGCGGCCGAACGAGGAACAGTTCCGCGCGTTCTGGCAGGTGGTCCGCCGCGAGTTCCCGCACGTGCGCGACGCGCAGACCGTGAACTTCTGGGAATCGACCGTCCGGACCGACCCCGCCTACCACGGGCACGGCCCGGTGGAGCGCAGGCTCGTCTACCAGTTCGAGCAGCAGACGCCGCCGGCGGGATCGCCCGCCGAGAGGGCGTCGACCCTGACCAGCGCCGGGGAACTCATGCCCGGCGACGATGGCGGCGACGGCGGCGGCGCGGGCGACGAAAACGAATAATTGGGGGGCGGCTGCGACGGCGACGGCGGGGACGCCGTCCGCGCGGGTCGAGCATCCGCCGGCCGCTCCGGTCCGGCACGGGGCTGCGAGGGCGTTGCGTCCCCGACCCGTCACCGGACGGTCGGTCGGTCCGCGGCTCACGCCCACGCGTGTGGCGCCCGGCCCACGCCGCGGTAGGGGACGAGCAATGGGGGCCACCGCCCAAGCGCCGCCGATCGCGAATCGTGAGATGCCCCACTCCGCCGCCCTGCGGATGGGAGACAAAGAGATGCGTCGTATAAAAAAAAACAGCACTCGAACGACAACACACACACACACAAAAAAAC